>NZ_MPQG01000012.1:0-83685 GCF_002020255.1 Solemya velum gill symbiont | reverse complement strand
CTCCTCTAACTTTGGTCGGTGAGAGAAGCTACCTATGCTACCGCAGCTTGCCCTCTAACCAACTCTGTTGAGTTGCACTTGGAAATTGAATTCACGAATATAAGTTGCACCGAAATCGCCATTAGCTTTGCAGACATAGGACACCGCAGGGATGTTCTCGATAACCTTATTTTGTGCTTTATCTTCCGAGGTCATATATGCCTTTCTAGATGCCAGCTTTCAAAAACTAAAAGTTACTTATTGTGGATTGGCGCGTTTGGAGTAATTGATAATACTCAATGTTACTTTACAAATAGTTATCAACTCAATATCAGACTTCTTCTACCCTCATCTCAATCTTATTAGTGGATATTTCTATTATTACTTGGTGCTTTATCTTTGATACTCCAAGCCACTATCATTGAATAAATTTATAGATGCTATAAAAAAGTACCGGGCGGTTAAGCCCGGCCATCAATGAAATGAAGTCTTTTACTAATAAGCCAACCAGTTTTTCTTGAGGAGCAACTGATAGGATTATTGATAATAATCAATCAAAAACATCAGGTCATCCCCCATAAGGGTGATACAAGAACTGCCAAAAACTTGTTTTACTTGAACTGAGAGAAGCTATGTAACTATGGGTAGATGTAAACAATGGAAGATTCTGCAAGCCAATTTCAAGAAATACTGAACCGAATACCAAATGGAGTCGTTGTTCTTACTCAGGAAGGACGGGTAATATACTTCAACGAACAAGCGCGTGAGATTTTTGAGGTGCAATCAAGTATTTCTTTATTGAATGATAGCCTTGTTTTTACGGATAAGACGACACAAGAGCAATTCAATACCGAACTGAAAGCTGTCTTTCAGCAACATTCCAATACGACAATAGAATCTACTCCAGTATGCATACAAAATCTCTCATATGACCTTCCGCTTTCACTAACGGTTTCAGTGTTGTCATCTAGTGACAATAGTAAACTTGCGTTAATTATCCTTGCACCTCCTTCACTCCCTATAAAACTTACCGAGACATGTTTACGTGAAAGCTTTCAGCTTACAAACGCTGAATCAGCATTGGTAATGGAGATTATAAGGTCGCGAGATCTTCAAGAAGCAGCTGGCAAACTGAACATCACTCGCAACACTGCAAAATCGCAGTTGAAGTCAATTTTTCTGAAAACTGGTGTTTGCAAACAAACAGAATTACTTAAACTGTTGCTTTCTGACTCTGACATCCTGGTTTCTTAAGATTAATTGCCGTATCAACAATGTTTGAATAGCTAAAGCAATGACCGCTTTCTTTCATACCCACCACAGCTTCTACATAACTTGGGCAAGAAATGAACCCAGTCTCATATCATCAACAAGAATATGTTCTGTTAACCAATTATCCAGGAATTCGATATTCTCATTGGAGATCTGATGACCTTCCTGCTTGAGTGTCTGTTGTAGCTCCCTGGCGCTTTCAATCAGCTTGCTGTGCTCGGAATAATGCTCCTCATAGTCCTTGTATCCATACTTCACCATTAATCGCTCTTCATGCCTGAAGTGCCAGGCAGTGCATGTGATTAACTCTTCCAACACAGCTTCTATATATTTCGGATCATCACCATCCTCTACAGAGTGATTGAGCATATTAAACAGGCCTACAAGTTTACGGTGATCATCATCGATCTCATCAACCTCGACGCTTAAGGTATTACTCCAAGATAGTTCTTTCATATTCTGTACTCCTGATGACGACACTACTATTGTTTCAGCTTGACCTTGAGATAACCTTCTTCAACCTGAATATTTTCCACTCCATCGGCAAAGCTCTTCCAAAATCCGTTGGCGTCTCCAAACTCACTGATCAAATCAATATTTTTCAGCCCGCCCAGCCAGGCGTTTGGTATAGGCACACCCATAATGCTGACGCCCTTGAGGATGACAACAGGTTTTGCATCTCGAAATGCCATTTCAACACCTGCAGAAACTCGCAGCGTTTTACCACCCAGGATCGGGAAGTCCTGATCAAGCGGCACTAATAGCCTGGCACTGACAAGATCATCTCCCATATCAATGGCTAGTTTTTTTGCGAGGTCACGATTGTTAGCCAGCATGGCATTAAGTTCACGTTCACTAAAGCTTACTTCGCGTTTGCCGCTTTCTTCGCTGTAACGTTCTGCTCTTAACCATTGCTCATCAGTTTCCTGTGCCGCCTGACCTGAATTTCCACTTGTCGACGGGCCAGGATTATATCCCAGGCTCTTCAGTTTGATGTTGAGTGTCTGATGTTCCTTTTCGCTAAGTTCAACCGGTGTGAAATCCTTTGCATAAATGTAGGTCCGAACAACCCAGAAAGTGACTGCCACTGTCACCAGTATGGTGGCAAGAACGATCCACATTATGTGGATTCCGCGCAAACCTTTACTCTTTTCCTGTACCTCGTTATCTTCTATCACTTCGGTCATTCTTGTATCTACCTATATCTAATCTACTTCAGGTAATACCATCTTACATTAGTCACAGATATCAAGGGTATCCATCGATATCTATTTGAGGGTGGTTATACCTCTTCGTTCTCATGTCCGGGTATCCAGCCATTCATATCTGCAAGCTGTCTACGCCATTTCTTTTCCAGTAACAGGCATGCCTCACTCGGCGATAGAGTCTGAAACTGTTCTTGCTCATCAAGGGTGACAATTTCATCCCTGACCAGGCGCTCCAGAGCATCTTCTATTTCAAAATCAACCCTCACGTTGAATTTGTTGCTCAAAAACGTCTCGATCTCCTCGTCAAGCAAGTGGAGTTCATTGCGTGGCAAGGGCTTACGAAAAAGGAAATAGTAGAGCAGAAACTCCTCTTTGACGTCCTCTTCCTCACCACGATCCGATAGCAACGTCAGTGCACCGCGATTATCCGCCAAAGAGTGAAAATAAAGCCGCTTCGAGAGGGTTAGCATGTAGCGGTTCCTGGTATTGAAAAAGTTCATTACCTGCCTGGTAATAACGGCAATGACACCGATAAATGCACCTGCAAGAGTGATTGGATTTGAGGCAGCGGCTGCCGACATCGCCTTGGTGGCAGCACCCGCAACACTGGCGACTGTACCACCACCTGCGGTCATGCCAAGTTTGACCTTGTCAAACATGCTGAAACGTACCTGGTTGTTGGGAAACATCATCTCCAGATCTTCCTGGGGGATATTCTTGAACAGCTTGAGGTAGATATGTTCACCACTGTTAACCTTCGGCAGGTGCTTACGCAGTTTCCTGACGATTTTTGTGGCCTTTTTCTTGCTGACATTCTTTTCCTTCATCACTTCAGAGATTCGAACATCTTCGGATTTTAGCTTGAGAAGAAGAAAAAGGCGCTTGAAAGTCGGTACGATCACCGTCTCTTTTTTGAACTTCTTTCGCCAGTTACGTTGCTGTAACTCCTCGTGTCCGGCGCCACGATAATAGACCAGAGTCTCTTCAAATTCCGAACGATCGACCTTGAGTTCCAGCCCATGGGCAGAGTGTGTCGATAACAGTTTATCCAGTGTGTCATCATCGAGATGCGTATAATTGGCTCGCGTTAACAGCCCCGTGACTGCTTCAATCAACTCTCTCTTGAAGTCATTTAGCTTATCTTCACTATATTCCAGTATCTTGACCGTATCCCTGTCAGGGCTGAATGGCAGGTAGTGCTCCTTGAGCTCAAGCAGTCGCTGCTGGTATTCGAGATGGCGCCACTGGCCGAGAAAACGAAAAAATGAGGTGATCTCTTTGCGATCACCATGACTCTCGGCCTCATTGGCGAGAGTATCGATGATGGCAAAACGGGTGACCGGAATAAACGTCTCAAGAGCAACAGAGCCACTACTGTCGCCTGCTCTCTCCTTTGTCTCTGCCAAGTGCCCTTCATTCATTGTTATTGCCCTGTCCGGATTCACTACAGATTTACGTCTTACTATCCCTGATTATTATGCAATTTACGCATTTTGTATGCCCTCTCTATTTAAATATAGATCCCAGGCAGGAATGCCTTCAAAGCGTTTGACGAGAAAATCCACGAATGTCCTGACACGTTTGGAAAGGTGCCGCGTCTGGGGGTAAATAGCATAGGCGTCAAACTGTTTACTTTCATAGTCACTCAGTATGGGCACCAGCCTTCCCTCCTCGATCTCCTTGTGCGCTATAAATGATGGGACGAGAATGATACCCAGACCGGCAAGTGCCGCATCCTTGAGATACTCTCCAGCACTGGCTTTCATGTAGGGAGACACCCTGATCCTGACCAGTTTCCCATCAGGTCCAGTTAACTGCAAATAGTCATAATCGGGAACCAGCGTATAAACAAGGCACTGGTGTCCGCTCAGTTCTTGCGGTGATTGAGGTGTGCCCTCCTGTTTGAGGTACTCAGGGCTGGCACAAAGTAAGGTTCGGATAGGTGTCAGTCGACGTGCAATCAGGCTTGAATCAGGTAGATTGGCAATACGGATAGCAAGGTCGAAACCCTCCTGTATCAGATCGACTTCACGGTCGTTAAAATCGAGATCGAATTCAATATCAGGGTGCGTGCGTGCAAAATCGTTGATTGCCGGCCCCATGTGCAACAGGCCAAAACTTGTTGGCAAAGCGATTTTCAGCTTTCCCTTGAGAGTGCCATGCGCATCTGAAGTAGCTATCTCAGCTTCGAGCACATCATCCAGTATGCGTACGCACTGGTGATAGTAAGCCCTGCCTGTGTCAGTCAGATTCATCTTACGCGTCGTTCGATGAAATAGTTGCGCATTCAGATGTGCCTCCAGTTCCTTGAGTCGACGGCTGACTGCAGATTTAGCAATTCCCATCCTCTCTGCAGCACCGCTGATCGTACCGGCTTCAACGACACGTACAAATGTATCCATATTGTCAAAGCGATCCATAAAGACCCTATTGTTGCTAATTAGAGAACAATTATTTGCATTATTACACCTTTATTCATTAATCATCAGCAACCATACTTTCCGTATCGAGTTTACGAATCAACTTTCAAAAGAGATTAACTGGAGAATAGTTATGGAAAAAATCACTCAACTTGTTGCACGCATTTTTATCGGGCATATCTTTTTGCTTGCCGGTCTCAATAAGATCGGTGCGTACGAGGGAACACAAGGCTACATGGATGCGATGGGCGTGCCAGGCTCACTGCTGCCCGCAGTCATCTTGCTCGAAATCCTGGGCGGCCTTGCTATCATTACAGGATGGAAAGCCAGGCTGACATCCTATGCGTTAGCAGGTTTTACGCTTGTCGCAGGCATCATTTTTCATAGTAACTTAGCAGACCAGACACAGATGATCATGTTCATGAAAAATATCGCTATTACTGGCGGATTGTTATTGATCGCAGTTCACGGCAGTGGTGCCTACAGCCTGGATAACCGCAATCATGCTTAAACAAACCAGAATTGTTCCAGCCATGGAAATCACGGAGGGTGCCGGTGTGAGTGTCAATCGCACCATCGGTACCCCTGCCCTGCGCAATTTTGATCCTTTCCTCATGCTGGATCATTTCGGTAGTGATGATCCAGACGAGTACATTGCCGGTTTCCCTTCACATCCACATCGTGGCTTCTGCACATTTACCTATATGCTGGATGGCTACGTCGAACATAAGGACAGCATGGGTAATACCGGCAAACTGGAACCGGGTGGTGCCCAACTGATGAAGGCTGGCAGTGGAGTCATCCATTCAGAAATGCCAATGCAGGAGAACGGCCTGATGCGCGGCTTCCAGCTCTGGATCAATCTGCCGGCTGCAAACAAGATGGACAAGCCCGGGTACCAGGAGTTTGACTCCGGTGCATTTCCAGTGGTCGAGACACAGGACCATATTGTTCGAATCCTGATAGGGAATTTTGCAGATCATGCTGCGCCCATTATTGATGACATTACCGGTGTCAGCTATTTTGATGTGCAGGTTAAAGCGGGACGATCTTTTCAAACAAGCCTGCCCGAAAGTAACAACAGCTTTGCTTACCTGTTTGAAGGCAGCGGGCAATTGAATTCACACCAGCTACCGATTAACAGCCTGATCAGGCTTGGGTCGGAGGATACCAGCTTCAATTTCACCGCTGGTGATGAAGCGGCACGTTTTATTCTTGTCAGCGGCAAGCCTATCGGCGAAGCAATTGTTCAATATGGACCATTTGTCATGAATACCAGGGAAGAGATTGACCAGGCGATGAGTGACTATCAATCGAATAACTTTGTGCGAGACCGCGCATGGATCAAGAATAAGTCATAACAGGCTTTGCGGCCACCATGGTAACCGGTTAGCTGGCTTGCTGGTGACCACGGTGTGTGCGAATAATCTCTTCCTGGTCGAACTCTTCCAACTGCGCTGTCATGTTGACAAGCAGCTGTTCGATCTCTGGAATAACAACATTCTCCAGTGCGCGCGCGCGACGTTCCGTCTTCTGGTACTCATCCATCAGGCGATGGAGATTTCCGCTGATTCCTGCAAGCACTGCAGCGAGAAACAACAGTTCCCGGAATTCATTACCGGTGTCAACCGCTTCAGGTGAGGGGTTCGCCACCAGAAGATTATCTGGCGCATCTTCAGCATCAAACTCAGACTTGGCAAGAGTGACACCCATGAAGGGGCGCTGTTCGCGGGACAAGTGTGCCTCGATCTCTGCAGGCGGATAGAGTTGGACTCCATGCAGGCCGTGACGGGAAACTGCTGATCCCATGGCACTACGGCACAGATGACGTTGCTGTTCCAGCCTGTCACTCAGCTTTTCAAAATCCTCGAGCTGTTTGAGTAACTCGGCAGCCAGTAACAGGCGTTTTTCATCAAGAAAATCATACGCCTCCAGAACAATGCTCTTCTCGTCACGAAGCTCAAGTACTGCGGATTGGCTCGGTGTGAATTCAACTGCCACGGCGTTGTTGCCTCTCCCTGTCGCTGATATGCGTGTCGATCTGCATGTCACTGAGACGATTTAATTCAGAGATCGGCAGTTTCATCAACAGCTCCCAACCTGCTGTCATACTCTCTTCAAGAGAGCGTCTCTGCCCCTGCTGAACAAACTCCCTTTCAAACTCTTCACCAAATTGCAGAAACAGGCGATCTGTCTCTGACAATCCCTCGGTTCCCATAACACTCGCCAGCACGCGTACATGAATTGCTCGTGAATAGGCCGCATAAAGCTGGTTGGATAACGCGGGGTGATCCACGTCCGTAAAGCCTTCGCCTGTTCCATCTTTCATCAGGCGCGACAGGCTCGGCAATACCTTCACTGGCGGATAGATATCATGGCGATGCAACTCCCTGTCGAGCACGATCTGACCCTCGGTAATGTAACCGGTGAGATCAGGTATCGGATGTGTAATATCATCTGATGGCATCGTCAGAATCGGCACTTGGGTCAGGGTTCCACCGCACCCCTTGATACAACCGGCGCGTTCAAAAATGGTCGCGAGATCCGAGTACATGTAACCTGGATAACCCTTACGCCCGGGAATTTCACCATGACTTGCCGACACCTCGCGCAAGGCTTCACAGTAGTTAGTCATATCTGTCATGACGACCAATACATGCCTGTTTTCTTCAAAAGCAAGATACTCTGCAGCGGTCAGTGCGTAACGCGGAGTGAGCAGGCGCTGGGTACTGGAATCCGAAGCGAGATTAAGGAACATAACCGTATGGTTAAGCGCCCCGCTCTCTTCCATGGTGTTACGAAAATAGTCAGCTGTATCGTAGGAAACACCGATGGCAACAAATATCACGACAAAATCGTTTGCCTCGCCGCCGAGCAATTTTGCACTGCGAGCAATCTCGGCAGCAATACGATCATGCGGCAAACCGCCGCCGGAAAAGATCGGTAATTTCTGTCCGCGAACCAGGCTGTTCATCAGGTCAATTGTTGAAAACCCCGTTTCGATAAAATCCCTGGGAGTTTCTCTTGCCACCGGGTTGATAGACATGCCGTCGATACGCAGCCGCTTTTTCGAGGAGATTGGCGGGCCGTGATCGATCGGACGACCGACGCCATCCAGTACACGGCCGAGAATATCGGGACCAATGCCAAAATGCAGCGCTTCACCATGAAAGCGCACCCTGGTATTCGACAGTGAAAGGCCACTGGTGGTCTCAAGCACCTCGACGATCATGCTCTCGTCATCCAGTGCCGTGATACGTCCGGGCCTGTTGCGCTGTTGCTCATCAATGACGACAACAGAGTCGTTCAGGCCCACGTTAACATTCCGTTTGAGGAACAGCAGTGGTCCCTCGATGCGGGTAATTGATCCACTGCTTGAGAGGTCAGCCTGCAGCATCGGTCTCTCCTTCTTTCAATTTTGAAAAGGCCTCGTCAAGGCTGTGGCTCAGCTGTGTGAAAGCCTTGATGTTATCCTCGCCGATCTCTTCACCCATACGCTGCAAACGGCGTAACAGCGGCATACTGCTGATATCCTCAATTGCGACTCCCCTCTCCAGCGCCTCTTCCGACTTAACGATGAAGTGGTGAATCAGGCGCATCATTGCAGCTTGTCGCTGAGGTGAGCAGTAACGGTCGATATCGGAAAATGCAGACTGGCTCAGGAATGCCTCGTTGATCAGTTCGGCACACATCAGGGTATGCTGCTGGCGTGGCGGCAAGGCATCTTTACCGATGATACGTGCCATACGTTCCAGGCGCTGTTGATCTTCCATCATGCTGAGAAATCTGCGTCGCTGTTTGAGCCAGTCAGGGTGATGATTCTGTTTCCAGAAATCGACGAGGCTCTGTATATCTTCACTATAGGAGAGCAGCGGATGTACGGCAGGATAGAATCTCGCCTGTGCGCGTGTACTGTCCAGAGTCCAGTAGACTTTTGTATAGCGCTTGGTATGCGTTGTTACCGGTTCTGAAAAATCACCACCGGGCGGACTGATCGCCCCGATAAGAGTGACGGAGCCTGTCTTGCCGCAAAGCGTATGTACTGCCGCAGCCCGTTCATAAAAATCTGCCAGGCGGCTACTCAGGTACGCAGGATAGCCGGACTCACCCGGCAGTTCACCAAGCCGGCCGGAGACTTCGCGCAAAGCTTCTGCCCAGCGACTGGTTGAGTCTGCCATCAATGCTACTCGCAAGCCCTGGTCTCTCAGGTACTCTGCTACTGTTACCGCGGTATAGATGCTCGCCTCTCTTGCCGCAACCGGCATATTGGAAGTGTTGGCGATAATCAAGGTCCTCTCCATCAACTGACGCCCACTGTGTGGATCTTCAAGTTGCGGGAATTCGTCAAGTACACCGGCCATCTCATTACCACGCTCACCGCAGCCCACATAGACGATGACGTCAGCGTCACACCATTTGGCGAGTGTCTCCTGAAGAACTGTTTTGCCGGTACCAAATCCACCCGGCATGGCGGCTCGGCCACCACATGCGAGTGGAAAGAGTGAATCCAGTATCCTCTGCCCGGTCAGTAGCGGGCCCTGAATCTTCATGCGCTTCTTGATCGGACGCGGTTCACGCACCGGCCAGTCGTGACACATACTGAGCTGGTGTTCCTTGCCATCGCTCTCCTTGATGATACAAATGGTCTTGTCATCCGGGTATTCACCGGCTTCATCAATCCATGTCACTTCACCATTCACCCATGGTGGAACCAGTGCATACTGCGGTCTGCCTTTAGCAGAGTTCAGCGTGCCGAAAATCGCCCCCCCCTCAACTTGGTCGCCAGGCTTGAGTCGGGGAGTAAATCCGAATTTCTCTTCAACCCGGGCCTGAATTCCAGGCTTGACGAAATTTCCCTGCTCGAGCGTCAAGGGTCTCAACAGACCATCAAACAGGTTCCCGAGCAATCCCGGCCCCAGTCGTACTGACAGGGGACTTCCGCTGCCAAAAACCGCCTCTCCGGGACGCAGGCCACTGGTATCTTCGTAAACCTGGGCAACGATTTCGTCACCATTGATACGAATCACTTCACCCAGCAACCCGACTTCCCCTACCCGGATAGACTCATGTATATGAAACTGCTGTTCACTCGTTGCGCGCAGTACGGGGCCGCTAATCCAGTTGATTCTTGCTTCACTCATTAGCTGTCATCCTGGTTGTTCTCATCTTGTTCCAGAGCAGCGATAATCTCGCTCTCGAGACGATAGCGACTACTGAGAAGTCCTTTCAGGGTGCAATCAAGCTTTGCGCCATCAGCCTCTATCAATAGACCAGCTTCGATATCATCAGAAACAACGAAGACCGGAGCGATACCGGTATATTCATGTACCTTCTGTTCAAACCCTGCAACTTCATCACTTGACCAATCCTGAGGATGACTGATTGTCCAGCAGGCCTTGATCAGCCTCTGGTGAGCCAGCTGCCATATGGTTTCAACCCAGCCCGATCGCTGCTCGTCATTCTTCCAGCGTGTAGTCAGTTCATCCTTCAAGCCTTCAATCACCTTTTTAACAAGCATGACCTCGTGCCGCTGCAACTCTTCACGTTTATGTCTTTCCTGGGCCGCTTCAAGCGCTGCAAGACGCTGCCTGCTGGCAGTACGGTCAGACTCGAAGTGGCTGCGTAAACGCACACGTGCGTCATGGTGAGCGGTTTCAAGAAGCTCTTGCACCTTGCTGTCGCACTCTGCCGATATCTCGGCACAGCGTTTTTCAGCCCATGAACTGGTCAGGCCCAGCAACTCTTCAGCTTGCTGTGAAACTCTTGATTCATCCTGCTTCATTCAAGTATCCCCAGTGTACGGCGAACCTGAACTGCCAGGTCTGTCACCGGAACACCGTTATTTATATCTGCAATGACCACGATCATTGGAGAAACTTTCATCATGTACTCCTGTTGCAGTTGACTATCGAGTGACTCTATAAATTCTGCCGTGACAAGTATCAGCGAGGCATGCTCACACACTTGTGCCAATACCTCGTTCAATTTCTCTTTCTCGGGCGTCATCACAGTCACACCAGCAAGTCTGAAACCTGCCGCTGTCACTTCATCACCGATAAACAGAACCTCAGACTGCATTTACAATACCTTGTTTAGAATCAGTATTGAGATGATAAGGCCATAGATGGCAATACCTTCTGCCAGGCCGATGATAATCAGTGAGCGGCCCAGCAGTTCAGGTTTCTCGGCAAGTGCACCGATTGCAGCACTACCAACAGATGCAACTGCAATACCAGCACCAAGTGCAGACAAACCAGTTGCCAATGCAGCAGCAAGGAAACCCCACTGCACAACCCCGGGCGGCAACGCTTCAACAACCGCAGGAACTGACTCTTCAGCATTCACATTACCGAACACCAGCAACAGGGTTGCAACTATGGCGACGACTGCGCTGAATCCGGACAGGGTCAGCAGAGATATATTGTGTCTTTTCACTCTTTTCTCCTTTTAAGAAATTCATGATCTGGAGCCTTGAGAGGACGTAGTGTGCGCCCCTCAGCTCTCAGAAAACGGATGAAAAATTCAAACAACACCAGGCGAGTGGTCTGAATCGATACCACAAGCCCTTCTAAAAGAATAACGATTGCATTACCCAAAATCAGGACAAACACCTTGAAGAAGACGCTATCGATACTGTCTGCCATGGTGACGAATGCAAGAGAAAGCCCTGCATGAGCCAATGCAAAGGCACCCACCCTGATAAATGAGACCGTGTTAACCACCAGCTGGAACATCACTTCAAGTAATGCTCCGAGCGATAACAGCATGTTCTTCAAGCGCTCCTCTTGCGAAACAAAGAAGTTTCCCAACAGGTACCAGCCCAAGGCAAGTACTAGGACCAGCAGGGCTGAACTGTTAAAGAACAGCGCGATAATGGAAAGGTACATCAACACTATCGGTGCCTCGCACAGCAACCAGTTTCTAAATTGTCCTGCCCACCAGGCTTCGATGCTATTCATCAGCATACCCAGCAATAACAACACGGCTCCGCCTGCCAAAGGCACCATGAGAACTGGCAGGGGTTGTTCAACAGGGTTAGTCCACAATGGAGTCAGCAAGTGCTCATTACCGAACACACTGCCAAACACGAAACCGAAAATCATCGCGGAGATGCCGCATGCAAAAAGCACCCCGAGTGCCGGCCAGCGCTTGTGAAAATACCAGCCCGCAGCGGCCAGCAACAGGCCATGTCCGACATCACCGAACATGTAACCGAAAATCAATGGCACGATTAGGGCCAGCAGTTTGGCCGGATCAGCCTCGTTTGCACCTGGTGTACCGAGCAGTGATGCAAATACTTCAAAGGGTTTCGCCCAGACAGGATTGTCCATTACCAGCGGACGCTCCCTCTCCACAGGAGGAGGTGGATAGCTGACGAGCCCTTTAATTCCGGCCGACTGCATGGCGTCTTCCAACTTGCGACCATCAATATCGGATGTCCAGCCACTCAGCCAGGCAAAATTCTGGCTGACTGCCTGGTCGCCGACATTGCCGATAAACCACTGCAACTGCATCAGGTCACCGAGTGCCTCGCACATGTTCCAGCTATCGCACAGTGCGTGCAGGGAAGCCGTATGCTTCTCAAGCTCCGTGGTGATTTTGTCACTTCGGTTGCGAACTGCTGACAAGGTATCGTTTGAATTTCCCTGCATCCAGGTGGGCAGTGAAACCGTTTTGCTCTTGAAGGGCTGCAGGTTACTCTTCAACTGGTCGAGTTGCCGTTGAGGGCCTAATGCGTACAGGTAGAGCTTCTCCCCATGCATAACCTCTTTGACCAACAGGCTGTGGGGATAGTGTGTCATTGGTATCTTTTCAGGTACCATGAACAGTCGTTCAGCGATAATTCCCCGCTGCTTGCCAACCAGGGAAAAATCGATTTGTGACTGTTGCAGCTCCTGCAGCCACTCGGTAATCAGTTCGAGTTCCTTGAACTCACTCTGGAGGCTTTCGATACGAGTAATCAGTGGATCGGCATCAAACCGCCAGGAGTTGATGCGCTGGATCGCTTGGCCCAGCCGCGCATCAGCTGTGCCAGCAGTGCCCGAAACATGCAGATCATGTTGTGGCCAGTAGTGGCTGTACCTTTGTGACAGGCGTGTGAACTCCTGCAGCTTCTCCTGCAGTTCCGGTGCGCCAACTTGTTCCTTGCTATCTTGCCTGGCAACGATCTCTACTAAGCCCGTATGTGCAAGCGCCTCTGCTGCATTTGAAATCTCGTTTCGATCAACGAGAACCTCAAACCAACGTGCCGGTTTTGGACGAAGGCTCATTGCTTAGCCGCCACTGAGTTGAGCAGAAGTGCGCGTGAGGAAACGTTGCCACGTAAGCGCTCCACATCAAGCGCTACCAGGCCGAGATGAGCGAATACTGCTGCTGGCTGTTGGCTTAGACGCCTGAACTGAAGCCCCAGCTGTTTTGATAACTCTGACCGTGCCGCAGCTGTTGCATGGGTTTTCAATTCCATGAAAGAGCCACGATGGCGCAATATCAGCGCCTCGACACTCTCAACACCTGCGAGAGCCTTTGCAGATGTATCGGGCCAGCACTCCTTCCAATGCGTCCTCCAGCTTTCCAGCATGCTTGTGGTTGAATGCCATGTTGCAGTTAACGGAGCATAGCGAGTCAGGGCAAGCCTCTGTACAAGGGCATCGTCGGAAACTTCAAGCAAAGGGCCGAGTTCCTCGTCATCTGAAAGCCATTGCGGGACCTCTCCCCTGTTCCGTATGTTCTCAAGCAGTGGAAGGTCGGGCAGCACTGAAATCCACAGCGTTGCCTTGCGCCATTGCGCAGGCTGCCAGTGGGAAACCTGTTCTACATAGTCTCTGAAATGTTTGGAAAAGGATTTTTCAAGAATATGAATCGAGTCATCGGCATGCAATCCGGCAAGCCAATCGCTCATACCTGATTCAGATGCGACGTGAAGGAAATTGGCCAGTCCCTGTTGTGATTCCAGGTGCCGCCACTGCTGTTCATTCAGCCTGAGGCCGTGGCGTACTTGCAGTCGTGCCTGCGTGTAGGCGAACCTGGATGAAGTCAACATGACAAGGTACTCCCGCTACTCATCCTGTTGTTCCAGGTGAGTCAACTGGTCAGCCAGCCCTGTGACAACCCTGCTGACAACTTCATCCTGCATTGCCTGTTGCATGTGAAACTCAGCCGGATATTTATCCGCTGTCTTTAACCATCTTTCCAAGTCTTTGGTTACAGTTTGAAAACGCAGGTGTATTCTTGTGATTCGCTTGTCTGTACGACGTGCAATCCGTTGTGCAGCCTGGTGTGCCTTGACAATCCTTACCTCTGCTTCCATTTCGCATTCAGCAACTCTCTGCTGTGCCTTGGTCTCGGATTCCAGCACCTCGTTGATCGCCAGTTCCACTCCCTGGTTGACGCCGCTTTCATCGTTACTTGTCATCGATATTCAACTGTCAATAAACGAAATCCGACAGACAGAATCGTCATTATTACAGCACTGATTTCGTTTGATTATGATTTCCCGGAGCATATATTTCACCGGCACTTAATCTAACTGATACAGACTTGTCATTACCTATGTATAAGCTTATCTCATTCAGGCTCAATCTTCATTGATATATAACCGATAACTAATGAAAAGATCGGCGTAACATGCTGACTTCTATTTATTATTGTTCCGACTGGATTGCATCTCCGAAGAAGGTGAATCAGTGATGTACTGCTGAACAGAGGTCGTATCTACAAGCTTTACAGCAACATGGCCAGACTGCTCTGCCCTATCAGCATAATCGCAACGACCCACAGCACAATACGCAGCAGCTTTTTATAGGCATCCATGTCGAGACGTTTGCGCAACCGGATTCCGATCCACAGGCTGATGATGATCAGCGGAAGCATCCACAAGGAGAAAAACAGGGCTGGTCCGTGGAATGCACCCTGTGAAACAAATCCTGCGATTTGTCCTGATTTACTGGTCAGAAAACTGATGTTGAATGTCGTCACCATCAGTTCCGGTTTCATCTTTGTCTCAAGGGCAAAAATGATAATCAGCGGTGCGAAGACATTGACGACGCCGGCTGAGACTCCAATGATGAAACCAAACAGGGCCAGTCCCCAGAGTGGAACAATACGTTCTTTTTCAACACCCCTGATGTGATCACTCAACAGGTAACCAATGACCATCAATGCCAGCAAAATCCTGGAGAGGTCGGGATCAAAAGCAAACAATATCTGGGTGCCGCAATAACTGCCGATAATGGTGAATAGTGGAATCAGCCAGAATTGCCTGATCGCCTCCTTCCACTCTTTTTCCGAGAGTACGCTGACAGTATTGATCACTACCGTTGGTACCAGCGTCATCAGGATGGCAGTGCGGATATCGATTCCCAGGGTGAGCAGAGGTGTACTGAAGAGTGGAAAACCGAAACCGAAGGCACCATGTGCAAATGCAGTGAGCATCAGCAGAGGTATTGCGATCAGGAAATCACTCATGTCGATTTTTTTCCGGCGCTTTTTCGGTAAATCATCACCAGGCTATAGATGGCAACAGCTGTCCAAAGCAGGTTAACCAGGGTTGCAGGGTAAGAGTGATTCGCGAAGGTATTGATACCGAGACCAATGCCGCCAATCAGGTTGAGCAAGTGATAACGGCGCATGGCGGCAGTCAATTTGCCGATCGACAGGAACAGGTAGGCAGAGAGGAGACCGGCAGCGCCTATCCAGCCGATCAGATCGGTCAATTCCAGGTTCATCACTGCCTCCTGTGTGGGACTGTTTTTAATCAGAGATCGTAGATCTGGAGCACACCTGCAAGCTTGCCATCCCTGTCAGTGACCAGCAGGGAGTTGATTTTACGATCCAGCATGATGCTCTCGGCATCGGCAAAACGTTCATCAGCATCGATTGTGATTGGCGTGGAGGTCATGATTTCATCACAATTTTTTTGCAGGGAATCAGCACCTTCAATCAGGGCGCGTCGCAGGTCACCGTCTGTTATCAATCCACGAATATCACCATCTTCAACAATAATGGCCACGCCCAGCCTGCCCTCATTCATAACCGCAATCGTCTCGGGAACCGGTGTCCCCGGCTTGACTAAAGGCAGTTTATTAATGTGCATGACATCACGAACGCGGGTCAGTAATCTTCTGCCGAGACTGCCGCCCGGATGAAAACGGGCAAAGTCACCAGGTTCGAACTGGCGTTCTTCCATCAAGGCTACGGCTAGTGCATCACCCAGTGCCAGCGTGGTTAGCGTGGAATTGGTAGGCGCGAGATTGTTGGGACAAACCTCACGATCCACCTTCATGGTCAGGGTGATGCCTGCGTGCCTTCCGAGAGTCGATTCCGCTTCTCCGACGATGGCGATGGTTTTGATGCCAAATTCGTTGAGACTCGGGAGTAGCTTGTTGACCTCGTCTGTTTCACCTGAATAGCTGATGAGAATGATGACATCATCACGAGTGATCATGCCAAGGTCACCATGAAACGCTTCTGCAGGATGTACAAAAAACGAGGGAGTGCCGGTAGATGCGAAGGTTGCCGCGATCTTGCTGGCAATGTGTCCCGATTTACCCATACCGCAGAGGATCGTATGTCCACTCGCATTCGTGATACAGGCGACCGCTTCAGCAAAAGCGTCTCCGATCTGCATCTCAAGCTGGGAAACTGCCTGCGCCTGATTACGAACAGTCTGGCGGCCCAGGTTGATCAGCTCTTCTTCACTCAATCGCATTTTCTATCAGCTCTTCAAGTTGTTGTTCATTAAGCACCCGGATTCCGAGCGCCTCAGCCTTGGTCAATTTTGATCCTGCTGCGTCACCTGCAACAAGATAGTCAGTCTTTTTTGACACACTTCCACTCACTTTTGCACCAAGTTGCTGAAGGCGTGTCTTGAATTCGTCCCTTGGTTTGCTCAGCGTACCAGTCAGGACGAAACTCGTCCCGCTTAATTTCTGCTCTTCTGCAGCGGGTTTCTCAATCGATGGCCACTCGATTCCGGCACAGAGAAGCTTGTCTATAACCTCGATGTTATGTGATTGCTGAAAAAAACTGACGACATGTGAAGCCACAATTGGACCGACATCCTGCACCTCCTGCAATGCATCCTCAGGGGCTTTTTCTATTGCCTGCAGATCACCGCCAAAATGGAGCGCCAGGTTACGCGCAGTTGCTTCACCAACCTCGCGAATGCCAAGTGCAAACAGGAACCTGGGTAGTTCAGTCTGTTTAGATGCGTCAATTGCTGCAAGCAGGTTGGCGGCAGACTTTTCGCCCATACGTTCAAGTCCGGCAACCTGGTCAGCCTCAAGGCTGTAGAGATCAGCGACATCATGAATCAATTCAGCATCTACCAGCTGCTCAACAAGCTTGTCACCAAGGCCTTCTATGTCCATCGCACGGCGCGAGGCATAATGCTTGATCGCTTCCTTGCGTTGCGCTTCGCAATAAAGCCCGCCGCTGCAGCGAGCCACAGCTTCACCTTCGACGCGCAGCACATCAGCACCACACACCGGACAATGTTGCGGCAGATTCACAGGATTCGTGTCTACAGGGCGCAGGGCAGTTACAACATTAACGACTTCGGGAATGACATCACCGGCACGACGAATGACAACTGTGTCACCAACCCGCACATCCTTGCGTTCAATTTCATCCATATTGTGAAGTGTTGCGTTACTGACAGTCACACCGGCAACCTCGACAGGCTGCAGGCGTGCAACTGGTGTGACTGCTCCCGTTCTGCCAACCTGGAACTCGATCGCCTCGACCCGGGTCAGCTCCTCCTGGGCCGGAAACTTGTGTGCAATAGCCCACCTGGGTGCACGACTAACAAATCCGAGCTGTTTCTGCAGGGCAAGTGAGTTAACCTTGTAAACAACACCGTCAATATCGTAATTGAGCTGGTCGCGTTTCTCTGCGATATCCTGGTAGACGCTTAAACAGCCATTCGCTCCTTCAACAAGTCGCAGCTCAGGTGAAACCGGGATACCGTAATCACGCAAGGTCTGCATCATTTCAAAGTGCGTTTGCGGGAGTTCTCCGCTGACCTCGCCAAATCCATAGGCATAAAAGGAGAGCGGTCTTGTCGCTGTCACTTTAGAATCAAGCTGGCGCAGACTGCCGGCAGCTGCGTTGCGCGGATTGGCAAAACTCTTTGTGCCCTCTTCCACTGCCTTGCGGTTCAGTTCAGCAAATCCGTCACGCGTCATAATGACCTCACCACGAACCTCGAGAACTTCCGGGAAGTTTCCGCTCAATCGCAAGGGAACCGAACGGATGGTACGGACATTGACTGTCACGTCCTCTCCCACACGGCCATCACCACGAGTCGCAGCCTGTGCCAATACGCCCTTTTCGTAGCGCAGGCTCAGGGCGAGCCCATCAAGCTTGGGTTCAGCTGTGAAGCTGATTGTGCCAGCAGAATTCAGGCGTTCTTTCAAACGGCGTTCAAAATCAGCCAGACCATCCTCGTTGAAGATGTTGTCGAGTGACAACATGGGAACACGATGTTCGACCTCATTGAAATGCTCAAGTGCCCGCCCACCAACACGTTGAGTTGGTGAATCAGGTGTAACCAGTTGGGGAAATTCCTCTTCAAGCGCCTTGAGTTCGTTAAAGAGACGATCATACTCGGCGTCCGGAATCTCTGGATCATCCAGAACATAATAGCGATAGTTGTGATACTGAAGGCTATCGCGCAGCTCTCCTGCCCTCTCGATCTGCTTTTTCATGAAGGTTATGCAGGGTACCTTTCAGCTATCAGACGCATCTTCTCAAGCGCTTCGTCATCAAGTAGATCGCGATTGGCATCATGCAGTGTGCCATCAAGAAAAGCCGCCAGCTTGTCAGCTGTCTCGCACATATCCTCGAATATCCTGACACCTGGCCGGGGACCAGGCAGGGTGCCAAAAAGGGTGATGCCGGAGGTGGTGAAACGGCGCATGTCTTCGAGCGGAAAAAAGCCGGGTTCTACCATGCTGGCTACAGCGTACAACCTCTCCTGTTCATCATGAGAGCAGCGATAGAATATATTATCTTCACCTGCAGTCAGGCCCACGCTGCGCATCGCACTGATGATGGCATCGCCTGTGAAATACTTGCGTCGCGAGATGACGCTCATCATCAGAATCTCTTCCGGCTCGTGAGGATGCGTTGATTCATCACCGACATTCTCATCCGGCTGATCACCTTCATTTCCCTCGCGAACGATTCCGGCGAGTTCATCCAGGTGGCGTGAGAGTGCATCATCGTGCTGGATATCTTCATGGTGACTTGGCATGGAACTGTCTTCATCATGCTCAGCAATTAACGCAGCACGTCTGCTTTTGCGTTCGGAGCTGCCCTTGTGGCGCTCCCACAGGAAGATCCCGGCAATCAAGAGTATGCCGAGTATAAGTAATATTATTCGAAGCTTGTCTGGATCCATAAAGTCGAAACCTTAGGAACCTCTGATTAAGTCTGTACGCAGAGATTGCCGATCAGAATGCGTCAGTTCAAGGCGTGAATCGCACTTAATAGCAGCGCTCTTACGAAGGTTCGCAACGCAGAAATGTCGCATTATGGCGGCAAGGTCAAAATTCATGACTTGATCAGAGGTTCCTTTACATGGCAGCCATTTGTGCTGCCTCTTCAATATCAACAGATACCAGCCGAGAGACACCTGGTTCATGCATGGTGACACCCTGCAGCTGATTACTCAACTCCATTGTAATCTTATTATGCGTAATAAAGATGAACTGCACCTGGTCAGACATCTCTTTCACCATCTGGCAGAAACGTCCGACGTTGGCATCATCAAGTGGAGCATCAACCTCATCAAGCATACAGAAAGGCGCCGGATTTAGCCTGAATATTGAAAATACCAGGGCCACGGCTGTCAATGCCTTTTCTCCACCGGAGAGCAGGTGGATACTACTGTTACGTTTGCCTGGCGGCCTTGCCATGACAGTCACGCCGGTATCGAGCAGGTCTTCACCTGTCATCTCAAGATAGGCGTGGCCACCACCAAATAGCTTGGGAAACAGCTCCTTGATACCGGTGTTAACCTTCTCGAAGGTCTCTTTGAATCGCGTACGTGTTTCACGGTCGATTTTACGAATCGCCTCTTCGAGTGTATCGAGCGACTTGTTAACGTCTGCACGCTGGGTATCCAGATACTCCATACGCTCGGACTGTTCCTTGAATTCATCGATTGCAGCAAGATTGATCGGGCCAAGTCTCTGGATACGATTGCTGACCAGTTCGTGCTTCTGCTGCCACTCTTGCAGGTCGGTCTCTTCGTCCAGGCCATCAAGCAGCGCCTTCTGGTCATATTTACCTTCGCGCAACTGATCCTCAAGTGTGCTGGTACGAACCATTGTCTCCTGGCGGCTCATACGTGCCTTCTCAAGCTTCTCACGCTGATTCTGTACACTCTCTTCAGCCTTGTGACGATCCTGCTCTTTCTGACGCAAACCGGCCTCAAGCGTTTCGAGCAGTTTGCGTGCCTCGCCCAACTGCTCCTCGACTTTAAGGCGTGACTGCAACTGTTCTTCAAGTTTCTGCTTCTGCTCTTCAATCGGTGAATCATCACCGCTGAGCGACTCGGCCAGTGCCTCACGGCGCCCGCTCATCTGTTCTATCTGGTTGCTACTGCGCTGACTGCTCTCTTCGAGGCTGCTGTGTTGTGAACGCATTGTGGAGAGTTCAACCGAAAGCTTGTGAACCTCTGCTCTTTTCACTGTCACCTGCTGACGCGCTTGCTCCAGCTCTTCCCTGATTCGATCACGCTGCTGAACCAGTGCATCGCGCTTCGAACTCATGGTTTCAATCACTTCCAGCGCTTCGTAGAGACGCTCTTTTGAAGTCTCGATAGTCTCATGCCCTTCAGCAATCATGGCATTGAGTTCCTGGTGTTCCTGCTCAACCGTCTCAAGGCGTTGCCTGAGGTGATCTGCACGCGCCTTTTTGGCACTCAGCTGTGAACGGATGTCGGCGAGCTCACGGTTGACCTGGTTGTACTCTTGCTGCTGCTGTTCACGTTGCGCTTCAGCGGATGTAATCTCCTCGCCATGCTGTTCAAGCTCTTTGGCCAGGCTCTCGACCCGTTTTTCAAGTTCAGACTGGGTCTGCTGCAGCTCACGAATCTGCTGCTCGCGCTCGAGAATACCTTTCTGCGCACCGGCTTCGCGGCCGAATCGCATCCAGTTCTTGCCAATCTGTATTCCGTCTGCGGTGATGAAGGATTCGCTGCCGTTTAACTGGTTACGACGTGACAGCGCATCGTGCAGACTATCAGCCATGCGCACACTGCCAAGCAGTCCTGACAGATCCAGTTTTGAATTGACCTTTTTCAACAGGGAATCATCAGCAACCTGCTGTGTACCACCTGCGCTCTCTATCAGTTCAACAAGTCCTTCTTCGAGATCGACAACGGCGCTGCTGTAACGACTGAAATCATCTACACAGATCGCCTGCAAATGCTGAGCAAGCACGGTCTCAACCGCCTTGCGCCAATCACTGCTGACATCAATCGACTGTGCCAGGCGCTTACCCTCGGCAAGATCCTGTTGCTTCAGCCAATTGGCACCTTCACTACCCTCTGTTGCCGCCGCCTGTTGCAGGGCTTCCAGTGATGCAAGACGTCCTTTACTGCTCTGCAGTTCAGCACGTGCATCATTCAACTTGCTGTTAACCGACTCCTGCTGCTGGCGCATGTTACCAATACGCCCGATGGCCGAATCAAGAGCAGACTGCTTCTCTTCAAGCCTGGCCTGCGCCTCGCGTTGCCTGTTTTCCAGTGTGTCGATCTCATTGACAAGATCAGGCGCCTGCAGACGCTCACGCTCTTCACTATTACGTTGAAGTCGCTGCTGCAGTTTTTGCGCTTCTGATTCGATGTGGTTGATTTTTGTTCTTTCAACCTGCGCAAGCTGTGCCGGCTCGTTTGCCTGCTGGTTAAAACTGTCCCATTCGCTCTGCCAGTGTTGCATGGCTGTTTCCGAGGCCGCCATCTGCTCAGATGCTGTACGCTCCTCTGTCTCGGCTGTATCCAGTAACGGTTGCTGCGCCAGCAGTGTCGCGGCGATTGATGCGAGGCGCTCCTTGTCCTGCTGGCGTTCACGGTTGAGCTCTTGCAGGGATGACTCCAGCTGGCTCAGGTCAGCCTGCTGTCTTGCTCGAGATTCGAGCGCATACTGAATCGTCTGCTCAAGTCTTGCGATTTCGGCACCAAGCGCATAAAACTCGCCCTGCACCTGGTTAAAGTTGTCATTGGCATCCGTATGATCACTGCGCATCTGTTCAATCTCAGACTCGATCTGGCGTTGAGTAGAAATCTCCGCTTCAAGCTTGTTCTCCTGGGCAGCGATCTCACGCTCATGAATGCCGAGTTCATCGTGCATCGATTTCCAGCGCAGGGCGAGACATTCACCGCGTAACTGGCGCTCTTCAGCCTTGAAGGTCTTGTACTTTTCTGCAGTTGCTGCCTGGCGCTCTAGATGCTTGAGCTGTTTTCCAACTTCCTCGATCAGGTCATCGAGGCGTTCGAGGTTTTCCCTCGTGTGGCGAATGCGGTTTTCGGTCTCACGGCGGCGTTCCTTGTACTTGGAAATGCCGGCCGCCTCTTCGAGATAGACGCGCAGCTCTTCAGGGCGTGCCTCGATAACGCGCGAGATCATACCCTGCTCGATAATTGAATAGCTGCGCGGACCAAGACCTGTGCCGAGAAAGAGGTCCGTAATATCACGGCGACGACAACGGGTATTATTCAGATAATAGTTTGACTGGCCATCACGTGAGACCTGGCGTTTAACCGAGATTTGTGAATAGCTGGCGTATTGACCACCGGCACCGCCGTCACTGTTATCGAATATCAGTTCTATTGACGCTGTACCTACCGGTTTACGTGAACTCGAACCGTTAAAGATGACGTCAGCCATTGATTCGCCACGCAACATTTTGGCCGAACTTTCGCCCATGACCCAGCGTACGGCATCGATAATATTCGATTTACCGCAGCCATTGGGACCGACAACACCAACCAGGTTTGTGGGGAAATCAGCAGTGGTTGGGTCAACGAAAGACTTGAACCCGGCAAGTTTTATTTTTTCCAAACGCATGGAGCGGTAGCATACTGAAAGTGGCGCCTGTCGTCTATATCTGTATAATATTAAAAAAGCACCATAAGCTATTGATTGAAAATGATATTCGATAAGTTCTTTGAATATAGATATAATAGAGGGCAATTTTTTTGACAGGGAACAAACCGATGTCCACCAAGCCAAGCAAAGAGCTTGAAACTTTTGACAATCCAAATCCGGAACGTGACTATACAATCCGCATCCGCATGCCGGAATTTACCTGCCTGTGCCCAAAGACAGGCCAGCCCGATTTTGCCGAACTGCTGCTTGAATATGTACCAGATCAACTCTGCGTCGAACTCAAGTCACTCAAGCTCTATATCTGGGCATTCCGTGAACAGGGTGCTTTTCACGAAGCAGTCACCAACGAAATGCTGGCGGATCTTGTTGCTGCCACCAATCCACGTTTTATGCGCCTGACGGCTGATTTCAAGGTGCGTGGTGGTATCTATACGGTGGTCACCGCTGAACACAGGGATGAAAACTGGGTAGCACCACAAAAGGTGGAGCTACCCTGAGCCATGTTTGACAGGGATGATCTTCCGCAACGGTTATCGCATCGGCTGACCCAGGCCGATGTGACACCCTTGCAGGAGAACTTTCCTGGCGATTTTTTCAATTCACCACCAAAAGCTGCCGCAGTATTAATGCCACTGGTCCGCAAGGATGATGGCTGGCACTTTCTCTTTATCCGTCGCAGCCTGCATGACAAAGACAAGCACAGTGGCCAGGTTGCCTTTCCGGGTGGCCAGGTTGATCCCGGCGACAGGGATTCACACGCAACGGCACTGCGTGAAGCGCATGAAGAGATTGGTCTGCAATCGAATGCAGTCGATGTCCTCGGCTCACTCAACAGTTATCGAACCATCAGCAACTTTGAGGTGACCGGAGTCGTCGCTCAGGTTACATCTGCTTTCACGGCTTCCCCGGATCCAAGAGAAGTTGACCGCGTCTTCACCATCCCGCTAGAGTGGCTGGCCAATCCAGACAACCTTGAAAGACGCCCTCGCCTGCTTCATGGTATGCAGCAACAGACAGATGTTCTTTACTACCGCCGTTACGATAATGAACTGCTGTGGGGTGTGACTGCCCGTCTGGTCGACAGTGTGATCAGGGTGTTGTAACTGATTTATCAGTCAGAAATTTTAATCAGCCTGACCTCAAAAACCAGCGGCCAGTTTTTCCCGGTAACAAAGAGTCTTTCTGAATCAGCATCCCAGGCAAAGCCGTTGATCACATTGACCTTCTCTCTCTTGTCCAGCACTCTGCGAAGTGGTGACAAATCGATTGTTGCAGTCACCTCGCCGGATTGCGGGTCGATGATAACGGCACGATCCGTTAACCAGATGTTGGCGAAAATCTTACCTTCAATCCACTCAAGTTCATTCAGGCGGTTAACCGGTGTTCCTTCCTGGGTGACGACAATACGGCGCTCAGGAATCAAGCCGGATGGATCAAAAAAGCGGATTCTGTTGCTACCGTTACTCATCAACAACTGACGACCGTCGCTTGCCAGCCCCCACCCTTCGCCGCTATAGGCGATGCGCCCCGTTTCCTGCAGAGTCTCGGGATCAAGTTGCAACATGACACGCGACTTCCAGGTCAACAGGTAATAGGAAGCACCATGTTTTGCCATGCCTTCGGCAAAATAGTCAGCACTGACAGCCTCGCGCTGTTGAGGAGCAAATGCACCGGGTTGATAGCGTTGCAGGTAACTTTCTCCGTAACCACCTGAACTTTCAACCAGCCCCTCATCGAAGAAAAATCCCTGGGTGAATGGTGTGTCCGGATGAGGATATTGTTTGATGATTTCGATGCTCAGCTGATCTACCGAGAAGGCTTCTGCTCCCGTTAGAGGGAGCAAAAGTAAAAGCATGACCCGTATCGCAGCTCGCATGTTCAACTATTGTCTATGAACGCAGTCCGACACCCTTGTTCAGCAATCGCATGCTAAATGAGGCAAGCACAGTGATAAAAAACAGGATGATGACAAAGGCCCACATGATATTGATATCCGATATACCAATCAGTCCGTAGCGGAAAGCATTGACCATGTAGAGAGTCGGGTTTGCCAGTGATGCCGTCTGCCAGAAATCGGGTAGCAACTGGATCGAGTAGAAAATACCGCCAAGGTAGGTCAGTGGTGTCAATACAAAGGTCGGCACGATAGCGATATCGTCAAAATTCTTCGCGTAGACGGCATTAATGAAACCACCAAGCGAAAAGAGTACCGAGGTCAGAAAAAAGACCAGCAGTGTGACCAAGTAGTTATGCACCTGCAGATCGGTAAAGAACATCGCGACAATGGTCACAAGTACGCCGACCACCATTCCACGCGCTACTCCTCCACCGACGTAGCCGGCAAGTATGACCCAGTTCGGCACAGGTGAGACGAGTATCTCTTCTATATAGCGTCCGAACTTGGCCTGGTAAAAACTTGAAACCACGTTGGCATAGGAGTTGGTAATGACCGCCATCAAGATCAGACCAGGAACGATAAAATCGATGTAGGCATAGCCGTCCATCTCACCGATGCGCTCACCAATCAGTTTGCCGAAAATTGCAAAGTAGAGCGCCATCATAATACCGGGCGGAAGGACAGTCTGAACCCAGATACGGATAAAACGGTTGAACTCCTTGATAACGAGGGTTGTGAACGGTGTCCAGACATTACTTCTGTAGTTCATTCTGCGGACTCCTCTACCGGGCTTCGGCTCTCCCTGGTCATCTCGAGGAACAGCTGTTCAAGACGATTCTGCTTGTTACGCAGGCTGAGCACCTCGATATTTTGCTCGGCAAGAGCGCAGAAAAGGCGTGTCAGGCCGCTCGCCTTGTCGACAGTAACCTGCAGGGATTGCGCATTGCGTAATGTGACACTGTAACCCTCTATCGCTGGTGCCTCGCTGACGGCCGTATCAATATCGAGAACAAAAATCTCCTGCTGAAGACGTTCAAGCAGTACATTGATCGAACTATTCTCGATAATCATACCGTTATCGATAATAGCGATATTGCGGCACAGGTTTTCCGCCTCTTCGAGATAGTGAGTCGTAAGGATAATTGTTGTCCCTTCTTCATTAATTTTGCGCAGGAACTCCCACATAGACATACGAATCTCGATATCAACCCCCGCTGTCGGTTCGTCGAGGATCAGTAGCCTGGGATCGTGAACCAGTGCGCGTGCAATCATCAGTCGGCGTTTCATTCCGCCGGAGAGGTTGCGCGCTATGGTATTGCGTTTTTCCCACAGGTTGAGCTGCTTGAGGCGTTTTTCAGCCCGTTGAGCAGCATCGCTTCGCTCAATGCCATAGTAGCCCGCCTGGTTGATCAGAATTTCGATCACGGGTTCAAACTGGTTGAAATTGAACTCCTGCGGAACCAGGCCGATGTGTCGCTTAACACCCAGCAGATCATTGTCGAGATCATTACCGAAGACCTCGACCTTGCCGTCACTCTTGTTAACCAGTGAACAGATGATCCCGATCGCGGTTGATTTCCCGGCGCCATTGGGACCAAGCAGCGCAAAAAAGTCTCCGCTCTCAACGGTCAGGTCAATACCCTTCAGGGCTTGCGGACCGTTCCGGTAGGTTTTACTGAGATTTGTGATTTGTAGCGCGGGCATGTATCGATGCTTCCTTTCGTGCAATCGGCAATGATAACCGATCAGGACTCTTTTTTGTCATCGGAATCTAGTGCCAGCGAGGCTGAATTGATACAGTAGCGCAGCCCGGTTGGTTGCGGACCATCCGGGAACAGGTGGCCGAGATGTGAATCGCACTTTGCACAATGAACCTCTGTGCGCACCATGCCATGACTGGTATCCCGATCCTCCTCAACAGCATCATCATTCAACGCTTTGAAAAAACTTGGCCAACCGGAACCGGAATCATACTTGGAAACAGAATCGAACAAGGCTTCACCACAACAGGCACAACGATAGATACCATCGGTTTTGGTTGCGTAGTATTCACCCGTGAATGGCGCCTCGGTCCCCTTCTGGCGACAGATTTTGAACTGTTCGCTACTGAGCTGCTCACGCCACTCGTCGTCCGGCTTCTCTATTTTCTGTTTCATTCCAGGGGCTCCTGATCATTTTTGTAATCAAGCGTTTTAATCATGCTATAATCTCGGGCTGACAAACTGTTGTTAACTTTACAGATACAAGGCATGGCAAAAGAAGATTTTATCGAAATGGAAGGCACGGTCACCGACACCCTTCCCAACACCACTTTCCGCGTTGAGCTGGAGAATGGTCACGTTGTTACCGCACACATCTCTGGCAAGATGCGCAAAAACTACATTCGCATTCTCACCGGCGACAAGGTCACAGTACAGCTGACCCCATACGACCTGACCAAGGGCCGTATTACTTATCGCGCCCGCTGATATCTATCTTCAGCTCGCCATCCCGGCGGCTGATTTTTACATCTCCTCCAGACGCAGCAAGCTTGCCAAATAGCAGCTCTTCAGCGAGCGGCTTCTTGATCTGATCCTGAATCAGGCGGGCCATTGGGCGCGCACCCATTTTCGGATCATAGCCTTCTTCTGCGAGCCACTCGCGTACTGGTTGCTCGATAAGCAGTTCGACACCCTTCTCGGATAACTGTTGCTCAACCTCGAAAAGAAACTTGTCGACAACGCGCGCGACAGCATCCCCGTTTAGAGGATTAAACTGCACGATAGCATCGAGACGGTTACGGAATTCCGGGGTGAACTGCTTCTTAATCGCCTCCATGCCGTCACTACTGTGATCCTGCTTGGTAAATCCGATTGAAGCACGACTCATGTCACTGGCACCGGCATTGGATGTCATGACCAGCACAACGTTCCTGAAATCAGCCTTGCGGCCATTATTATCAGTCAGGGTGCCGTGATCCATCACCTGCAACAGCAGGTTGAAAACATCAGGGTGCGCCTTCTCAATCTCATCGAGTAGCAATACACAGTGCGGATGCTTGTTGATCTCCTCGGTCAACAGACCGCCCTGATCGTAACCAACATAGCCGGGTGGTGCGCCGATAAGACGCGACACCGTGTGTGCTTCCATGTACTCGGACATGTCAAAACGAATCAACTCGATACCCATGATGCGAGCCAGTTGTCGCGTCACCTCGGTCTTACCAACACCTGTGGGGCCAGTAAACAGGAATGAACCGACCGGCTTCTCTTCAGCGCTGAGTCCGGAACGGTTCATGATAATTGCTGATGAAAGCCCCTCGATGGCACTATCCTGTCCATAAATCACTGCACCAAGGCTCTTTCTGAGGTTCTTCAGGGTGTCATGGTCACTGGCAGAAACCTTGCGTGCCGGTATACGAGCCATTTTCGCTACCAGTGCCTCGATATCATGCACACCGATACGCTTCTTGCGCTTGCCTTCAGGTTTCAGACGGGTAAATGAACCTGCTTCGTCGATGACATCAATCGCCTTGTCAGGCAGGTGACGGTCATTAATGTAACGGTCAGAGAGTTCTGCTGCTGCAGTCAATGCCTTGCTGGTATAAGTTACACCGTGATGCTCCTCGTAGCGACTTTTCAGCCCCTTGAGAATATCAATGGTTTCACTCACACTCGGTTCATTGACATCGATCTTCTGGAAACGACGCGCCAGCGCCCTGTCCTTCTCGAAAATGCCACGATACTCCTGGTAAGTAGTGGAACCGATACAACGCAGTGCGCCCGAGGCAAGTGCCGGCTTGATCAGGTTGGATGCGTCCATGGCACCACCGGATGCAGAACCTGCACCTATGATAGTGTGAATCTCGTCGATAAAGAGAATCACATGCTGTTGCTGTTTCAGCTCTGACAGAACTGCTTTGAGGCGCTTCTCGAAATCACCACGGTACTTGGTTCCTGCAACCAGGGCGCCGAGATCGAGAGAATAAATCAGGGCATCCGAGAGTATTTCAGGAACCTCACCGTCAACGATCATTTTCGCCATACCCTCGGCAATCGCTGTTTTACCAACACCAGCTTCACCAACCAGCAGGGGATTGTTCTTGCTGCGGCGACACAGAATCTGAACCGAGCGTTCAACCTCGGCGGCACGTCCGATGAGCGGATCAATGCGTCCCTGAATCGCTTCTTCGTTCAGATTTACGGCATATTTTTCCAGTGCCGAACTCTTTTTCTCTTCGAACTGATCCTCGTCAAGAGGCTCGTCGGAAAAATCGTCGTGCTGCTCCTCTTCCGGTTCACCTATGCGCGATATTCCGTGAGAAATATAGTTGACCACGTCGAGACGCGTGATTCCCTGCGAGGCGAGAATATAGATTGCCTGTGACTCCTGCTCTGCGAACAGGGCAACCAGGACGTTGATGCCTGAAACCTCTTTCTGTTCAGATGACTGCACCTGGTAAACAGCACGCTGTAGTACTCGCTGAAAGCCCAGCGTCGGTTGCGTCTCGCGCTCTTCGTCTTCCGGAATCAACGGAATGGTTTCGTTGATAAAGGTCCTCACCTGGTCTCGCAGACCGTCAAGTTGAGCACCACAGGCACGCAAGACACCGGCTGCAGATGGATTGTCGGCAAGCGCCAACAGCAAGTGTTCAACCGTCATATACTCGTGGCGCTGTTCAGCAGCCCATTTGAACGACTGGTTGAGTGTAAATTCAAGTTCTGCGTTTAACATAGCCACCTAATTTTCCGTCTCCATGGTGCACAACAGCGGGTGCTGGTGCTCTCTTGAATAGTCGTTGACCTGGTAGACCTTGGTTTCGGCGATTTCACGTGTAAAAACACCGCAAACCCCCTGCCCCCGGGTATGAACATGCAACATCACCCGGGTAGCCTGCTCCTGGTCCATATGAAAGAAACGTGACAGTACATCAACGACAAACTCCATAGGAGTATAGTCATCATTCAGCAATAGAACCTTGTACATTGGCGGACGTTTGAGCTTTGGCACAGCCTCGGCCGTCGCCAGTCCATGGTCATCTTCATATTCTTTGTCAGGCATACAACTTCAGATAGTAGTTAATCATATAAAAATCAAGTCGATTCGCATTTTGTGCAGTGCTATTTTTGCATTGAACTTTTTGCCGTCATCGCTATACTCAGAGTCTAACCCACTCTTCTGCCGGTAAGCACCGGTAAATCTGAGGGTTAAACCAGAATAACAATAATACGACCTGGACGCTCTGGATAATCAAAATAAACAAGGCGCCGGTCAACCTGGTAATCGCTCTACTTTTTGAGTGAACAGGACGACATAAGAAAAGTAGCAACTAAGGAGGTATTTTCATGTCGACGGGTATCGTCAAATGGTTCAATAACACCAAGGGATACGGCTTTGTTACACCTGATGATGGGGATGCGGATATTTTTGTCCACTTCTCATCAATTCAGATGGAGGGCTTCAAAACCCTCAAAGAGGGGCAAAAAGTCGAATACGAAGTAACCGAGGGCCCCAAAGGCTTGCATGCAACATCAATCCAGATGGCAGGCTAATCACAAAGGTTCCTGACAGGAACTCTGTAATAGAAAAGGCCCGCAAATGCGGGCCTTTTTGATTACTGCCTGTACTGCGATCAGTCCATGTTCGCAATGACGGCATCACCGAACTCGCTACAACTCAGTTCAGTTGCATCATCAATCAGGCGCGCGAGGTCGTAGGTTACGGTGTTAGCTGCTATTGAACCCTCAACACCCTTCATCACAAGATCTGCCGCCTCGGTCCAACCCATGTGTCTCAGCATCATCTCTGCAGAGAGAATCAGTGAGCTCGGATTGACCTTATCAAGACCTGCATATTTTGGTGCTGTACCGTGGGTTGCCTCGAACATACCGACAGCATCGGCAAGGTTGGCACCTGGTGCAAGACCGATTCCACCAACCTGTGCTGCAAGCGCATCAGAAACATAGTCACCGTTCAGGTTCAGGGTTGCGATCACGTCATACTCTTCCGGACGCAGCAGAATCTGCTGCAGGAAGTTATCTGCAATCACGTCCTTGATAGTGATTTCTGTCCCGGTCTTCGGGTTTTTCAGGGTGCACCATGGGCCGCCGTCGAGTTCGGTCGCGCCGAATTCACGCTTGGTGAGTTCGTAGCCCCACTCTTTGAAGCTACCCTCGGTAAACTTCATGATGTTGCCCTTGTGAACCAGTGTCAGGCTCTTACGGTCGTTATCGATCGCATACTGCATTGCCTTGCGTACCAGGCGTTCTGTACCTTCTTTAGATACCGGCTTAACGCCAATACCCGAGGTCTCGGGGAAACGGATCTTGGTGACACCCATCTCCTTAATAAGGAAATCGATGACTTTCTTCGCTTCCGGTGTGCCCGACTGCCACTCGACACCTGCATAGATATCCTCGGAGTTCTCGCGAAAAATGACCATATCGGTCTTTTCAGGCTCACGAACAGGACTTGGAGAACCGGGGAAATAGCGCACAGGACGCAGGCAGACGTAGAGATCAAGTTCCTGGCGCAGGGCGACGTTGAGTGAACGAATACCACCACCGACAGGTGTTGTCAGCGGACCCTTGATGGAAACGACAAACTCCTGAACCGCCTCAAGCGTCTCTTCAGGCAACCACACATCGTCACCGTAGACCTTGGTTGATTTCTCACCGGCATAGACTTCCATCCATTGAATCTGACGCGTGCCACCATAGGCCTTCTCGACAGCCGTGTTAACAACTTTCATCATCGGCGGAGTCACATCCACACCGATACCGTCACCCTCGATATAGGGAACAATCGGCTTGTCAGGAACATTGAGTGAATGATCACTGTTGACTGTAATTTTTTCTCCGTCGGCAGGCACCTGGATTTTGTCGTATGCCATTTTGACTCCTCTTTATTTGATAAGAATTCTCAGGCGAAAAATCTTATCATAGGCTCAGCCCGAGTGTTGCAACTGTTAATCAAATAGTGATGGAATTTGCATGGTAAAACTGGTTCTCTTCAACAAACCCTATGGTGTTCTGTGCCAATTCAGGGATTCTGATGGACGTCCGACACTGGCTGATTTTATAGATATTCCAGGGGTTTACGCCGCAGGCCGTCTCGATCGCGACAGTGAGGGACTTCTGCTTCTGACTGACGATGGCAAACTGCAAAACAGGATTACGGCTCCCGGAAAGAAAACCTGGAAACGCTACCTGGTGCAGGTCGATGGTGAAATTTCGGATGATGCAGTGGCCCGGTTGCGTTCAGGTGTCACTCTTAAAGACGGGAAAACCAGGCCCGCAAAGGTCGAAAAAGTTGCTGAACCAGAATCACTCTGGCCACGAGACCCTCCAATCAGGGTGCGAAAAAACATCCCCACCAGCTGGGTAGAAATTTCCATTCGTGAAGGCAAAAACCGCCAGATCAGGCGCATGACAGCGGCTGTTGGCTTCCCTACCCTGCGACTGATTCGAGTACAAATTGGCGAGTGGAAACTGGGCGACTTGCAGCCAGGCAAGTTCAGCGTTGATTCACGAAAAAAGAGCTAGGGAGTTCAGACTTTCGCCAACTTTGATACACTGCGACCTATATCTAACCAGCGATAAACCAAGAGTATGAACTACCAAAAACTTCTGTTTGGCATACTGCTGTTTTCTGTACTGGTGTCGAATGCGGCAGCAGTTAATCTGCTCAATCCGGAGAGCAGCGGCAAACCACAAATCGACGACCCGGATCCTTCACGGTTTTCGGTCTGTTACGGTAATACCTGCCATACAGTCGAGCATGTCTCTCTCAGCCCGCAACAATGGGAAGCTGTCAGGGAGTTTTTCCTACCTCTTGCAGAAACACCTGAGCAGGAGCGCAGCCAGATAGCAAACGCCATAGCCTACCTGGAAGTGGAAGTCGGCAAGCAGATTAACTCCCTGGGCGACCGTGGCGGCAATCTCAAGGGATTTGGCTCCAGCAGTAACCAACTCGACTGTGTAGATGAATCGACCAACAGCACCTCTTATATGCGCATGATGGAGAAAGATGGATTATTCCAATTTCACCGGGTAGACAAGAAGAGGCAACGCGGCTTCCTGATCATTGGGGGTTGGCCACATTCAACCGCAGCAATTCAGGAAACAGGAAGTGGAAAAAGATGGGCAGTCGACTCATGGTTCCACGATAACGGCACCAAACCTGACATCGTCACAATGAAAAAGTGGAAAGCAGGTTGGCGTCCAGAGAACAACTGATCAGTACGCAGTCATGAGAAATATTCAAATTCTGCTTCTTGCCACTCTCTTACTAGGCTGTACGACTACGGGAGCCACGGGCCTGTTGACCCTGAATACCTGCATCAACTTTGGCTGCAGTGACAAGAAAAAAGTCTACATGCCCCAAAATGAAATCGAATCCCTGAAGTCACTTTTTGCCGGTACGGTCAATGCGGAAACTGAACGCGAGAAAATTGCACAGGCAATTGGCTGGTTCGAGTACCGGGTCGGTAACCAGAACGGAACCTGGCGTGACAAGGGACGAAATCCGGGAAGAGTCGATCCCGAGGGTCAGCTCGACTGCATTGCGGAATCACTCAATACCACAACCTATCTGAAGCAGATAGAGCGTCTCGGCCTACTCAAGTGGCACAGCGTCGATGATCGGGTTGTCAGGCATCGCATGATATTCGGCACACACTGGACAGCGGTCATCAAGGAGAAAGAAAACAGTGATCTCTACGCTGTTGACAGCTGGTATGAAGACAATGGCACGTCAGCACGAGTGATTCCGCTGGAAACCTGGTTCAACGGAGCGGAAAGAATTTTGTGACCATGGAAAAGGTGATTGTCGGTCTCTCCGGTGGCGTTGACTCGTCGATTGCCGCCCTGCGCCTGCTGGAGGCAGGCTACGAGGTCGAAGCACTCTTCATGAAAAACTGGGAGGAGGATGACACCCAGGAGTACTGCAGTGCCACTGTCGACCTTGCCGATGCAGAAGCTGTTGCCGACAAGCTTGGTATCAAACTGCATACGGTCAACTTTTCCGATACCTACTGGGATAGTGTTTTCGCCCATTTTCTTGAAGAATACAAAGCAGGTCGCACTCCCAATCCGGACGTACTGTGCAACCGGGAGATCAAGTTCAAGGCGTTTCTCGACCATGCGTTGACACTTGGTGCAAATCGCATTGCAACCGGCCACTATGCTGATTCGCATCAGCTTGAGGATGGCAGCTGGCAGTTGCTACAGGCACGCGACAGCAACAAGGATCAAACCTATTTCCTCCATCTGCTCAACCAGCACCAGCTGTCACACGCACTCTTTCCTCTTGGCGATATCGACAAGAGCGAAGTACGCGAGATAGCCAAACGGCATAACCTGCAAACACATGACAAGAAGGACAGTACCGGCATCTGCTTTATTGGTGAACGCCGATTCCGGGACTTCCTGTCTAATTACCTGCCGGCAAAGCCGGGGGATATTATCAACGAAGATGGTGAAGTCATCGGACAGCACCAGGGTGTTTTCTACTACACCATCGGACAACGACAGGGACTTGGCATCGGTGGCGTCAGGGGCAGCGATGAATCACCCTGGTTCGTTGCCGAAAAGCGCCTCGAGAGCAATCAGCTTGTCGCTGTACAGGGACATGATCATCCACTTCTGATGTCACGTTCATTGATCGCACAGGATGCTCACTGGATCAGTGGCACCCTGCCCGACTACCCGCTGACATGCATGGCAAGATGCCGACACCGCCAACCCCTGCAAGTCTGTCGTGTCGTAAATAATGAAGATGGTTTGCAGGTCAGTTTTGATCAACCACAGCGTGCTGTCACGCCGGGACAATCAATCGTTTTTTATCATGAGCGCGTCTGCCTTGGCGGCGCCATTATCACAAAGGCCAGTCAGACTTAAATGAATTCTCAACTGATCATTCCGCTTGCCGCCATGTTCCAGTCAGCACGACTGGTTGCCGAGATCGCACACAATGGCCGTTTCGACATGGAGACAGCAACTCCTCTGCTCTCCTCCCTGTTTCAGTTTGAGGCAGAATCGACTGAAGCTGTCTATGGCGGACTTGATCCGCTCAGCCCGGGTTTCAAAGAGCTGGAACAACAACTATCACATGCCGACAAAGAGCAAATCGAAATACCTCACATGGTGATGGCGATGATGCAGTTGGCAAAAAAACTCGGCAAGGCAGAAACCCGACTGCAACAAATGCGTGATGAACTCGTACGCATCGAAGAGAAGCTTGAGATGTACGAACTGACACACGTCAACACGATTTCAGCAATTGCCGAGATCTACAAGCAGAAGGTCAGTGATCTCTCTCCAAGAATCATGGTCAAGGGCGATCCGCTACACCTGGAGAATCCTGACAACCAGAGCCGTGTCAGGGCGATGTTGCTCGCCGGGATTCGCAGTGCGATTTTATGGGATCAACTGGGCGGAAGCCGTTTTCAGCTGTTGTTCAGGCGCAAGGCGCTTCTGGAACTGCTTCGAAATCAAATGTAGAAGATATAGTTCTGGCATTACGCTCCATGGCCAAGCTCGCCGTTAACGAAGCCAGCGTAAAATCAGTGGGCAAGCGAAAGGCTGTCTGAGCGAACGCAGTAAGCGAGTTCCTTTCGCGCACTGGTTTGGAGTGATCAGGCGAAGATGTGGCGAGCCTGGTTATGGGGCGTAGCCCCGGAACCAGGCTCCTACAACACCTCGATGGGGCCACGAAATATGTTACTTCCTGCGCTTGGCAGCCACTCGCAGACGCAATGCATTCAACTTGATGAAGCCTGCCGCATCTTTCTGGTCATAAGCACCTGCATCATCTTCAAAGGTCGCAATACTTTCATCAAAGAGACTGTCTGATTCCGACTTGCGCCCGGCAACAATGACATTGCCCTTGTAGAGCTTGACGCGTACAACACCATTCACCACTTGCTGAGTCTGGTCGATTGCAGCCTGCAGCATCTCCCTCTCGGGACTCCACCAGTAGCCGTTGTAAACCATCTTGGCATAGCGAGGCATCATCTCGTCTTTCAGATGCGCTGCTTCACGATCGAGTGTCAAAGACTCCATCGCACGGTGTGCCTTGAGCATGATGGTGCCTGCAGGTGTTTCATAACAACCACGTGACTTCATGCCGACATAGCGGTTCTCGACGATGTCATCACGACCGACACCATTCTCACCGCCAATCCTGTTGAGGGTCTCCATGACAGTTGCAGCTGACATCGCTTCGCCGTTTATAGCAACAATGTCGCCCTTCTCATACGTCAGTTCGAGGTAAGTTGGCTCATCCGGTGCAGCTTCAGGTGAGACACTCCAACGCCACATCTCCTCTTCAGGCTCATTCCATGGATCTTCGAGAAGATCGCCCTCGTAGGAGATATGCAGCAGGTTAGCATCCATCGAGTAAGGTGATTTACCACTCTGCTTGGCAAAATCGACTTCGATGCCGTGCTCGGCAGCGTAGTTCATCAGCTTCTCGCGTGACAGCAGGTCCCACTCGCGCCATGGTGCAATCACTTTCACATCAGGCATCAGTGCATAGGCACCGAGTTCGAAACGCACCTGGTCGTTACCCTTGCCGGTTGCACCATGAGAAATGGCATCTGCACCTGTCTCTCTTGCGATCTCGATCAGGCGCTTGGCAATCAACGGGCGTGCAATCGATGTACCCAGCAGGTACTCGCCTTCATAGATGGCATTGGCACGGAACATCGGGAAGACATAATCGCGTGCAAACTCTTCACGCAGATCCTCGATGTAGATCTCCTTGATCCCCATCGCCTCTGCCTTGGCACGCGCCGGCTCAACTTCTTCACCTTGCCCGATATCTGCAGTGAAAGTAACAACCTCACAGTTGTAGGTATCTTCCAGCCACTTGAGAATGACAGAAGTATCTAGACCACCTGAATAGGCGAGAACGACTTTGTTGATGCCGTCGGACATGGCGTTTGCACCCTGAGTTAATTAATAAAATGAAGCGTTGAATTATAACGAACTTTGACTAGTGTGACTTCAGAAATCTCGACAGGGAGTCAATAAAAGCCTGCGGCTGGTCTGCATAGACCCAGTGACCGGCATTGTCGATACCCTTGACCTCGGCATTGGGGAAAAAGTGACTGATTGCCGCCCTGCCCTCCGTATCGACATAATCCGAGTTATTTCCATGAATAAACAGCGACGGACCATTGAAACGCCTGCTCTCCTTGACAGGAAAACCGGTAATTTGTGCAATGCCATTAGCGAGCGCTTCGAGATTAATACGCCACTTCCAGGCATCACTTGTACGCACAAGATTCTGCAACAGGTAAGCACGCACACCTGATTCATCGATGAAATTGGCCAGGTAGTTATCGGCCTCATTGCGGTTTTCCAGACTCTCGAGCTCAATCTTTCTTAACGCCGTAAGAATAGCTGCAAAACTGTGTTGATAGCGTCTCGGTGCCATGTCGACGACCACCAGTCGGTCGACCATTTCTGGTAGGTGCAAGGCAACCATCATCGCAACTTTACCGCCCATGCTGTGTCCTACCAGGGTCGCTTTTTCAATCTCAAGCTCTTCCAGCAGATCAATAACGTCACCACTTTGCGCACCATATCCAACGCCATCATCATGGAATGAACGACCGTGATTGCGCAGATCGGGAACGATACAGTAATGTGTCTCGGCGAAAGCCTTGACGATGCCGCCCCAGTTGGCCGATGAACCAAACAGGCCGTGTAGAAAAACAAGCGGGGAGCCAGAAGATGGCTCCCCGTATTCCCTGTAAAAAAGAGTCACCGTCCGGTTATTTGCGCTTCTTCGGCGGTATTAGGTCAGTGATGGTACCTTCAGCCATTTCAGCTGCCATACCGACGGTTTCGATCAGGGTTGGGTGCGGATGAATGGTCAGGCCGATATCAGCCATGTCTGCACCCATCTCGAGAGCCAGCACGGTTTCACCAATCAGCTCACCTGCATTGACACCGACAATACCAGCGCCAAGGATACGATCTGTTTCAGGGTCGAAGATAAGCTTGGTCAAGCCCTCGTCGCGTCCGATACCGAGTGCACGGCCACTGGCAGCCCATGGGAAAACACCTTTTTCGATCTTGATGCCCTGTTCCTTTGCCTCGGTCTCGGTGAGACCCATCCATGCAACTTCAGGATCAGTGTAGGCAACCGAGGGAATTGTCAGTGGATCAAATTCGCTCTTCTCGCCACAGATCACTTCTGCTGCCACCTTGGCCTCGTGCGTCGCCTTGTGTGCGAGCATCGGGTTGCCGACAACGTCACCAATCGCATAGATGTTTGGCACGTTTGTACGCATTTGTGAATCAACAGCGATGAAACCGCGCTCATCCACATTGATGCCTGCAGCCTCGGCATTGATCTTTGCACCGTTCGGACTACGTCCAACGGCAACCAAAACACGATCGTATATCTGCGCTTTTTCAGGCGCTTTCTTGCCTTCGAAGCTGACTTTCAGGCCATTTTTCTGCGCCTTGATCTCGGTTACCTTGGTTTCGAGCATGATGCTGTTGACACTGCCTGAAAGACGTTTCTGAAGCGGTCTTACGAGGTCTTTATCAGCACCCGGCATCAACTGATTCTGCAGTTCAACAATATCAATTGATGAACCCAGCGTGCTGTATACCGTTGCCATCTCGAGACCAATGATGCCGCCGCCAATAACGAGCATTTTGCCGGGGACATCTTCCAGCTCAAGTGCATCGGTGGAATCCATCATGCGTGGATCATCATTCGGGAAAACCGGGATTTGTACAGCCTGTGAACCGACAGCGATGATACAGGCATCAAATGTGATCTCCTGCGTACCCTCATCACCTTCGACAGAAACAGCATTTGGACCCGTAAATTTGCCAAGTCCCTGCACCGTGGTGACCTTGCGCTGCTTGGCCATACCGGCAAGCCCGCCAGTCAGGCGGCCGACAACTTTATCCTTTCCAGCACGCAGTTTGTCGAGATCCACTTTTGGTGTGCCGCCGAAATCAACACCCATCTCGGTGAGTTCTGCTGCTTCATTAATAATCGCTGCGGTATGCAGCAGGGCCTTGGATGGAATACATCCAACATTCAGGCAGACGCCGCCAAGCGAGGCATAACGTTCAACCAGGACGGTTTTCTTTCCAAGGTCTGCGGCGCGAAAGGCGGCTGTGTAGCCTCCGGGTCCTGCGCCAAGGACAAGAACTTCTGCGTGCATCTGCATCTCCTCTAGATGGCGGGATCTCCCTAAAGGAAAACCCCATCCAGTTTTTATGTCTACTATAATCTTTTCTTATTATGCTGTGCTGCAGCATTTTGCAGAAAAGCAGGCATGATTACAAGAGCAAATGACGAATATCATCCAGCAAATCGCCAAGATAGGTTGTAAATCGCACACCCTGGGCACCGTCAATCACACGGTGATCATAGGAGAGTGAGAAAGGCATGATCAGCCTGGGCTGGAATTCACTGCCATCCCAAACCGGCTTCATCTCTGCTTTTGAGACGCCAAGAATGGCCACTTCGGGTGAATTGACGATTGGTGCAAACTGGGTTCCACCAATGCCTCCGAGGCTTGAAATGGAGAAACAGCCGCCCTGCATGTCACTCGGCTTGAGCTTGCCTTCACGTGCGTTGGCAGAGATCTCCATCAGCTCAGCACCAATTTCAAAGATACCCTTTTTATCGACATTCTTGACGACGGGTACAACCAGACCATTTGGCGTATCCACCGCAATGCCGATATTGACGTATTTTTTCAGAATCAGACGTTCGCCATCGGGTGTCAACGATGCATTGAACTCAGGCATTGTCTTGAGAGCCGTGGCACACGCCTTGAGCAGAAATGGCATAAAAGTCAGCTTGATACCCGCCTGCTCTGCACGCGCCTTCGACTCTTTGCGGAACGCCTCCAGCTCGGTGATATCTGCATCATCAAACTGGGTGACATGCGGAATCGTCAGCCATGCACGATGCAAGTGCGCACCAGAGAGCTTCTTGATACGGCCGAGTTCGACCTCCTCGATTTCACCCCACTTGGAAAAATCGATATCGGGCGCTTCAGGCAGGCCAAATCCACCCTTGGCCTTGTCGCTGTCATGTTCAGCAATCACACGCTTGATGTGATTCTGAACATCCTCTTTAGTGATGCGTCCCTTGAGTCCGGTACCGACTACCTTGCTGACATCAACACCGAGTTCACGCGCAAACTGCCTTATCGCAGGACTGGCATGTGCCTTACCACCGGTTATGCGTTCAGGTGGTGCCGGCTCAACCGGTGAAGGCTTCATCTGTGTGTCACCAGGTGCCAATGGCTCGCTGGCAGCAGCCTGTGGAGCAGGTACGCTGGCAGGCTTTGAAGCAGCCGGAGCAGCAGCAGCGCCGGTGGCAGTCATCATGGCGAACACATCACCTTCACTGACACGATCACCAACCGACACTGCAACAGATTCAATTGTTCCTGCGTGAGTCGATGGTATCTCCATCGATGCCTTGTCGCTTTCAAGCGTGATCAGCGACTGCTCTTTCTCTACCGTATCACCAGTCGAGACCAGCACCTCGATCACTTCAACATCATTGAAATCTCCGATATCAGGTACGTTCAGTTCAACTGCCTGCGGTGATTCGGTAACTGCCGGGGCGTTTTCTACTGCATCAGCAACGGCAAATGCCTCATCAGACTCCCTTGCTTCGACTATCTCCTCTTCGACGCTGGCAGATGTGTCACCACTCTCCTCCAGCGTAACCAGAAGGCTGCCCTCGCTTACCCTGTCTCCAACAGAGACGGCAACCGATACAATCTCGCCTGCGCTTGGCGTGGGAATCTCCATCGATGCCTTGTCACTTTCAACCGTAATAAGTGAATCTTCGGCATCGACCGTATCACCCGGTGAAACCAGCACCTCGATAATCTCGACATCCGCGAAGTCACCAATGTCGGGTACTAATATTTCTGTCGTCATTGTCAGTTTCTCCGCAATCAGACCGTTACCGGATTAGGTTTTTCCGGATTGATGTCATATTTCTCAATCGCCTTTTTCACTGCACTGGCTGCAATTTCACCATCATCGGCAAGCGCCTTGAGGGCAGCAACAACAATGTAGTAACGATTGACTTCGAAGAAACGACGCAACGCTTCACGCATATCCGAGCGGCCGAAACCATCGGTGCCCAGTGTGAAGTAACTGCGATCGATATAAGGACGGATTTGATCTGCATAGGTGCGGATGTAATCCGTTGCTGCAATGACAGGCCCTTCTGTTCCCGACAGCTGTTCTTCAACATAGCTGCGCTTGGGGGCCTCATCAGGGTGTAGCATGTTCCAGCGTTCCGTATCGATACCGTCACGACGCAGTTCGTTGAAACTGGTGACACTCCACACATCTGCAGCAATGCCAAAGTCATTCTGTAACAGTTCTGCTGCAGCAATCACTTCGCGCAGGATGGTGCCCGAACCGAGTAACTGCACACGCTGCTTGGCCTTACCGCCCTCACTGAAACGGTACATGCCCTTGAGAATACCCTCTTCACTGCCTTCCGGCATTGCGGGCTGGGCATAATTCTCGTTCATCACCGCGACATAGTAGAACACCCTGTCCTTGTCGACGTACATGCGACGCATGCCGTCGTGAAGGATAGTGACCAGTTCGTATGCAAAACAGGGATCATAGGAGACACAGTTCGGAATTGTGCTTGCAACCAGGTGTCCATGACCATCCTGGTGCTGCAATCCCTCACCTGCCAGCGTGGTTCGACCGGCAGTACCGCCGATCAGGAAGCCGCGTGCCTGCATGTCGCCAGCAGCCCATGCTAGGTCGCCGATACGCTGAAAACCGAACATCGAGTAATAGATGTAGAACGGAATCATCGACACGCCGTGGTTGCTGTAGGCGGTTGCCGCAGCAGTCCACTCTGACATGGCGCCGGCCTCGTTGATACCTTCCTGCAGAATCTGTCCCTTGGAGTCCTCGCGGTACCACATCAGCTGATCTGAATCCTCGGGCTCATAGAGCTGACCTGAAGAGGAGTAGATACCGAGTTGACGGAACATGCCTTCCATACCGAAGGTACGTGCCTCGTCAGGAACAATCGGCACAACGCGCTTACCAACCTGCTTGTCACGAATCAGGGTTGTCAGGAAACGCACGAATACCATGGTGGTCGAGAGTTCTCGATCACCACTGCTTTCGAGCAGTGACTTGAATGTCTCCAGAGGTGGGATCTCAAGCGTCTCGACATCATCCAGACGTGAAGGGAATGAACCACCAAGTGCCTCACGGCGCTCTTTCAGGTAGATGGCCTCGGTGCTGTCTTCAGCCGGCTTGTAAAAAGGCGTCGAACTGAGTTCATCATCCGGGATCGGAATATTGAAGCGGTCGCGGAATGCACGCAGTGACTTGTCACCCATCTTTTTCTGGGAGTGCGTGGTGTTCTGACCTTCACCCGCTTCACCCATGCCGTAACCCTTGACGGTCTTGGCGAGAATGACAGTCGGCTGTCCCTTGTGGTTCATTGCGGCTGAATAGGCAGAGAAAACTTTCGCCGGATCGTGTCCGCCACGATTAAGACGGAAAATATCTTCATCGCTCATGTTGGCGACGAGTTCCTTCAATTCAGGATACTCACCAAAGAAATGCTCACGCGTATACTTACCACCGCGTGCCTTGTAGGCCTGGTAGTCGCCGTCGACACACTCTTCCATGCGCTTGCGCAGCAGTCCGCTTTTATCACGCGCCAGCAGTGGATCCCAGAAGCTACCCCATACAACCTTGATAACATTCCAGCCGGCACCACGGAATATCGCTTCGAGCTCCTGGATGATCTTGCCGTTACCACGCACAGGCCCGTCGAGACGCTGCAGGTTACAGTTGACCACGAACACCAGGTTGTCGAGTTTTTCACGTCCGGCAAGTGTGATAGCACCGAGAGATTCCGGCTCGTCTGTTTCGCCATCACCAAGGAAAGCCCAGACTTTACGCTTACCAGCATCGATCATTTCACGGTCATGCAGGTAATTCATGAAGCGCGCCTGGTAAATCGCCATGATCGGACCAAGTCCCATGGAGACGGTCGGGAACTGCCAGAAATCTGGCATCAGCCACGGGTGCGGATAGGATGAAAGACCCTCTCCGTCAACCTCCTGGCGAAAATTGTGCATCTGGTCTTTGCTCAGGCGTCCTTCAAGATAAGCACGCGAATAGATTCCGGGAGCTGAGTGTCCCTGGAAAAAAACCAGGTCACCGCCATGATTCTCATCACGGGCATGGAAAAAATGGTTCATGCCGACATCATAGAGTGTGGCACTGGAAGCAAAACTGGCGATATGGCCGCCGAGCTCTGTAGAAATTCTGTTCGCCTGCACCACCATCGCCATTGCATTCCAGCGTGTCAGCGAGCGAATGCGGCGTTCAACTGCCCGGTCACCCGGATAGCGTTCCTGCAGATGTTCAGGAATGGTGTTGAGGTAGGCAGTATTTGCCGAATAAGGTAAGTAGGCACCGCGGCGACGCGCCTTGTCGATCAGTTTCTCGAGAAGGTAATGCGCACGATCTGTTCCTTCGTGCTCGATGACGGCGTCAAGCGCCTCAATCCACTCCTGCGTTTCCTGTGGGTCTACATCTTTCGTATTGTCTGTCATGTGGGTTCATCCTTCGACAGTGTTTAGCCAATGCATACGTGAAGTTTCCACGCTGCGCTTAAATAACGATCTGGAGACGGGGTCACCGTCCTGCAAACCGGCAACAGTCTCCGGTAATACCGGAATCTGTGCAAACAGGTTATTGCATCGGTTGATCACAGACTGTTATATACAGGGGGGAAATTTAAACAAAACGCACTGCACAAATGCAATCAGGAAGTTGCAGTTAATCCATGTTTTTGCATGGGTATCGATGAATAAACTGTTGATACTGCGTAATTAGCCGATAGTGGTGTAAAATGCGTGAGAATATCTCCCATATTAGTCACCTGGCTGGAAACTGTACGCATAAAAAAAGCCCCTTACGGGGCTTTTTCCAGAATCGCTTAAAGCGAATCGATCAGCTGTTGTTATTACTTACCGGTAACAGCTTCTGCGCGCAGTGATTCGAAATGCTTATCCATTTCGGCACGGCGGGCGTCGATTTCCTTGCGGATCTCTTCACGATGCTGGTCCATTTCCGCCTTGTGGGCTGCACGGCGTGCTTCCATCTCGGCTTCAATCTCTGCACGTTCAGCATCCATCTGCTTGCGAAACTCTTCAATTGAAGAATCAACTGCTACAACGGTTTCATGCTCGGCGGTGAGCTTGTCCATCTCGGCCTTGTGCGCAGCAACGCGAGATTCCATTTCAGCCTTCAGAGCTGCACGGCGAGCTTCTGACTGCTTGCGAATTGCTTCGAAATCAGGCATTTCAACAACAGGCTTGGCAGCCACATCAGCCGCTGTGGCTTCTACAGTCTGGTCAGCAGAAGCTGTGCCAGCCATTGATGCCAACAGGATTGCAGCGGTGAGTTTTTTTACTGAAAACATAACTATTCTCCTAAAATGACTGTCTGCTGCAACTGTTGATACAAACAGACGGATATCTTCGTATTTTCTGATAAAAAGCCATCACCCGAAGGTGACGGCATAATGAATTGTTTGATTACTCGGCAGCTGCTGCAGTTGCAACAGGTGCGGCCTGGGGAGCTGGAGCTGCTACTGGGGCGTAATAGCCGTAAGGAGCGCCGTAGTAGCCATTGTTTGCGTAGTAACGGTTATCCCAGTTGTTATAACCATTACCGTAGTAGTAGCTGTCTGTATCGCCATCGAAATCGGCATCAACGTCAAAGTCGAAATCCATGCTGAAGTTGAAGCTGCCACGTCCGCGGCCACGTCCACGACCATTGCCGTCGCCACGTCCATAACCGTAGCCATCGTTGTACCAACGGTTATCGTTGTAGTAATCATCATCGTCACTGAAGAAAGGAATATCCCAATCATCGTTATCGCTGAAGAAAGGGATGTCCCAGTCAGCAATGGCAGCAGAAGAACTCATGATTGCGGCAATAGCAGCTGCAGTAATGATCTTTTTCATTTCAATCTCCGTAGAAGACTCAATCTGTTAAAAACTGTTTAAACGGCTGTGCCGCTTTCGTTACTGATAAGTTTATTAGTATTTTCTTATTTTGCAATATTTATTTTAATTATTTTTTCTTATGTAAACGATTTGATTGATTGAATATGCCTTAATCACCTGGAAATAATGCCGTAAATCGATTGCATAAAAAAACACCGGACAGGTTACCCCGCCCGGTGTTTTTATCAGCTAACTGCCAGTATGACTTACTGTGGGCAGTTACCAGTAGCTGCAGGTGCCTGAGGGGCAGCTGGAGCAACAGGAGCTGGTCCGTAAGGAGCTGGACCGTAGCCGTAAGGAGCGCCGTAGCGACCGTTGTAGCTGTTGTAACGGTTGTCCCAACGGTTGTCCATGTTGTTGTAACCACGACCGTAGTAAGAGTTATCAGTCTCACCGTCGAATTCGGTATCAGCGTCAGCATCCATGTTGAAGTTGAAGCTACCACGACCCTTGCCACGTCCACGGCCGTCACCACGTCCGTAACCGTAACCGTCGTTGTTCCAACGGTTGTCGTTGTAGTAGCTGCTGTCGTTGTCATCACCAAAGAAAGGCATGTCCCATTCTGCTACTGCAGCTGAAGAAGCACCCATGATTGCTGCAATTGCAGCTGCTGTAATAATCTTTTTCATTGTAAATTCCATAAAAAATTTAAAAGAAGATGAATCTGTCGATCCGGGACATCCATATCAGTGTGAATTAGTATATAAGTATTTTCTTAAATTGCAATATTTTATTACTAATGAGATGAATTAATTTTGTTTATGTTTAAATTTATTCAATGGATGAGCAGCGACATTCGGGCAGACAATAAAAAAACCGGGCGGATAATCCGCCCGGTTTTTTCTCAGGAAAGCGCAGGAATTACTGTGCGCAGTTACCTGGTGCAGATGGCGCGACCCGCGGAGCTGCTGGTGCAGGACCAGGGCCATAGCCATAACCGTAAGGAGCGCGACCGTAACCATATGGTCCACCACGGTAGTAACGATTGCCACTGCGATAGCGGTTATCCCAACGGTTATCCCAGTTGTTGTAGCCACGACCGTAATAATCGCTCAAGCCATCGCCTTCCCAATCGGTATCAGCATCAGCATCAAAATTCATGTTGAAGCTACCACGACCTTTGCCGCGACCACGACCTGAACCACGGCCATCACCACGTCCGTAACCATAACCGTCGTTGTTCCAACGGTTATCGTTGTAATAGTTGCTGTCGTTATCATCGAAGAATGGCATATCCCATTCTGCTACTGCAGCAGATGAAGCGCCCATGATTGCTGCTATCGCAGCGGCGGTTATGATTTTTTTCATAAATATCTCTCCAAACTCTATTGTTGTAAATAATTCCTACTGGCATCCGAAGTATTCATTACTACGCTAACACCCCAGTTAAGGCAGAAACGCTAGTATTTTCTTAAATACTCAAATTACTTTCCCTGATTTCATCCATAAGCTAAGGAGTGCTTTATGCCTAAAAGTCTGAGAAATGCTTTGAATCACCATCCTTGATAGCATGTTGACGCGACTGGTAATACGCGTCTCTTTGAAAAACATATGGATCAAGCGCTGCCTGCTCTATGATATCCGAAGCCTCGAGCAACTCGGCACGCTCATCAACGACATAAAGTCCAACAGTACTATAAACAATCTCGGTTTCTTCAACACCGCTTAAAGGGTGAAGAGTGACATCCACGATTGTTCCAGTGGTATCCCTCAGTGTTGAAGGGCCAAATATTGGCAGTACGATATAAGGGCCGTTCTTGACTCCCCACACAGCCAGGGTTTGCCCGAAGTCCTCGTGATGCTTTTCCAGGTTCATTCGCGAAGCGATGTCAAACAGACCACCAACACCAAGTGTTGTATTGACAAGCACCCTGGCAGTATCCGAGAGCGCCTCTTTCGGCTTGCCCTGCAGAAGATTGTTAATCGCAGTGATTATGTCAGCAAGATTCTCGAAAAAATTGCTCACGCCTTGCCTGATTGGCTTGGGTACAACAGCCCGGTAGCCTCTTGCGGCAGGTGCGATAATCGCCTTATCCAGCCCATCGTTGAACTTGTACATGGAACGGTTGAATCCCATCCACGGATCTTTGATCTCGACTTCATCAACTACAACTTCTTGAGTAACTGCTGGCGGTGATGTGACTTCCTGTGCAGCTGCCGGGAGAGAAAAAGCCCCCAGAACGAGCACCATGGAGAAAAACATGTTGAGGTAGTGCTTCCTCATCACTTTAAGAATCCTGTTTTTTGTTTTAATAAGGACTCTGATTGTAGACTCAGGTTTTGAAAACAGCAATCGACTTTCACCCTGTTTTTCGCATAAATCCGGTCCAACTCTGTTATTCTGCCCCCATGTCACAAGCCAAGCCCACTATTGCGAGCCGTTTCCGCGGTTTTTTGCCCGTTATTGTTGATGTTGAAACAGCCGGTTTCAATGCGGCAACTGATGCCCTGCTGGAAATGGCGATGGTCACCATCAACATGGATGACAATGGAAAACTCCATGCAGATGAAAGAGTTGCGTGCCATGTTGAGCCATTTGAAGGAGCCAATCTCGATCCCAAGGCTCTCGCTTTCAATGGTATCGATCCTGAAAACCCGCTACGCGGTGCACTCCCTGAAAGAGAAGCTCTGCAGCTCTGTTTTCAGCCTGTCAGGCATGCCGTCAAGAAAAATGGCTGTAATCGCGCCATCCTGGTCGGTCACAATGCCCCTTTTGATCTGGGCTTTATCAATGCTGCCGTTGATCGCTGTAGCTACAAACGCAATCCTTTCCACCCTTTCTCAACGCTCGATACTGTTTCACTGGCGGCACTTGCAGTCGGACACACAGTATTGGCCGTGTCAGCACAATTGAGTGGTATGGAGTGGAGCAACAGTGAGGCGCATTCGGCTATCTATGACGCTGATCAGACCGCCGAACTCTTCTGCCGGATCGTTAATCGCTGGGATGAGCAGGTTGACGAGAAACCCTGGCTCCCTCAAGCGATGGAAGAAGCCGGTTAACTCAGCCAAAAACCGGGCGGCCTACGGAATAAGATGTGAGATCTGTCAGCTGTTACGGTGACAGAAGCCTGCCTCAACCGCCATAACAGCAGCTTCGACGCGCGAATGGACATCCAGTTTACGCAAGATCGCCTTGACGTGAAGTTTGACGGTACCGTCTGAAATACCGAGATGGCGTGCAATCACCTTGTTGCTCTGCCCCTCTGCCAGGTGACAGAGAATCTCGCGTTCGCGCGGCGTCAGTTCACCAAACAGATCACCCCCGGTTTCGCTCTCCTGCTCCGGCTCATCCTCTTTCTGTACCGCTGCACGCGCAAGTATTCCGGTAAGTTCACGCGACACCACGGTTACACCATCGAGAATCTGACCCAGTGAGTCGATCAATTCATCCGGCTCCATATCCTTGAGAAGATAACCGTCGGCACCGTGCTGAAATGAAGCCAGTACATCACTCTCGTCCTGGCTGGTTGTCAGCATCGCGATGCGCATCTGAGGATGGCTCTGACGCATCTTCTGCAGCACATCGATACCACTCATCTGTGGCATACGCATATCGAGCAGCACAACATCGGGTGTTAATGTATCAACCAGCTCCATACCATCATCACAATCCCCGACTGCGGCAACCACCTCTATACCACGGCGTTCCAGCAGCTCTCGCAAGCCAATACGGAACAGTGCATGATCATCAATCAACAAGACTCGCATAATTCTACTCAATCGTTTATTTATTCAGCCTGGGCTATCGCAGGAGTCGGACGGTAAAACATTTCAACACGCGTACCTTCGCCGGGCTCACTCTCAATACGTAACTCTCCACCCATGCGTCGTGCACGCTCTTCCATGATAGACAGCCCGATATGTTCTCCGGGACTGCCAATCGGCGCCTGTACAAAGCCGACACCATCATCTTCTATCAACAGTTGCAGCTCTTCATCACGGCAGCTTAACATCACGCGTACCATGTGTGCCTGCGCGTGCTTGCGGATATTGGCGAGTGACTCCTGCACAATACGCACCATCTGCATTTCCTCGCTCGGATGCAAACGCAGACTGCGGCAGTTGAGCTGCAGAAAAACCTGGATTCCGGTCTCCTCTGAGAAGCGGTTAGTCATGCGTCGTAATGCAGGTAACAGGCCGCGCTGATCAATCGGTGCGCGAAAGTTGCCGAGCAGGGCTCGCAGCTCACGATTGGCCTCATCAAGCCCGTTTTTTATACGTTCGAGATCACGGCTTGCAGCGGCATAATCCTGATTCTGTGTCAGGGTATCAGCAAGCATACGAACCTGGAAACGCAATCCCGCAAGTGTCTGTGCGAGCGAATCGTGCAGTTCATGCGCCAGTGCAGTTCGCTCCTCGACGATCGATAGACGGTGTGCCTCCTCGTCTGAACGCTGCTTGGCGATAGCGATACCCAGGTGACTACCGATTGTAGTCAGAAGCTCCATGATATCTTCACGCCCCGAGACCCCGGGCTGTTCAACATAGATAGTATAGATGCCAAGCGTGTCATCATGATACTCAAGCGGTACACTGATAACCTCAACCTGCTCGGCACTGAACATCACCCGGTTATTCATCCTGGAACAGGCCTCGGCGTCATGTTCGCATAACAGGTCGGCACTGGTAAGTGCCTTGCCGCACTGACACAACTGAACCGGCAGCAAATCCTGTTCCTTGGCAACCTTGTTATCAAGTCCGATAGCACCGACAAGCCGCATACGCCCGTCACGACTGACAAGGCGAACTGTCGCTGTTTTTCCGTTAACCATCTCCTTGAAGATACGTAGAAAACGCAACAGTAACGCATCAAGGGTTTCACTCTGATTGATACTGGCAGCGACATCATAAAGAATTTTCAGTGATGCCGTTTTTTGTGCCAGCCGGCGTGTCTGGCGCTCAACACGATTATCCATATCCTCGTAGAGCTCGCTAAGCTCCCCGTAGACTGAATCTATATCGTGAGAAAGATGTTCAAGAACACCGAGGTCTTCATGCAGAACCTGGGCACCCGGCTCACCCTGGCACACCTGTGAAACCGACTCCTGCAGTCGTGCAAGCGGGCGTAACAACTGGTTTTTTAACAACACTGCGGATGTAATAACACCGACCAGAGTCATGCTCACAGCCAGTATCAAAAGACCAAGGTCAGTGCTCATCATGCCCATTGAACGGATGTGCACGAAAGCGGCTATGTAGACCAGTACCAGGCCAAGCAGGCTGAAAGCGAACGGATAGATCAAACGCGCTCTCTTTAATATCTCCCTGATTTTTTTGCCTTCGCTCTGCATCAGCTCTCTTTTGTCCTTATCTTGCCAAGTTCTGTCTCGATCTCCCTGATACGAAGTTTTTCGATCGCTTCGCCGATCTCTTTTCCCTTTGCCCCACTATCGACAATCGCCCCTATATCGACCTTGCTTGCGACCTTGTACAAGCGTCTGAAAGTATCGGCATGCGGTGTTGCCTGGTTTTCAAATCCTGCGCGTCCACGCAGATCGGCCTCACAGGCGAGTAAAAACTCCTCGAAACGCTCGGGGCGTCGGAATGCATCCAGCGCACCCAGTGTTCTGCTGATGGTGTCGGCACGCAGTTCATCTGTTACGCGCCGGTAGTGCCCATGATACTCGGCGACAATCACCGCCAGTTCACGAAAGTCATTGGACACACGCAAACGTTCACACAACCGCTTGACCAGCCTGACGCCGCTCTTTTCGTGACCATGGTGTCGCGGCCACTGACTGCTGTCGGTCATCCCCTTACCAAGATCATGCAGCAATGCTGCAAATCGTACACGCGGCTCGCTTGAAAGTCTTGCTGCCTGTTCCAGCACCATCATGGTGTGTACACCCGTATCTATCTCCGGATGATGTCTTGCAGGTTGTGGCACTCCGTAGAGACGCTCGATTTCAGGAAACAGCAACTGCAATGCACCGCATTCTCGCAAGGTTTCAAAATAGCGCGATGACGAATCGGTTGCCAGGGCCTTACAGGTCTCCGCCCAGGTACGCTCAGACACCAGGTAGTCGAGTTCACCGGAATCGACCATACTGCGCATTAATGCCTTTGTCTCATCTGCAACACAAAACTCCTGTGCGGCAAATCTTGCAGCAAAGCGGGCAATTCGCAGTACACGTACAGGATCTTCCGTGAATGCTTGCGAAACATGCCTGAGCAGACGCTGCTGCAGATCCTGTTGTCCACCATATGGATCGATCAGGTTACCGTCGTCATCCATGGCCATCGCATTGACTGTCAGGTCACGACGTAGCAGATCCTCTTCAATGGTTACGTCAGGTGCAGCATGAAAAGCAAAGCCCTGGTAACCATGTCCACTCTTGCGCTCGGTACGTGCGAGAGCATACTCATCTTTGGTTTGCGGATGCAGAAAGACTGGAAAGTCTTTTCCGACAGGTGTGTAACCCTGCTCCAGCATCTCTTCAGGGGTGGCGCCGAGCACGAGCCAGTCACGCTCCCTGACAGGCAAACCGAGGAGTTGATCCCTGACCGCACCACCAACGAGATAAACCTTCATGACTCAGCCTCCTGCTCTTCTTCCTCACGCTGCTGCAACTCCCACATGTCAGCATAGATGCCGTTTTCACGAAGCAATTGCTGGTGTCTTCCCTGCTCGACGATACGTCCCTGCTCCATAACCAGTATCCGATCTGCATCAACAACTGTCGAGAGTCGGTGCGCGATAATCAGGGTGGTGTGATGCTGGGCAACCTCTCGTAATGTCTCCTGTATTGCCTGTTCGGTCTTGCTGTCCAGTGACGATGTCGCCTCGTCAAAAATAAGAATAACGGGCTGCTTGAGAATCGCACGGGCAATGGCAACTCGCTGCTTTTCACCACCCGAAAGTTTCAGGCCCCGCTCGCCGACAACCGTATCCCAATCCTTGGGTAGTGATTCAATGAAACCACGGATATGTGCCATATCAGCCGCCCTGACCACCTCTTCCCTGCTCGCGTCAGGACGACCATATGAGATGTTGTAATAGATCGTGTCATTGAACAGCACAGTGTCTTGCGGAACAATGCCGATTGCCCTGCGCAAGCTCTCCTGGGTCACTTTGCTGATCGACTGGTTATCAATCAGGATGTCACCAGCAGTTACATCATAAAAGCGATACAGCAGGCGTGACAGTGTCGATTTACCCGCACCCGAGTGACCAACAATTGCGACCTTCTCACCGGCGCCAACAGTAAATGAGACTTGCTGCAGTATGCGACGCTCCGGCTGATAGCTGAAATCGACATTTTCAAAACGAATCTCACCACCGTCGAGTTGGATATCCCTGTCATCGGCGACATCCTGCACATCTGGAATCTGCTGTAACAGGTCAAACAGGCGCTGCATATCGGCAAGTGTGTATTTCACCTGTCGATAGACTATACCGAGAAACCCGAGAGGTATGAATACCTGGATCATCAGGGTTGTCACCAGCACCAGGTCACTGATCTGCATACGCTGCTCAACAAAACCCTGCACCGCGTACCACATCACCAGGGTCACTGCGAGACCGATTATCGCTGATTGACCAAAATTGAGCAGCGACATGGATGTCTGGGTCTTGACTCCCCACTGTTCCCACTTTTTCAGCGTATCGTCGTAACGGTTGGTTTCAAGGTCTTCATTGCCGAAATACTTGACCGTCTCGTAATTGATGAGACTGTCAAAAGCCATGTTATTCGCTTCAGAATCGAGCCTGTTCATGCGGTGGCGGAAATCCATGCGCCACTCGGTAACGGCAAAGGTAAAAATGAAGTAAACAAGGATTGCACCGGCGACGACGAGAAAGAAAGTGACGTCGTAGAGTGTCAGAAAAATAGCCGCAATCAGTAAAAATTCGATCCCGGTCGGGATGATATTGAAAACCAGGTAATTGAGAATCGTACTTGCCGAGCGTGCACCACGATCCAGGTCACGGCTGATACCGCCGGTCTGGCGTTCAAGATGAAAGCCGAGGGAGAGTTTGTGAAGGTGCTGCAAAACCTGTGTCGAGAGACGCCGCATGGCGTGGTAGCGCACACGCGCAAACACAGCATCACGCAATTCGTTGAAGAGTGATGCGAGCAGCCGCAGAAGTCCATAAAGCAGTACCAGGGCAACCGGTGCGACAAGCAGCGTATCGGCTTGCACCTTCTCAAGGTGATCAATAATCTCCTTGATCAGCAGTGGCACACCAACAAAGGCAAGCTTTGAGAGAACCAGCGACAGCAGCGCAATCAGTACTCGCCCGCGGTACTCCCATAGAAAAGGAGTTACGCTATTGAGACTACGCCAACTGAAGTGGTCAGCAGCGTCGTCGATGCTGTTTCTGTTCATGCCGTGCATTTGAGGTCTTTAGACAGCCTGTTATTCAGTGATTAACCCCATAGGATCACTCCCTCAGGGGTTGTACAAATGGAAAAAGAGCGGACAATATCCGATTATACAATTACGAGACGTTGAAATCTGTTAAATCGTTATGAGTGAATTCCCTGAAGTAAAAATTGAAATACCCGGCCAGGAGCAACAAGACGACAGCAGCCTCAGCAGCTGCTCCAGCTCCGAGCCCTTTGCACTGCAGGTACTTGGAGACAGCATGGAGCCCGAGTTCCCGGACAAGTGCATCATCATCATCGAACCCAATGACAAGTGCAGCAACGAGGCCTATGTCATGGCGGACATCGAGGGCTCAAGGTGGTTCCGCCAGTATATGAATGATGACAAGGGTGAGCGCCTAGTCGCGGTCAACAGCGAGTATCCGGATATCCCGCTGGAGGGACTCAACTGGAAAGTTGAGGGAATCATCGTGCAACGGAACATCAAGCGCGACATCAAGCACTACGAAATCTATTGAGAATTGAAATCATGACACTGAGAGTGCTCCTGCAACTACTTATCCTGCTTCTGCTTACCGGAGTTCTTGGCGCGTGTGAAAAAGCCGAACAGGGAAAACAGCAGCAGCGCAATAAGAAGCAGCAACTGGTGACAACCACGCAAGTTGTCAGGGGCGCCCAGCAGCAGCAGATCGAACGCAGTGGCAACCTGCGCGTCCGACGCATTATCCACGTACATAACCTCGAAGAAGGCCAGGTCAAGGAGATACCCTGGTATGAAGGTGATGCAGTCAGCCAGGGCGAAATGCTTGTCAGGCTCGATGACGAACTGTTGCTCACTGCACAGCGCAAGGCAGCAGCACAACTCGACGAGGCAGAGAAAAACCTGTTGCGTCTCGAACGCCTGATCAAAACCAATGCCATCTCCGAAGATGCCCTGATTGCAGCACGTACCGAGGTTGCAGTCACCAAGGCAGATATTGATGAACTCGCGGTGCGCCTGCAACGCACCCGAATCCATGCAGACTTTGATGGCCTGATCACAGAGCGCCTGGTTGAACCCGGGGATTTTGCGGAGAAAAACCGGCACCTGCTGACAGTTATTGATCCACTGTCACTCGTTATCGAGGTCACCCTGTCACAACTCCTGCTTCCTTCAGTGAATAAAGGCGATGCCGTCGAAGTACAGATCGATGCACTTGGCCAGCAGTGGCACCCGGCCAAAATCATTCGTATCCATCCGACTATCGACCCACTCACGGGACAGGGCACTGTCGAGGTAGGTTTCGACGAATTGCCGAGCGGCATCAAGTCAGGCCAGCGAGCAACGCTGCGTCTGGCGATTACTTCAGATGAAATATTATTGATCCCCTACTCTGCCTTGCAACAGAACAGGGAGCGCAACTGGGTTTATCTTATTAAAGATGGTAAATCTGTAGAACAGGATATAGTCCCGGGCGAATACTGGCCTGACGGCATTGCCATCATCGATGGAATCGAGGATGGCGACGAGGTCATCACACGCGGCTTCCTTGGACTGAAAAATGGCGCTAAAGTGACAATTGTCGAAGCGCAGGACGACTCACAACAGTGAGCGATCACCACACATCTCCAAGCACATGGTCCATCCGTCATCCTATCGGGGTGATCATGCTGACGCTTGCCGTCGTGGTTCTCGGCATCGTCGCCTTTCTGCAGCTGCGCATTGACCTGCTACCGCACATCATCTATCCGGAAGTGCGTGTACGCGTGATGGATCCGGGCGTGCCGGCAAGTATCATGGAAGACCAGGTCACGCGCCAGCTTGAAGAGCAGTTGGCAATTACCGAAGACGCCATCTATGTCCAGTCGACCACCACCGAGGGCCGGTCATCAGTCGATCTGAGTTTTGCCTACAGCAAGGATATCGATATTGCGTTGCGTGATGCAAGCACCCGCCTTGACCGCGCCAAACGCTTTCTGCCGGACACTATCGACCCGCCAACAATTTATAAACGTGATCCATTCCAGTTGCCGGTGATGGAAATCCTTGTGTCATCCTCGTTGCGGTCGCCGGTCGAGGTGCGTGAATGGACCGATTACAGCCTCGGCCCGTCCCTGCTGAATCTTCCCGGTATCGCCGCAGCTGAAATCGGCGGCGGACTGAAACGGGAAATCCAGATCATTATTGATCCGCACAAGCTTGAATCGATGAAATTTGATGTCATCAAGCTTACTGACGAGATTGCCAGGAACAACCAGGATACACCTGCAGGCCGCCTTCAATCCCGGGTCGAGGAGATTGCAGGCAGAACTGTCGGCAGTTACCAGACAGTTGATGAGATCCGCGAACTGGAGATCGGGTCAACCAGTGACGGCAAGACAATTCATCTTGCCGATGTCGCAAAAGTGCTCGATACCGCCGAGGAGCAACGCCTGATCGTGCGCAGTAACGGCCGCCCAGGTGTCAAACTCTCAATACAGAAGCAGCCGGGCGCGAATACCATCGAGGTGGTTGATGCAGTTGAAGCACGGCTTCAGGAGATGAGGCAGCAGTCACTCTTTCCCGATGATATCAGTGTCGAACCTGTAACAGACCAGGCCGGACCGATCCGGAATGCCATCAACAATGCAACAGCAGCAGCACTTGGTGGCGCAACACTCGCCATGCTCGTGGTCTACCTGTTTCTCGGCAGCCTGCTTCGCACCCTGATCGTTGGCACGGCAATTCCTGTTGCTACCCTGATTACATTTGCACTGATGTCCGCCGCCGGTCTCAACATGAACATAATGACACTGGGTGGGCTGGCCCTTGGCATCGGTATGCTGGTCGACAGCACCATCGTCATGCTCGAGAACATTCATCGTCACCAGATGATGAAGTCGACCGCATCGGAAGCTGCCACCGAGGTAACCAGTGCGATTATCGCTTCAACATCGACAAACCTGGCTGCCGTGGTGCCTTTCTTTTTCCTCAGCGGGCTCATCGGCCTGATTTTTCGCGAGCTTATCTTCACTATTACAGCCGCTGTCATTGCCTCAATGGTTGTTGCACTGACCCTTGTACCTGCACTGGCAGGACGATTCACCAAGGCCGAAGAGAATCACAGCCTGCTACAGCGCCCTCTCAATGCACTAACAGGTCTCTACCGTAGTGGACTGAAGAAGCTTCTGCATCTGCCAACAACACTCAAACTGGTGTTGCTGGGAGGTATGGTCGTTCTGCTGGTCTACTTGATGCAGCCATTCTGTCAACTGCCAAGCAACCTGCTGCCGCGCATGGATGAAGGCCTGGTACGCATCTCCCTGACATCTGACAGCGGCACCTCGATTACCGAAATGGAACGTATGACATCACAGAGTGAAGAGATTGTCGCAAGCATGCCGGGCGTACAGTCGATATTCACCACCGTCGGCGGTTTTGTTTTCGGACGCTCCAGTTATGAAAATGCCAACCGAACGTCAATCCAGGTACAACTGGTGCCCAAGGGACAGCGTGACCTGTCAGCCGGTGAATGGGTTAAACAGTTCAAGAAGAAATTCGCTAGCGAGCAGATCCCCGGACTACAGATGCGTGCCTTCGTACGTGCAATTCGCGGCTTGCGCATCAGTCAGGGTGAAGATGATCTGTCTCTGAAAATACGTGGTCCGGACATCGACACACTCAACGATATCGGCAATCGCCTTGTTGATGAACTCAAAGAGGTCGATGGACTGACCAATGTCCGTCACTCAGGTGAAGAGACCACCCGTGAGATGTTAATTGGCATCGATCGTGACAAGGCAGCAAGAGCCGGGCTCGACAGCACCACGATTGGTGATGCCGTGCGCATCGCAATGGACGGAAAAACCGTCACCACCCTGTACGACAGGGACCGTGGAATTGATGTCGTGGTACGCATGGACAGAGAGCAATGGCGCAGCCCGTCAGATGTTGCAAATATCCAGCTACTCGCAGGAGATAACATTATTCGTCTCGGCGACGTGGCAACAATTCGCATTGAGGCAGCTCCCGGCTCTATCCGCCGTGATCGCCAGCAACGTGCGGTTGAAGTGAACGCCTCCCTCTCGGAAGAGCTGTCACTGGAACAGGCGATACGCCAGGCACTAACCATTAGTGAAAAAGTCGAAACGCCGGAAGGCTACTCAATCGCCGAGGCAGGTAGCCTGCAGGCTTTGCAAGAGGGGCAGGCACTGGGCACGATTCTTCTAGCCCTGGCCCTGTTCCTGGTTCTCGTTGTCATGGCAGTCCAGTTCGAATCCCTGCGTAACCCGCTTGTCATCATGTTTGGCGTGCCATTCTCAGGTATCGGTGTTGTCATTGGCCTGTGGCTATGGGGCATCGACATCACCATGCCGGTATGGATCGGCATGATCATGCTCGCCGGCATCGTCGTTAACAACGCCATCGTACTTGTCACGACCATAGAAAACAGGCGCAACAAAGGCATGCAGCGCGACGACGCCATCATTGAAGCGGCAGGCCTACGCCTGAAACCGATCCTGATGGCAACACTGACCACCGTGGTTGGAATGATGCCGCTTGCTCTTGCATACGGCAGCGGTTCGGAAATGCTCAAGCCTCTGGCTGTTGTACTGGTAACAGGACTACTGTTCTCAACCCTGATAAGCCTTATACTTGTCCCCCTGCTCTATAAACATATTGGAAATCAATGAATACTGAAGCACTGCTGCTCACAACACGCTCGGCCAGGCCGCCATTCCTGATTCTGACACTCTCCTGCATCTCGCTCGGAGTCGCTATTGCACTCTCCACACCAGGTGTTGATGTCCACCTTGTCGATGTGTTTCTGATCCTCTTAGCAGGTATCGCCTCGCATATCAGTGTGAATGCATTCAATGAATATTTCGATTTCAGGAGCGGTCTTGATGAGTTGACAGAAAGAACACCGTTCAGTGGCGGTAGCGGCCTGCTACCAACACACCCGGACCTGGATAATAATGTCCTCCTGATGGCGATAGTCTCTCTTGCCGCCTGCATCGGAATCGGACTCTATTTCACCGCCATCCATGGCATGGTTCCTCTGGTCATCGGTGCTGTCGGTGTGTTGCTCATCATCACTTACACACACCTGATTACACGCTCTCCTTTTTCTTCGCTGCTCGCACCAGGCATTGCATTTGGCCCGCTGATGATTATCGGCAGCGTGTATGTATTGAGTGGAAGCATCTCAACAACTGCCATCATCGCTTCGTTAATTCCCTTTTTCCTGGTCAACAACCTGCTACTGTTGAACCAGTATCCGGATGTTGAGGCTGACATACAGGTTGGACGCAAGAATTACCCGATTATGATTGGCCGCAGTAAAAGCAGCCTGATCTATGCAGCTTTCACACTGCTGGCCTTCGCAATAATCCCGCTGGGCATAGCGACAGGCCATTTCCCGCTACTCTCACTGCTGGCGCTCATTCCGCTTGTCCCTGCTCTCATTTCAGTACGTGACAGCTTTCGTCATGCTGACGACATTCCGCAACTGGCGCAGGCGATGGGGCTGAACGTTGTCGTCAATCTCGTCACGCCCGCGCTGCTGGCAGCCGCATTGGTTATCTAAGAGTTAGATATGACAAACAGTTTCAAATTCCTTGATCAGGATGGCAGTCGCATTGACCTGAATGCGGGAAAGATCGTTGCCATTGGACGCAATTACCATGCGCATATAGAAGAGCTGAACAATCCGGTTCCTGACAAGCCGGTCATCTTCATGAAGCCCTCCACGGCACTCAGGCCATTGCACGAACCCGTGGTCATCCCGACTGACCGGGGCGCCGTGCACTTTGAAATCGAACTCGCCGTGTTAATTGCAGAAGAGATCAGCTGTGTCGATGAAGATGCGGTTGCAGATGCGATTAGAGGTTATGCACTCGCTCTCGACCTTACCCTGCGAGATGTACAGGAAGAGGTCAAGAACAAGGGGCTGCCATGGGAAATGGCAAAATCCTGGGACGGCAGTTGCCCGTTGGGCAGAGTTCTTCCTGCTGATACAATCGATCCGGCCAATGCAGAGCTGCAACTCGTCATCAATGGTGAAGTACGCCAGCAGGCGAATACCAGGATGATGATTCGTGGTGCCATCTCCCTGATCAGTTACATCAGCCGCTATTTCACGCTTGAACCGGGCGACCTGGTACTAACCGGTACACCATCAGGCGTCGGCTCACTCAATGCAGGTGATCAGCTCGAACTGTCACTCGATCAACACTCTGAATCAACACAAATCACCACATCCTGAAATCAGCATGCAAGTACATCTAAAAACCCTAGGCTGTCGCCTTAACGAAGCCGAACTGGAAACATGGGCACGTAAATTTCGCCACCAGGGGCATGCAGTTACTGCTCAACCTGACGAGGCGGACCTGGTTGTGGTCAACAGCTGTGCTGTTACGGAGGAAGCTGTACGCAAATCACGCAAACTGATCCGTCGTGTACAGCGCTCGAATCCACAGGCAAAACTGGTCGTTTCCGGCTGTTACGCCTCGCTGAATCCGGCTGAGATCAAAAGCATTCCCGGAGTCGACCTGTTGATCGAAAATCGTGACAAGGACCGCTTACCGGAAATTGTCGCGGAAAAACTCGATACCCTCTCAATGCCGGACACAGCGACAGAGCCGGGTGAAAACCTGCTGTTCGCACGTGGCAGGCAACGTGCTTTTATCAAGGTGCAGGACGGCTGCCGTTATAAGTGCACCTTCTGCATCGTCACGGAGGCACGTGGCGAAGAACGCAGCCGCCCGCCACAGGAGATAATTGACGAGATTAATGCATTACATCAACAAGGTGTACAGGAAGCCGTTATCACTGGCGTTCATCTTGGTGGTTATGGCAGTGATTGTGACAGCAATCTCGGCCAGCTGGTTGAGCGCCTGTTGAAGGAGACATCGATTCCGCGTTTACGTCTTGGCTCACTCGAACCGTGGGATATCCCTGATAACTTCTGGTCGCTGTTCGATAATCCGCGCCTGATGCCGCACCTGCATCTGCCACTACAGAGTGGTTGCGACACGGTGCTGCGACGCATGGCACGTCGCTGTAAAACGGCAGAGTTCAGCAGCCTGCTCTCCGAGGCCAGGAAAATGATACCCGGGCTGAACATTACCACTGACATTATCGTCGGCTTTCCCGGTGAAACTGACAGTGAATGGCAAGAGGGAATGGATTACCTTGAGAGGCTCGATTTCGGTCACATCCACATCTTTTCCTATTCACCACGCCCGGGTACCAAGGCGGCACGTCTTCCGAATGCCGTCAATGATGAAACAAGACGCTCACGCAGCCAGCAGCTGCACGCTCTTGCAGACGAAATGAAACAGCGCTGTCTCGATACCATGATTGGTACACAACAGGAGGTACTGATTGAGACACGTTCACAGGATGAGAACGGCGACTGGTACTGGGGCTACACGCCAAATTATCACCGCGTACGAATCACTGCGAGTCGTGACAGCCTCGAAACGACTGTCACCATGATCAAGATTACCGGCAGTGACAGTGGCAGCAACCTGCTGCATGGTGAAATCACTCCAGCAGCCTGATCTCTGCCTCACCATCGTCGGGATTGATCAAAAACTCGAGCTCACAATATTCAGTCAGTTCATCGCAGGGTGTTGGATCATCCGCGCAACAGCTGCCGGAAATGATCCCTGCAAAGAAGATACCCGCTTTAAGGCGGATCTCCTCGTCAGATCTGTGCAACTCCAGCACCACAACGGAAAAAGGCGAATCACTCACATAGCTGCTTTGAGACATCCCCTGCTGCAACGGTAATGCAGCATGATCCATCTGCTCTATCTCCCGTTTGAGAGACTGCTTGAGTTCCTCGACGCTCTCTTCAAGCAGGCTTGTTTTAAAATTCACTCTCATCACATCTTTATTTGATAAGCAATTTCTTTAATATATACTTTAATTATCGTTTCTACCAATAGTTAAACCATGAATCTCCGGGATCTCAATTACCTTGTTGCAGTCGCAGAAACCAACAACTTCAGCAAGGCTGCAGAACGCTGTTTTGTAAGCCAGCCAACCCTGAGCGGACAGATTAAAAAACTCGAAGAAGAGCTCGGAGTCACACTATTCGAACGCACCAACCGCTCTGTTGAGATTACAGCAATCGGAAGCGAAATCCTGTCACATGCGAGACAGATACTGGAACAAGCCGATGTTATCGCACAAGTTGCACGCGCGCACCAGGACCCGCTCGCAGGGCCCTTGCGTGTTGGCGCGATACCAACCATCAGCCCCTACCTGATGCCATTGATCCTCGCACCACTCAAAAAAGAGCATCCGCAGATGCAGTTGATACTCTCTGAAGAAATGACGGAGACACTGTTAACCCGGTTGCACAATCACGAGATCGATGTCGCCCTGCTTGCAACACCTACCAAAGAGCCTTCTCTGGAATCAATTCCGCTCTTTGATGAGCCATTTTGGGTCGCCTTTCCGCGCAAGCACGGTTTCTATAACAAGGAGAAAATCACGCGTACCGATATCGACAAGGAGACCTTGCTGCTTCTGTCCGAGGGACACTGCCTTGCGAAACAGGCAATGGATGTCTGCCATATCAGTGAACGCCAGAGTGAAGGAGAAATGGCTGATTTGCGTGCTGCCAGCCTGGAAACCCTGATCCAGTTGGTCAAGGCAGGTTATGGCATCACGCTGATTCCGGCACTCGCACTCGGTGGCTCATGGGCGAGCGGAAGCGGTATTGTCACCCACCCGCTCAATATCAAAAATGCGTCACGACGAATTTCGCTGGTGTTTCGCAGCAGCTTTCCACGGCGTGCGGCTCTGAGCGCCTTTGCCGAAATCATACGAAGCAGACTGCCAAATACAGTGAAGTTGATCAAAAGGTAGCCTGCCAGGCAACTGAACGGATGCCCAATCGATTATTGTGCAGTTAGCTCTTGTGAGCCATACCAGGATTCACCTGCCAAAACCTCCGGCGGCTCACTGATCACAGGTGCTTCAATACATAGCATGCGACGATAACCTTCAGGATCCATATCTCCAAGCGCTGCACACTTCTCCGGACCAGGGTTCCACACCACTACATCAGGAAAACCGGACGATTTCACGACCATTCGTCGCCCGGGTTCGCGCATGGCCACTTGCCCTGGAGCCCGCATGTAGATGCGGTCGACTTCGTCTGTGAAAGAGAGTTCCGGATCGACCTGTATAACGTCCTGTATACCCTTTGCTGACTCACGATAATGACAGCCACCCAGGTTCTCCACCACTGTCGCTGCGATATCACGCACACCTAAATATGTGTGCAAGGCACCGGTAAAATGAAATGAAGTCGTTCCAGTATTCTGGATACTGAACTCAACTTTCAAATGTGGTCCACCCACTGTGACAGTCAAGGTGGCCCGAAATGCATGTGGCCACATGGCACGCGAAGCAATGGAATCTTCCAGTTGGAAAACGGCTTGCGCCGAATCCCCCTCCTATTTGGTGCTCACTAGTTCCCATAGGCCAAGACGTGCAAAACCATGCTTGAGAAAAGGCCCTTCATCGGCAAACTGTGGGAAACAGACAGGTACACCACCGCGAATAGCCGTGCCTTCACTAAACTCCGCTCGTTCACTAAGGAACAGTCGTTCGTCATCTCCCGCTGGACACCAGTCGGTAACATGGGCGCCATATAAATAGATTTCAGCTTGTGCACCATCCTCTGCCGTCAGTACCACTTTAGAGAAATCGTCCCCACCATTATCAGATTGCATAAAGATTCCAAACAACTAAAACACTCAAAGTCATTGTACAGGCCTATGTGCTGACTTAAGAGACATAACACCTATTATCGTCAATTCCTCTTATTCATATCGTATTAAACGATTTTCCCTATTTCTTTCCCTACCCCATACTAACTCCCGTACCAACAAATCGAACTCAACGTCGATTCAGATAATTAACGGAGATATGAATATGTTTAACAATCGCGAAGGACAACAAGTACCACAGGTCACATTCCGCACACGTCGTAATCACGAGTGGGTAGATGTCACTACTGATGAAGTTTTCAAGGGAAAAACTGTGGTTGTGTTCTCACTGCCAGGCGCATTCACACCAACCTGTTCATCAACGCACGTACCGCGTTACAACCAGCTGACACCAGCACTGAAAGAAGCAGGAGTAGACGAGGTGATCTGCATGTCAGTCAATGATGCATTCGTTATGAACGAATGGAAATCAGAGCAAAGTGCAGACAAAGTCACATTCATTCCAGATGGCAACGGTGATTTCACCGATGGTATGGGGCTGCTGGTCGACAAGGAAGACCTGGGCTTTGGCAAACGCTCATGGCGCTACTCGATGCTGGTAAAAGACGGTGTCGTGGAAAAGATGTTTATCGAGCCTAACAAGCCGGGCGACCCCTTCGAGGTTTCAGATGCAGACACAATGCTCGAGTACATCGCTCCAAATGCAGTCAAGCCGAAGAGTGTCACCATCTTCACTCGCGAAGGCTGTGAATTCTGTGTTCGTGCCAAGGGCATGCTGAATGATGCCAGCATGGACTACGAGGAACTGGTTCTCAACAGGGATTTCACCGAGGCGACCATTCGCGCTATCTCGGGTGAGTCAACTGTACCCCAGGTCTTCATCGACGGATATCGCGTCGGCGGATCTGAAGCACTTGAAGAGTATCTCGCTGGAGAGAAAGCAGCCTGATACGAACCCAGGGAAACAATCATGGTGGCCCGTACTGCGGGCCACCCCCTGACAAAGGAAACAGTTATGAATACGCAACATTATGATTTGATCGCCATCGGCGGAGGCAGTGGCGGACTCGCAGTCGCAGAAAAGGCAGCATCCTTCGGAAAAAAAGTCGCCATCATTGAAGGTAGCAAGATGGGTGGAACATGCGTCAACAATGGCTGCGTTCCCAAGAAGGTGATGTGGTATGCAGCCAACCTGGCGCATGCTGTCGATGATGCAAATGACTTCGGTATTCCTGCAACGCGCGGAAAAACCGACTGGCATAAGCTTGTCACTGGTCGACAGAACTACATCAGTAATATTAATAACTACTGGGATGGTTATGTTGCCGACAGCGGTATTGACCACATCAATGGTTATGCTCGCTTTGTCGATGCAAAACGTATTGATGTTAACGGTATCGAGTACACGGCCGAACACATTGTGATCTCCACCGGTGGACAACCGATTGTTCCGCCACTGCCTGGTGCTGAACTCGGCATTACTTCGGATGGTTTCTGTGAACTTGATGAGCAGCCGGAGAATGTCGCTGTTATCGGTGGCGGCTATATCGCCGTTGAACTGGCCGGCGTGTTACGTGCGCTTGGCTCGCAAGTGTCAGTCATCGCCCTCGAAGATCGCATCATGGAGCGTTTCGATCCTATGATCAGTGATGTGTTGCAAACCGAAATGGAGAAACAGGGTATCCATGTCCACTGCAATTTCCAGGCAAGTGAACTCGCACAGAGGAGTGATGGGATCACCATCAGCTCTGTGGATGGGCAGCGCCTGCAGGGTTTTGACACGGTCATATGGGCTGTTGGTCGATCACCCAATACACGCCAGCTCAATCTCGATACAGCAGGCGTGCATGTCGAAAGGAGGGGCATTATTCCGGTCGATGAGTTTGAAAACACGAATGTCGGCGGCATCTATGCAATTGGTGACATTACCGGAAAAGCAGCACTGACCCCTGTGGCAATCGATGCCGGCCGCAAGCTCGCCGAGCGCCTTTTCAAAGAGAAGCCGGGGAGCAAGACAGATTATGCAAACATCCCCAGCGTGGTGTTTTCACATCCGCCAATCGGCACTGTCGGCATCACGGAGGCCGAGGCACGCGACGAACACGGATATGATGTCACTGTTTACCAGGCAGACTTCACACCCATGCGGCACGCGCTGTCACCACACGGCGTAACCACTGCGATGAAACTCGTGTGTGCAGGCAAAGATGAGAAAGTTGTCGGTGTTCATATTATCGGTGACAACGCAGACGAAATGCATCAGGGCTTTGCGGTAGCCGTCAAAATGGGCGCTACCAAGGCTGATTTTGACAGCACCATGGCGATTCATCCAACCAGTTCTGAGGAGTTGGTGACCATGAAATCAGCCACACCTGTACATCATGATGTGGATGAGGGCCTTGAGTGGCGTGAGGCGAGTTAAGTCTATGGCACCCACACTAAAAAGTCTGTAAATATTTGTAGGAGGGGCGTACACGTAACCGCCATGTATGGCGGAAATGCCGTTTTTGCAGGAGCAAAAATCGGCCCGGGGGCGGGCCTCCTACAGACTATCGATATTAATCAGATATCAAAATCCGCCCAGATCGGGCAGTGGTCTGATGGCTTCTCCATGGCACGAAGGTCATAAGAGATACCGGCATCAGTTAGTTTACTGTTAAGTGCAGGTGTTGCCAGGATCAGATCAATACGCAAGCCACGCCTTGGTTCACGGTCGAATCCCTTGCTGCGGTAATCGAACCAGCTGAAACGATCATCGACATCCGGATATTTGATGCGGAATGTGTCATCAAGCCCCCAGGCCATGAGGCGTTCCATCCACTCACGTTCTTCAGGCAGGAAACTGCACTTGCCGGTACGCAGCCAACGCTTGGCATTATCAGCACCGATTCCGATATCAGCATCGATGCGTGCGATATTTACATCGCCGATGACAGCAAGATTGTCATCCGGAGTAAACTGCTCGAGGTGCGTCATCAGGTCTGCATAAAACTTGCGCTTGTTGGGAAACTTGGTCTCGTGGTCTCGACTCTCTCCCTGGGGAAAATAGCCGTTGATGACAGTAATCTCATTGCCGCTTGCTGATTCATATGTCGCGGTAATCAGGCGTTTTTGTGCCTCGTCATCGTCACTGGCATAGCCCCTGGTAACACGCAAGGGCGCTTTTTTCGATAACAATGCAACACCATAGTGTGCCTTTTGACCGAAAAACTCGGTGTGATATCCGAGATCCTGCATCATTTCCAGGGGAAAGTCCGGATCCTGTACCTTGGTCTCCTGCAGGCCGATAATATCCGGGTCAATGGTATCTTTCAGGGCCTGCAACTGGTGTGGACGTGCACGTACGCCATTGATGTTAAATGAGACTATCCTCACTTTTCGTCCTCTTCTCTCATGGTTAATCTATCCGCATAATCTGAATAAAGATAATTTCGCATTGCTTTGATTGTTATGCGTATTTTCTCTTCATGTTGTGGGTATGCATCGATCGATTCCTGCTCATATCCATCAAGTGCCTCGTTGAGGCGATTCTCATCAAATACCCAGATTCGGCTTCTTTTCATGGCTTTCTCTGCTCCTTGACTTGCGGCAAACCAGGTCGATCTCCGCTGTTCGTGAGCGATTCAGGATCGACTAGTCTATCTGATACAGACTATTTTTGCAGTGACTGGAAAATGGTATTTTTGTGCAACCGCACATTTTTTCGCGATGCATGCTATAAAGAGATTTCTGACCGAGGAACGGAGGCAAGATGGAAGATACTTTTCAGTCCTACTCACTGGCGAATGACGAGGAGCTCAGGGGTCGTGTACGACTGCTTGGCAATCTGCTCGGGGACGTTGTACGCACCCAGGCCGGTGAGAATGTTTATCGCATTGTCGAACGTCTGCGCAAGGGCTACATCCAGCTGCGTGACGAGGAAAACAGAGATAAACGTCAGCGCCTATTACAGCTGATCAGCCAGCTGAGTGAAGCTGAACTCACCCATACAATTCGCGCCTTTACTCTCTACTTCCAACTCGTCAATATCGCCGAAGAGGTTTATCACCATCGACAGCGCCGCCTGATCGCTGCAGAAGGTAGCGAATTGTGGACGGGCTCTTTCGATCATCTCGCCAAACTCTACAAATCACGTGATGTCAGCCTGGATGAACTCGCCAATATCATCTCGAGGACATCCTACATTCCGGTATTCACAGCACACCCGACAGAAGCCAAGCGGCGCGTCATTATGGGATTACTGGAAAAGCTGTATCTTTCCACACGGAATCTAGATCGCCCGACAGAGTATCTTGAGCAGCAGGAACAGGTGGAAAAGACTCTCAGCCGCCTGATTCAGACGCTTTGGAAAACTGAGGAGATGCGCGCCGAACGTCCCGAGGTGCGTATGGAGATTGCTAACGGCCTCTACTATTTCGAGCACACGCTATTTCATGCCGTACCTGAAATGCTGCATCGTATGCGCAAGGCATTCGTACGCCAGTATGGTGATGAGGTAAATGAACTCTTTATGAACTCCTCACCTTTAATCCGTTTCGGCTCATGGATCGGTGGTGATCGTGACGGCAATCCTTTTGTCACACCCGATGTGACGCGCAAGGCGATGGCATTGCAGCAGCGGACTGTTTTATGCGAGTACATGCAGCACATCGACGAACTGATTGGTGAACTGACGCACTCGCGTATCTTCTGTCTTCCTTCAGATGCATTCGAGGTTTCTCTGGAACGCGATGAAAAAATCTGTGCAGGTGAACTGCTCGAAGAGACGAAGCGCTTTCCGGTAGAACCCTACCGACGCAAACTTTACCTTATGAATTTTCGCCTCAGGGCCACACTGCACCAGGTCAATGGGCGACTGAATGGCACCTGCGATATTGGAACAGCCAGTGCAGTTCCTTATACAAACGAGAAGCTCTTTCTTGATGACCTGATGATCATGCGCCAGTCACTCATCGAGCATGGAGATGTCGCCGCATCTAATGCCGGACTGCGTAAGCTCATCATGCTGGTAAAGAGCTTTGGCTTCTATCTCGCTCACCTGGATATCCGTCAGGAGTCGGCAATCCATTCAGCTGCTGTCAGTGAAATACTCACACTGGCAAAAGTGACTGACAGCTATGAAACCGCATCGGAAACAGAGCGCCTGGAAATTCTCGGCAAAGCACTCGAAAGCGGAATCACGATTAACCCCAAGCAACTCAGTGAGGCAAGCCGCGGAGTTATCGAGGTCTTCGAAGTCATTGCGGAACTACGCGACACTGTCAGCCCGCAATCGATCGGGCAATACGTCATCTCGATGACACATGAAGCGAGCCACATCATGGAGGTGGTTCTGCTGGGAAGCCTTTACGGGCTTGCAGGCAACGATGAAAACGGACTCTTCTGCCATCTTGAAGTCTCGCCCCTGTTTGAAACCATTGATGACCTCGAACGCAGCACAAAAATACTTGACCTGCTGTTCAAGGACAGGGTTTATGCAGAGCTTCTGAAAAGTGGTGGTCATCGCCAGGAGGTCATGCTCGGTTACTCTGATTCGGCCAAGGATGGTGGAATACTCTCCTCCTCCTGGAATCTGTACCAGGTACAGCAGAATATTGTCGAGCTTGCCGATAGCCACGGTGTTCAGTGCCGTCTTTTTCACGGCCGTGGAGGCACCATCGGTCGAGGTGGTGGTCCGACACGCGAGGCGATCACTTCACAGCCTGCCGGCACACTGCGTGGCGAGATCAAGTTTACTGACTCTACTACAAGTACAGCCACACTGATACGGCAGTTTTCGAGTTGTCGATGGGGGTCACCGGACTGTTACAGGCAAACCTTCACCTCGTCAGGGATGTGCCAGAAACAAATCCTGAGTGGCCGCAGGTGATGCGTTCCCTTGCACAAACAGGTGAACAGGCATTTCGTCACCTGACCGAAAACACGGATGGCTTCCTCGATTACTTCTACGAGGCCACCCCGGTATCTGAAATCGCACTGCTGAATATCGGATCGAGACCGGCAAGACGCACCCAGGGAGATCGCTCAAAAGGATCGATTCGTGCAATACCGTGGGTATTTGGCTGGGCACAGTCACGTCACACACTTCCCGCATGGTATGGACTTGGCAAGGCATTACAGGCGCAAGCTGCAAAGCCGGACGGAATTCAGCAGTTGCAGACAATGTATCGCGAATGGCCTTTTTTTCGTGCCATGCTGTCGAATATCCAGATGGCCATGTTCAAGGCAGATATGCAGATAGCACGCATGTACAAGGAGGAGCTGTGCCAGGAAAGCGGCACCTCGGATACCATCTTCGAGATGATCTGCGAAGAATTTGAGCTGACATTGAAAATGATTCTCGCGGTTACGCAACAGCAACAACTCATTGGTGACAACCCGGTTCTGAGGCTGGGACTGTCACGCAGAAATCCCTACCTTGATCCACTTAATGCGATCCAGGCCAACCTGATCGGGCGCTATCGCCAGGAAACTGATAGTGAGAATGCGTGGCTGCAGCCGCTGTTGAGAAGCATTAACGCAATCGCTGCAGGTATGCGCAATACCGGCTAGGGTTTCTGAAACTCATCCAGATCAGCGTGTAGTTTCAAAAAATAAACCCCGGGTCAAGCCCGGGGTGACAACTGATAGCTGAAAGCGTGAAACTCACTTCGGTGAAAAGATATCCATCATCTGCTGCATTACCGCTGCAGGGACTTCAGCGGCTTCTGTCGCCATCTCTTTAGCTGATTCGGCAGGAGTCGGCTTCTCTTCAGCAGCTTTTTCCTCAACCGCCTGTTCAGCAGTCTCTGCCTGTGCCGCTGCTTCCTCTTTTGCTGCTGTCTCTTCTGCAGCCGCAGGCTGTTCAGCAACAGCTTCGGCCGGCGCCTTGGTTTCTGGCTCTACGACAGGTTCAGCTACTGCTTCAGCTGCTGGCGCCTCGACTGGCGCAGCCGTTTCAGCCTGTTGCTCTTCAACTGCAGGTGCCTGGGCGGCCTCCTGCTGTTGTTCTGCCTTCCTGTCCGTCAACCAGACAAAAACAACCACCCATATCAGAACAGCCAGAATCACCCAAACAAACAGTGGAATGCGTCTCTTTTTCTTTTTTTCCGGCTCTTCAGTCTGCTCTGTTTCTGTGGCTTCACTCATTCTATACGTCCTCTGAAAAAATCATCATTTCAATATGTTATTTATACCAGAACATCGCGCTGCAAAACAGTCACGCGTTGAGTGCTGAAAGCACCGCCATGTAATCGGCCAGACCCTTTCCCAGGTGCCTGTCGATCACTGATTGCGTGATCTCCTCGTCACTCTTGCCGGCTGCCCAGTTAACCACAGTCGCAATCGCCGCGTAACAGAGCCCCAATTCACGTGCCAGGCCTGCCTCCGGCATCACCGTCATACCGACGATATCGTTGCCATCCTGCTCCAGGCGGCGAATCTCAGCGGCAGATTCCAGCCTGGGGCCCTGTGTGGCGGCATATGTTCCGGTTTCCACGATATCAAGCCCCGCACCACGCGCAGCGTCAATCAAGCGCTGGCGCAGTTCATCACAGAAAGGAGAAGTAAAGTCGGCATGCGTGACATTGCCATTGAGACCGTCAAAAAAGGTGTGTTCCCGGCCCCATGTATAGTCTATGACCTGGTCTGGAGTGATAAGTGTTTCCGGGCCCTTGGTAATGCCTCCCACGGTTGCCAGTGCAATGACAGCCTCGACACCAATCTCCTTCATTGCCCAGATATTTGCACGGTAGTTGATCCTGTGCGGCGGCAAACGGTGTCCGGCACCATGTCTTGGTATAAAGCAGAATTCGGTGCCGTTGATTTTGCCATGCACAACTGGCGCTGAAGGTTCGCCATAAGGTGTACGGACAATCTCACGTGACATCACCTCGAGTTCCTCAAAGTGAGACAGGCCCGAGCCTCCGATTACGCCAAGTTTCATCTGGTCACTCTCCGCTTTTGTTTTCCGCAACTGCGTAAATGCCATTTGCATTGCGCCAGTAGCCCTTGTAATCCATACCATAGCCGAATACATATCTGTCCGGCACCTGTAGTCCGATATACTCGGCGCTGACACCAATATTCCTGTCATGAATTTTCTCTACCAGCACCACGCGCAGCACCTCTTTCGCACCCTCTGCGAGGCAGGCATCGTGAACACTTTTCAGAGTTTCACCTTCATCGAGAATATCATCCATGACCAGAACCACCCTGTCCTTCAACGAGATCTCGTGCTGACGTTTCCACTGCAGTTCACCACCCGACGTTCTGTCGCGGTAACGTGTGGCATGCAGATAATCGAACTGTAGCTGAAAAGAGAGACGAGGCAGCAATTGGCCGGAAATCACAAGACCGCCATTCATCACGCACAACGCCACCGGGTTGACTCCGGCAAGGCGCTCGTTGAGCTGATCGGCAAGTGAGTCGATCGCAGCATCAACCTCGGATGAAGCAAAAAGGCATTCAGCTCCTGCCATGATGACAGCAGCTTCTTCGGTAAGTTGTTTTTCAGCCCTGCTATCAGGATTCGTCACACTCGCGCTCCTGTGCCCAGTTAACGCCTTCGGCAGCTATTTCGACCGCTTTCATCCAGCGATGTCCCGTCAGGTCGATTTCGACATGTGCGCCGAGCATTTTCTCCAGTCTCGCAGACACCTGCTCATCAAGCGGCAGCTTGATTGATTCCAGTACCTGTTCAGCTGCCTGCTGGTTGTTGCACACCAACACCATATCGCAGCCTGCTGTAAATGCGGCATTGGCACGCTCGGGATAGGTGCCTGCAAAAGCTGCGCCCTCCATGGTCAGATCATCACTGAAGATTACACCATCGAAACCAAGCTGTTTTCTTAATACCTGCTGTAACCAGTATGGTGAGAAACCGGCCGGGTTCGGATCACAGCTCTCGTAGATGACGTGCGCCGGCATGATGGCATCAAGACCTTTCTGCACCAGGCGCTCGAAAGGTATCAGGTCCGCCATACCGATTTCGACAAACAGGCGTGAGTCGACTGGTAGCTCAAGATGCGAATCCCCGCTGACTGCACCGTGACCCGGGAAGTGCTTGCCGGTTGCCGGCATACCGACCTCGTGCATTCCTGCAATGAAGGCACCTGCAAGATTTGTCACTATGAGTGGGTCACTCTGAAAAGCACGATCACCAATCACGTCACAAATGCCAAAATCCAGGTCAAGGACTGGAGCAAAACTGATATCAATATCATAGTCGCGCAATTCGGCTGCCATCAGCCAACCCAGCTCATGCGCATACTCCAGGGCTTTACTTTTCTCTTTCTGATAAAGATCACCCAGCCATGCCATTGGCGGGATTCTTGTAAATCCGTTACGAAATCGCTGTACCCGCCCTCCCTCGTGGTCAACCGCGATAATATATTCCCTGCCCGCCACCTTGCGAACACGGGAAATCAACCTGTGCAGTTGCTCCGGAGACTCGTAATTGCGTGAAAACAGAATGATGCCGCCGCTGGCTGGGTGCACAAGGCGCTCGATATCTTCATCGAGCAGCGTGGTTCCAACCAGGTCAAGCATCACGGGGCCAATTGTCATGAAGGGCAACTCACTTTATTCAGAAGATGAAGAAATTATACAGATGTTGAAGCCGTAACAGATATCCAATCTTCTCATACGGAATGAAGATTATTCCTCGGTTTAATCATCCCGGGTATTTCACTGCAGTTTGAAAATAAAATGAACTTTAAATCTTTATAAATATGCAGCTCTAACTGGCAATGGAGTTTTTTATAAAGCCTTTATTATTCAATAATTAAGATGATTATTCCTTGAGTATACTACTGACTAATTTTTCTTTACAGGAAGGTACTACTTGGTCTAGGTTACTCTATGTACGCTTGAGTTTTATCCGTCTTTTGTTTTATGGCATATCACTTATCCAGGGATGAAAAAATCGCAAGGAATAGCAATGAAAGGATTTCAACTGTCACAATTTTCTCTACTGCTGTCCGGTTTGTTGTTTCCAGTTTCGGCTCAGGCTACCGCGCATATCGACACACTCGACATGGCCATCATCTTTGCCCCATTCCTGATACCCATCTCACTCGTCCTGCATCTCATTTACCGGATAAAAATACGTAGACGTTCCTGGCCACGAAAACAGTGGCAGGTCACGCTCTTCTGCGTTGGAACCATGTTTCAGATTGTACTGATAACAATTTACGCCATGCTCCTCTTCTATAACGGTGTATGTCCCACGTCGACATACTCAGCTGAGTGTGCCCTGATGTTATTCATTGTTTCTACAACGGCGGTTGTGTTTTTATTGCATTGCAGTTCAATGCATCATGTCATCACGAGATACCGCAGATACTGCCTGATGAATCCTTAACTTGCAGATTCGTGTGTTCAACTGCATAAAGAGCAATCCATTCTCTTGCTTTCGACGAAACCCCTCAACTTTCACCAATACCTTTTAATCCTTCTTTCTTTCCACGATTGACTACAGATAGGATCGCTTTCGCCTGAACTGACTTATTTGATTTACAGACATACATGAATGAGTGAAACCCTGCTTCCGGATTGAATCAGTCACTCAAATGGATTGGACGATAAGCTGGCACTATTCAGTCTCCATTTTCTGGTAACCACCTATCCCAGATATCTGGCGACTTCCAGTTTCGATACTCTTGTACTGCCAATCGTTGCCGTGTCCATCATTATCTTGCTTTGGCATGGCATGTCGATCCGACACGTGACACAAAGATACCGCGCGATGAATCCCCGTCCCCGATAACGAATCAGAATAGAGAAGTATTGTAGTCTGGAGCAGGATTCTTTAGTGTGTGTATGAGTGAATCAGTATTTACAGTTGAAAACTGCGCACTCATGGAAAAATAGATACAGCACAAGGAATTAAAATGAAAGGATCTCATCTCTCGTGCAGCAGAGCCATGGCTGCCCTCTTGCTACTCCCCGCAACTGCGCATGCAACCGGGTTTCACATTGGTGCTCCCCTTACTGCCACGTTCTTTGGCGTCCTGCTACTGCCTGTATCACTGTTACTGATCGTCTCCTATCTCGTCATCAGGCGCAAACCGGTATGGCCTGATAAAAAATGGAAATATTCTCTTTATTCCATATCATCAGTTATACAAATCATTCTGTTCGACTCTCTAGGCGCATGGTTGGCATATGAAGTCTTTATCGACAACCATGCATGGCCATCGGCATATTTGAAAGAAATGTGGAAAGGAACGTTATTTTGGGAACTGGAAAAAAGGGAAATGTATGAAGCCTTGCCGGTTCTTCTTGTGATTGCCGCATTGGTGCGTACGCATATCGTGACATTGCGTGTTGTTGCCGGGAAATACCACCATCAACAATAGTCGGACATGAGTAAGCAAGACGATTGACATGCCAGGCACCTGTTAAAAGCGTTTAACGTCGAGCCTGTCCCTGAGCCAGTCACCAAGCAAATTGGCCGCAAGGACGACCGCCATGATGGCAAGCCCGGGAAATATCGCCAGGTGCGGTGAAACCAGTAGAAAACGCGAACCCTCACGGATCATACTGCCCCACGAGGCATCCGGTGGCTGAACTCCAAGTCCCAAAAATGACAGGCCGGCCTCTGCAACAATCACCGAGGCGAGTCCGAAGCTCGCCTCAACCATCAGTGGAATCCACATCAGCGGCAAGACATGTCGAAACAGGATGACACCTTCACCACTGCCAAGGGCAATCGCCGCAGTGACATGATCACGGCTGCGCAGACTCATTGCCTGGGCACGCGCAAGGCGTGCATAACCAACCCAGCCGACTGCCGAGATAGCAATAACAAGATTTTCAATTCCGGGACCTAGAACAGCTGCCAGTGCAATCGCAAGCAAGATACCAGGAAAGGCCAATACGATATCGATAATGCGCGAGACAATCCTGTCGACCCAGCCACCGTAATAGCCACTGACCAATCCCACGACACTACCGAAGAGGGCTGAAACAAAAACGGTAATAACGGAAACCAGCAGCGCGACTCTTGCACCATCGATCAGGCGTGCGGCAACCGACCTGCCAAGTTCGTCATAACCGAGCGGCGCATCAAGTGACGGTGCCTTTAATATCAGTTCAAGATTGATATGATTAGCATCACCGAAGAAACTGCTGCCGAATAGCGCTGCAAGCAGCCAGCACAACAGAAACGAGACTGCGATCAGAAGCCGCATTACTCTTCTCCTGTCAGTGCGATCCTGGGATCAACCATGCGATAAACCAGGTCGGTTCCTGCGTTGACCAGCACATAGATGAGTGCAATCAGGAGAACACACCCTTGCACGACCGGGTAATCACGTTGCTGGATCGCCTCGACCATCAGGGAGCCGATACCGGGCCATGAAAAAACCGTCTCAGTTATCACGGCACCGCCAAGCAGTGCGCCGAGTTGCAGCCCAAGCAGGGTGATCACCGGCAGCATCGCATTACGCAATGCATGACGCCAAACGACGGTAGACTCATCAAGCCCCTTGGCCAGTGCGGTCCGAACGTAATCCTCACCCAGTGTTTCAAGCAGCGAACTGCGCACCATGCGTGCGAGCACCGCTGCAAGTGATGCACCGAGCGTCACTGCAGGAAGTATGATGGACCAGAAGCTCTCCATGCCACTGACCGGCGTCCACCCCAGCCATAGTGAAAACAACAGGATTAGCATCGGACCCAGCCAGAAGTTGGGCATTGAAACGCCAAACAGGGAAACCATCATCGCGCCTGTATCCCATGCACTCCCCTGCCTTCTTGCTGCAATCACACCAAGCGGTACAGCAATAGTGACTGCAATTAGCAGGGCTGCAAATGCGAGCCATGCAGTTGCCGGCAAGCGTTCCAGCAACAGGCTGGAGACAGACTGCTGGTTACGCAGTGATGTACCAAGGTCAAGTTGTAAAATCGACTTGATGTAGTCACTGTACTGAACTGCAAGAGGCTGATCGAGCCCGAGCTTGTGGCGCAGCGCCTCCCTGTCGGCGACTCTTGCTGAATCACCCAGCATCGCCTCGACAGGGTCGCCCGGAATCAGGTGGATAAGGAAAAATACGAGTGTGACAACGCCAATCAAGGTCAGCAACAGTGAGAAAAGGCGCTGAAGCATGTCGGACGCTACTCCGTGATCAGGACAGGCATACCGTTCTCAACCTGTTCAAACAGCTTGACGAGATCACTGTTACGCATACGAATGCAGCCGTGGGAACAGGGCTGGCCCATGGGTTCGGAATCAGGCGTGCCGTGTATATAAATAAAACGCCGCAGGGAGTCACATTGACCACCGCGGTTGAATCCCTTTTCCGTTCCAGTCAGCCAGATGATGCGTGTCAGAATCCAGTCGCGTTGCGGATCGTCTTCACCAAGCACAGGTGTGTAGATTTCCCCAGTGTGGCGACGTCCGACAAACACGCTATTCAGCGAACAACCATCACCAATCTTGAGACGCACGCTGTGCATACCTCGCGGGGTGCATTCACTGCCTTGCTGTTCACCCGGGCCATTGAGTGCCGTTGAGACGGAATATGTCTCAACAATCTCATCCATCACGATCAGCACAAGTTCCTGCCTGCCGATATCGATGTGGATGCCTCTCTCCACTGTCACTTCGCCTGAATCAGCCATGGATGTGTTTCCAGTCCGTCATAGTTTCCGTCACCCGCTACCTGGTAACCGCTTGCCTTGCCACGCACAGCTGCAACCTGGTCCTCGTACCATAATGGCACATACGGTAGTTGCTCTAACAGGTGATGCTGAAGTTGATGATAGCTCTGAAGACGCAAGGATGCTTCCATTTCGTTCTCAGCCGCCTCAATCAGGCGGTTCGCTTCTGCTGATTGAAAGCGTCCACGGTTGGCGCCAGTTGGAGGCAATGAGCCGCTGTGAAACAGGTAACGGTAGCTGTCAGGCGTTTTCAAACCAACCCAGGTCAGGCTGTAGAGCTGAAAATTGCCTGCCTTGATATCTCCATAGAAGGTACCCCAGTCGTAGCTCTTGATTGTCAGGTCTATGCCGACTTCGGAAAGCTGCTGTTGAATAATTGTCGCAACCCGGATACGAAACGGATCACTGGACGTTTTATAAGTTAAAGCAAGTCGCTTGTCGTTGTCGTAACCCGCCTGCCTGAGAAACTTCCGGGCTGTCTCCGGGGAGTAATTAATTTGCGGCAGTGACGCATCAGTGATCCAGTGCTCAGATGGAAACAGGCCATTTGCCGGACGCGCACGCTGGCGGAAGATGTATTTGATGATGGCATTACGATCGATTGCATGTGCAATCGCCCTGCGTATATTCAATTCTCCTGTCAGGGGGTCCTGCAGGTTAAAACCGAGGTAGGTGAAGTTGCTGCCCTTTTCACGGATCACCTCGATGCCATCCTGTTTTGCGAGATGGTCAACCAGTTGCGGAGAGAGATCCCCTTGCAGCATGTCGATCTCACCCTTGAGCAGTTTCAGCACACGTGTACTGGGATCCTGCACACGAATTAATTCCAGCTCCCTGGAGCTGTAACGCTGTTCGATGATCGTGCGTGACTGATCGGATTCCACAAGGCTGAAATTGCCACATCCCACTGGCTGTGAGTGAAAAGGATGCTGCGAGTCAATGAGATGTGCAGGCAGGATTCCGATTACAAGATAGGATGGAAACAGGGCGTCGCTGCGATTGAGAATGAATTCGACTGTCTGTTGATCGAGAGCGGTGACACTTTCAATCAACGACAGGGTCGACCTGTGAGGCGATGCATTCTTTTCATCAAGGATTGAAGCATAGGTTGCGACGACATCTGCTGCCGTCACTGCATCACCATTCCAGAAAGTGACATTCGAATCGATGTGAAAAAGGTAGCTTGTTGGCGTCAGCTGTTCCCATCTGGCAATACCGGGAGTTGGCTTTCGCTGTTGATCGAAGCGGACCAGTGAACAGTGAAGCAGATGGTTGGTACGCTCGGAAGCGGCATCAGTGGCAAAACGCGGATCGAAGTTCTGTGTTAAGCCGGTGACACCGAAACGAAGAGGGTCACCCGTCTGATCAGAGCAGGAGAAAATGGATAATATTATTAATAAATAGAGTAACTTATTAATTATTCTTTCCATTGATTATAGGGGCTTTCGACAAGCGAGGTATTGTAGTATCGCTGATCACTTGAGACCTCCTTGCCAAGCCACTCGGGGTGATCGAAATCGTGCTCAATATCAGGCAACTCGATCTCCGCAACAATCAGACCTGCATTGTCGCCGAAAAACTCATCCACCTCGAAATGGAGGTCGCCATGTTCGATGATATGGCGCCTTTTCTCGATAAAGGGCCGCAAGGCGACCTCTTCAAATATCTCCTCGGCATCACTATAGGGAATTTCATATTCAAATTCGTAACGATGAATTCCGTTACGCGAAGACTTGATATTGATGAAAGCCTGGTGGTCTTCGAGGCGTACCCGTATCGAGCGCCCTATACCGCGGGAGAGATAGCCCTGGCGCATTTCGATAGTCCGTATCACTTCACTACGCCAGTTGTCGTTGCGCAGAAGGAACTTCCTTTCGATTTCAAACGCCAATGATCAGCAGCCTACTTGAACGGAAAACCGCCACCACCGCCGCCAATTCCTGGTGGCATGCCACCACCGGCGCCGCCACCCGGAGGAAATCCACCACCGCCACCAAGGCCACGCATCATCTTTGCCATACCACCGCCCTTCATTTTTTTCATCATCTTTTGCATCTGTGCAAACTGCTTGAGAAGGCGGTTGATCTCCTGCACCTGGGTGCCTGAACCGGCAGCAATACGCTTTTTGCGTGAGCCCTTGATAATGGCGGGAAATTCACGCTCTTTCTTGGTCATCGAGTTGATTATGGCAATCGTGCGACCAACCTCCTTGTCACCCACCTGGTTCTTCACGGCATCCGGAATCTTTCCCATGCCGGGAAGCTTGTCGAGCATACCGCTCAAGCCACCCATCTGGCTCATCTGCTCCATCTGTTCCTTGAAATCATCAAGAGTAAAGCCCTTGCCCTTGGCAACCTTTTTTGCCAGTTTCTCTGCTTTCTGATGGTCAACCTTGCGTGTGACCTCCTCAACCAGCGAAAGAACATCGCCCATGCCAAGGATGCGTGAAGCGAGACGGTCGGGGTGGAACGGCTCTAGTGCGTCGCTCTTCTCGCCGACACCAAGGAACTTGATCGGCTTACCGGTAATATGACGAATCGAGAGGGCAGCACCGCCGCGTGAGTCACCATCCGTCTTGGTAAGAATGACACCTGTCAGAGGCAGGGCATCATGAAATGCCTTTGCCGTGTTGGCCGCATCCTGACCTGTCATCGAGTCAACGACAAAGAGAGTTTCAACAGGGGTGATTTCTGCGTACAGCTCCTTGATTTCACCCATCATCTCGTCATCGACATGCAGGCGACCCGCGGTATCGACGATCAGAACATCATAGAAACCCTTGCGTGCGGCTGAGAGCGCTGAACGTGCAATCGCAATCGGTTTCTGAGCCGTCGAGCTTGGAAAAAATTCTGCCCCGACTTCAGCGGCAACTGTTTTCAACTGCTCGATCGCAGCCGGACGGTAGACGTCACAGCTAACCACCATGACCTTCTTGTTCTCACGCTCCTTCAGGTAACGCGACAACTTGCCGGTGGTAGTGGTTTTACCTGAACCCTGCAGACCAGCCATCAGGATCACGGCAGGCGGTTGTGCCGCAAGGTCGAGACGCTCATTGGCCTCGCCCATGATACGGACCAGTTCATCGTTGACGATTTTGATCAGTACCTGACCCGGTGTCAGGCTCTTGATGACCGCCTCACCGGTCGCCTTGTCACGAATCGCATCAATAAACTCGCGCACAACAGGCAAGGCAACGTCAGCCTCCAGAAGCGCCATGCGAATCTCGCGTAGCGTATCCTTGATATTCTCTTCGCTCAGACGCCCCTGGCCACGTAAACGATCCAGCGTGCTACCAAGGCGTTGACTCAGGTTTTCAAACATAATTTTTTCCGAATTAAACTATTCCGGAGATTATACCCCAGCCCCTCGAATCTATCAGGACAGGATTAAAAAATCGGATTTTTCGCAATGACACAGAATGGTCGAATATGCGATGATTCGCACATGCAAAATATATTGCCAATTACAGTCAATTTTCTCTATATTGCCGCAGCCATCATCACGGCGCTGCGCCTCTTCGGCAGTGAGAAATTCAAGAGCATTCCTCGTGGCCTGGTACTTGCCACGGGCTATGCTGCAGTGATCCTGCATGCAATCCTGCTCTACTCTACGATTATCGTCAGCGATGGCGTCAATCTCGCCTTTTTCCAGGCGCTGAGTCTCAGTGGCATGGTTATCGCGCTGGTCCTGATGGTTTCAGCGCTCACCAAGCCGGTCGAAAACCTGGCTATTTTCCTGTTTCCCGGCATCGCATTTGCCGTTCTCTTTTCGGCCGCTTCCGGCTCTGCACACCTGCTTGATGGCACAAGCGGCTGGGCACTGGGAATTCATGTCATCGCCTCACTACTTGCATGGAGCCTGCTCGCAATCGCCAGTATGCAGGCGATATTGCTGACAATTCAGGACAGGCATCTGCACAACCGCCAGCCCGGTGGCTTTGTCCGTACACTGCCACCGCTGCAGACCATGGAGTCCCTGCTCTTCGAGATGATCGGCACAGGAATGGTACTGCTGACACTCTCACTGGTGAGCGGTTTTATTTTCCTCGAGGACATGTTTGCCCAGCACCTGGTACACAAGACACTGCTGTCACTGATTGCCTGGTGTGTCTTTGCAACCCTGCTCTACGGGCGCTTCAAATGGGGCTGGCGCGGCCGCAAGGCACTCAAGTGGACGCTGGCAGGATTTGCTGTCCTGCTGCTTGCCTATTTCGGCTCCAAGGCCGTGATTGAACTGATTCTCTGAAACGGCATCGTGCCGTTCTATCACTCACCCATAATGTTCTGCAGCTTCTCAGCGATTGTTATTGCAGACATACCGAATGGGAACTTGGTGATGAAATTCCCCCCGGGCCCAAGCAGGTAAATACTCGATGTATGGTCCATCGTGTAATAGGCAGGATCACCGCTTAGAGATGGAACTTTCTCGTAGAAAGCCTTGAAGTTCTCGGCAATACGCCTGATCGCTTCAGCATTGCCAGTCAACGCAATAATCTGTGGCGAAAAGTAGGCGACATACTCCTTCAGCTTTTCGATTGAATCCCGCTTCGGATCGACACTGATAAATATGGGCTGTACATGCGCTGCACCTTCCTCTCCGAGATGCTTTAGCACGGCACTGATGACATTCATACTGGTCGGACAGATGTCGGGACAGAAAGTGTAACCAAAATAGACCAGCTGGTATTTCCCCAGGAAATCCTGATTTGAAACCATTTCTCCATAGTGATTCATCAGCAAGTAACGTGGTGATATCTTCTCCGGAAAGCGTCTTGCATCGGGAATATCCGGAAGCAGATCAGCACTCTTTTGCTGGCTTTCAGGTTTGAGTTTGCGCACGCAGGATGCGATTGTTTCAAAATTGCTCTGGATCAGCTGGATATACAAATCCGATCCAGGCCGAATTTTCATGCCAAGAGAGTCGATCTCGATGGGTTCAACATCACTGACAGTCGTCAACATACCAAGATGCGCCTTCTCCATACCTGCCTCACTGAAGAGACAGTAATCTGATTTCCTGCTGGAGAGCCAACTGTTGAGTTTCAGAATATTAGCAGCAAGATTCCCCGGTGCTGCTGGCGGGCTAGCCACGCTGCCATCACTCTTCATGGCATAGGCCTGCTCGAAATATTGCTGGGTATCCTGGTACAGAAAGACCGGGACATCACTCACTTCGCGATAACCGAACTCCAATTCCCTGTCCACCTGGATCAGTCTCTTGAGCATTTTTTCACGGTTACGTTGATAGCTACTTGAGTTCGAAGGATCAAGAGCGATCAACTCCCTGGTCATGGATATCAAGTAATATCAGCATGTTACGCGTGTCGAGCCAAAAAAATGCATCCCGCTTCTCCGGCTCACCCCTTGACGGCAAAACCTTGAGCGCTTGCAGTGCAAGCACTTCCACAACCTGCCCGTTCTCCTTATGTGAAAGCAGCTCGTTGAGCTTTGGCTCCAGCTCCTCACCAGTCCAGACAACGAGATCGGCCTTGTCGATCTCGAACTGCAGCATCATGCCGGGCTCATATTGCCACGGAAGTGTTGCTCCATCGACGAGTAAATCAGGCTTGCCGACGCCTTGCATGATACCGGCAAGGATTGAATGGATCGGTTTGATACTTGCGATAACGTGCGGCGGACTCGCTGCCAGGCTGCTGTTTGTAAAAAGGACCAGCAGCAGAAAGAGTAGTTGCACATTAATATTCAACAGCTGTTTTCTCACTGTTGTTCACCTGCTTTTGCAGCAAATGCTTTCTGCATATCCTGAATGCGTTGATCGATTTCCTGTTTGAAACCCTCCGGCCCCGGACAAGCCTCCCCGCTCTTGATGAAGGCAAGGAATCCGTCGTTGGTAGAGGTTTCAAAAGCCAACCCATAGACGCGCTCCTTTGGAACAGTAGCGACAATCGCCCGTTTGATGCGCTGTATCTCACCCAGGTATTGGCAATGAAGTGCAATCCCGTTGACCTCACCCAATGCCTGCATGGAGGGATAACGCTGGTCTTCAGCTATGACTGTTGTGCCATAGCCGGCAAGTAGCAAGGTAAGTGGAATATATTTCGAAGCCTTCATCATATATTGCTCCTAAGGCAGGTCACCACGTCTGAAGAGCAGATACCCGATTCCTGCACAAGCCGTACCCAGCAGAACGGGATAAATCAGTGCCCAGGAAATAAATCCTGTCTCTCCAAAATTATCCAGAATGACGTATGCCGAAGGTCCCAACAAGACCAGTTGAGGATCAAACAGCATCATCGAGGCAGTACGAAACACCTGCAGTGGATTCGCCAAAGCAATAGCAACGATATTGTCCACCGGGAGATTTGTGCGCGTCATGATACCCAGCAGGATCAGGTCCAGAAAAAGCAACAGCAGCAGCCAGATCATGAACGCCGAACCCTGCGCAACATCTGCTGAACGCGCGAGAGTCGAGAGCAGCATACCAAGCCCCAGAAAACACCATGCCAATGATACAAGCAGACCTGTATAGACCAGCAGTTGCACCCAGGGGACTTCTGCACCCTTTCCAACAGCCCACACGACTGCAAGCAGCATAGCCAGAACAACCGGCAGGAATACAACCACGAATCGTCCGATCATTTTGCCCCAGAACCAGGCAGCAAGCCCGACTGGCAGCGACAACAGGTATTCGAAAATCCCCGCTTCCCTGTCACCTGCGACTGAACGCACCGTTGTAATCAATACAAAGAGTGGAAGTACAGCCATGGTGATCTGCAGGTAAGTCACCAGCAAACGCGAAAGACCGGTAAACCCCATCACCCTGGACTCTGTCAGCCCGGTGACAAAGAGTGCCACGACGATGCCGCCAAAGATCAATGAATAGATCAGGAACCAGCGTGAACGCAGTGATTCGTTAATATCTGCATGTGCAGTCAGAAGGAGATGCTTCATTGTCCTGTTTCCTGTTGAACATGGCGATGATGTTCATGGCCTGACCTGCCCCCAACAAGTGGTCCAGTTTGAATGTTAGTTCATCGCCGGTTTCAGCTCCAGTGGAATGATGGATTCAGGAGCTGGAGGGCGATAGCC
>NZ_MPQG01000011.1:0-88447 GCF_002020255.1 Solemya velum gill symbiont | reverse complement strand
TAACGATCACCTGCGGTTTCAGCACGTAGGTCATGAAGGGGAGGCTGTAAAGGGTCATGTAGATATTGCTCATACCCTGGCCCATCTTGATTCCCGCAACGATGCCTATGACGATGCCGAGTGAGACAATCATCAGCACTAGCTTGGTGTAGTGCAGGCCGACATCAAAGTCGCTATAGCCGAAGGCCTTGAGGCCGGCGATCTGTTCACGCTGCAGGCTGATAAGGCGGCTGACCACCACATTGAGCAGGAAGGCGGCAACACCGAAGAAGATGATGGGAAAGATGGTTGCAATTGTCTTCTGCTGTTTCAGCTCCTCGGAGAGGAAACGGTTGGAAAGCTGGTCCTTGCGTGCATAGGCGCCGATACCACCGTAATCCTTGAGGATGTCATCGAGGCGGTCGATCACATCCTGCTCATTGGCCCCTTGGGTAAGGGTGAGCGAGACGTTGTTAAAGGCGCCACTCATGTCATAGGCGCTGGCCAGGGGCTTGCGCGCCATCCACATCACACCGTAACGCTTATAGTCGGGAAACATGGCCCCCGGTGCGATTTGGTATATGTATTCCGGCGATAGCCATGCCCCACAACGGTAAGCGCCTTGCGCCGACCGTTAATGGTGGCATGTAGCTTGTCGCCAGATTGAAGGCCATGGGCATTGGCAAACTCTTCGCTGATGATGATTTCGTTGTCGTGTCCCGGCTCGAACAGACGACCATTACGCAGGTAGAGCTGGTTGAGCAAGCCACGGCTGTGATCTGGCAGGGAGAGCAGGTGGCCGCTGACCGGACCGTCGAAACCCTCCACATCGAGATTGACGTAGGCCACTACCCGTGTCTCTACCTTGTCGACCCCCGGGATTGCCTCAATGCGCTTGGCCACCGCTAGCGGCGCGCGTTTGAGCGAGGCGAACACATGGGCAAAGTGGTGGTCGCGGTAGTAGTTTTCACGGGTTTGAAACAGGGAGTCGAGGGTACTGAGCGACATGATGAAGATGCCGACACCGCCGACGATCACCATGGCGATAGCGAGCGCCTGCATCCGCATTGCCCACAATTCCCGCCACAGCTTTTTGTCGATCGCTCTCATCGCCGCTTCACCAGGTCAGTTCGTGGGGTTCGAGGCGGGTGGCATTGGTGTTCACCTCGGTGATGTGACCGTCTGCCAGGTGAATAACCCGGTCGGCCATCTGTGCAATACCGGCATTGTGGGTGATCACCGCGGTGGTGGTGCCCATCTCCTGATTGACCCGTTGCAGTGCTTCCAGCACCACGATACCGGTCTGTGAGTCGAGCGCACCGGTGGGCTCGTCGCACAGCAGCACATCGGGTTGCTTGGCGATGGCGACCCGTTGTTGCTCGCCACCGGAGAGCTGGGCCGGAAAGTGGTCGAGACGATCCGCCAGCTCCACCAGGCCAAGGGCCTCTTCAGGGGACATCGGTTCGCGTGCGATTTCGGTTACCACTGCCACGTTTTCGCGTGCGGTGAGGCTGGGGATTAAATTGTAGAACTGGAACACGAAGCCGACATGAAAGCGCCGGTACTCGGTCAATTCGTGCTCGCTGGCGCGGGTGAGGTCTCGACTGCCGTAGAGCACATGACCATCGGTTGGGGTGTCCAATCCACCAAGTATGTTGAGCAGGGTCGACTTGCCACTACCCGATGCCCCGAGCAGTACGGTGAATTCACCGCGAAAGAGGTCAAGGTCGATGCCGCGCAGGGCATGTACAGCAACTTCACCCATCTGGTAGACCTTGGTGACGTCGTGAACATGGAACACAACCCCCTCGTTTAGCGGCTCATGTTCGTGTTGTGCCTGCTGTGCCATTAGATGCTCCATATACTACATTTGAGTATAGTTCATTGGCGTTAGTCTCCGTTTTCAACTCCTTAATTCCGAATGGTGAGTTTTACCGCTTACAAGTGGTTTTCTGACGACGCAGGAATGGTAGTGGCGACATTTTGTGTATTACATTGTATTCTGTTGAATATGGCTGAATAAGGTCTAAAAATTGTTAAGCAAGAGAGCGCTGTTTCATGAAGCCGTCAACGACCACTGTTATGCATGACATCATCCGGCAGGTAAAGGATAGCTTTCCCTTTGCACTGGATGAACAGACATTGTGCGCGGATGAGTGTCGTTACGGTTGCCCCAAGAAACTCCTTGAATTTATAGATATAGAGATAACGGAGTGGGAAGGACGCCTGCATAACGGGGAAACGCCAAACTTTCGTGATATCGAGAAGCTGACAAGAGCCAGCAAGAAAATTCATCGGGTTCTGGAAAAGAACAACCTGGTATCAAGGTAAGAAGGCCCTGTTAATACAGGGCCTTCTTGTTGTACATGGCAAGTCAAAATGTCAAAAACAGCAGAAGCATTCACGCCAATTCCTTCTGCTTTCCCAGGTATTTTACGAGAGCGAAAACACAAGTCAGTCCAATTATTATTTCTAAAATAGCTGCCTGTACAAGCCCCTCGGCCGGTATTCCATCGATGGCTATGCTGATAACCCGGGATAAGCCATAGGATAGGTACAGTAAAGTGGAAACCACTACGGCGGTAAGGCGCAGTTTTTCAGCGAAAGCACCTGATATTATCAATATTCCACTTGCCAACAATGCTCCACCAGGTGCTCTTATTTCATTAAGCAAACTGATGTTGCCACCAAGCTCTATGCCATTTGTTGCGTAGAATGCTTGCGGAGCAAAAAGTATTGCTACTCCTATTCCAGATGCAAGCAGGCCAGAGAGTATTAATATCGATTTAAGCACTTTTGAGTTTTTCATGTTTATTTGCTCCTCTGTTTAACAGGTGAGTCTCTGCACATTCACAGGTATGTGCACCGAAAAAATTTATGCAGATTGCTTCTGCAGCTCAACGTCCCATACGCCAGACTCGATTGTCTTCTGTACATAGGTTTTGAAGTCGGTAGCCGGTCGGCCAAGTGCTTCTTCAACACCTGACATCACATTGCAGTTTCTGCCATCAAATACCACGGTGAACAACTCATGCAGTAACCATTGCAGCTCTTCTGGTACGCCCTGTTTGCGTAAAGAGGTGACGTAGTCATCGATTGGCACAGTGGTGTATTTCAAAGGACGCCCCAGTGCCTCGGAAATCTCCTTGATGCATTGAGCAAAATTGAGAGCGCGTGGGCCAGTGAGTTCAAACAGTTTATTACGATGGCCGGGGGTCGGTTAATAGCGAAACTGCAACATCTGCAATGTCATCAGCGTCAACAAAAGGCTCAACGGTGTCGGCTGCAGGCAAGACTAATTCACCGTCCAAAATACCCTCCAACATAAAGCTTTCGCTGAAGTTCTGGCAAAACCAGCTGCACCTGACGATATTCCATGAAATGCCGCTCTCCTGAAGTACTTTTTCAGCGAGTTGAGCCCCTTTTTCGCCTCGACCGGAAAGAAGAACGATGTGTTCCAAACCGTTTTCGCGGGCGGCTTTTACTAATTCCTTAATATCTGCTTCGGCATCAGGTACTGCAAGATCCGGTTGATAGGTGACGTATGCACTGCGAGTGCCTTTAATCACAGGTGCCCATGACGCGCGATTCTCCCAATCAAATGATGGGTTGGTTGATCTGGAAACAGCGCGCGTCGTATAGCCAAGGTCTTGCAGACGCTGATTAACTCGCGCACCTGTCTTACCGTTCTTACCAATAATTAGAATGGGTGAGTTTTTCATGATATCTATCTCCTGTGCTGGTTGATTTTTTGATTTAAACGAACCGTAGGCTCGACTCGGATATAAATATGGCGCATGTTTACTGGATCAACAATCACTATCTGTCTATTTATATTACCTTTCGTCCAGAGTGTATGGACTATGGGTATATTTTCATGGCAGCATACAAGCCATGACACGTACCATCACAAAGATCCCTGAATTCACCGACCCTCTTGGTGAAACCCTGCACCTGCTCCGGCTCACAGGCACCCTGTATTGTCGTTCTGAATTAACTGCTCCCTGGGGAGTGGACCTGCCTTCATTTGATGGATGCATGATGTTTCATATTGTCACGGCGGGTCATTGCTGGATTGAGGATAAAGGCGAGGAGCCCCGTTTGTTGCAACAAGGCAGCCTAGTGCTTGTTCCGCATGGCAACGGCCACTGCATCCGCAGTGGTCCGGAAGAGGATGCTGTGCCGCTGTTCGATATACCGGTTGAGAAGGTCAGTGATCGTTACGAGATCATGCGTTACGGTGGTGCCGGTGAATCAACTCACATTACCTGCTGTGTCGTACGCTTTGACCATGTCGCGGGCCAGAAACTGATTTCACTGTTACCCAAGGTGTTGCATATCAACAGCTGGGCAGATGATGAGGACAGCTGGTTGCATAGCACACTTCGTTTTATTGCCCGTGAAGCCAGGGACCTGAGGCCGGGTGGTGAAACTGTCATCACGCATTTGGCCGATATTCTCATCATCCAGGCAATCCGATCGTGGATCGACTCGGCACCCGAAGCAGAACGGGGATGGCTTGCTGCCTTGCGCGACGCTCAAGTGGGAAGGGCGCTTGCTGCAATTCAACGGGAGCCCGAAAAGGGATGGACAGTTGCCTTGTTAGCCAAGGAGGTGGGTATGTCGCGCTCTGGCTTCTCTGCTCGGTTCACTAACCTGGTGGGTGAGTCTGCCATGCGCTACCTCACACACTGGCGTATGCAACTCGCCCGTGCTCAACTCAAAGAGACATCGGATACCCTCGCGGTTCTCGCCGAACGTCTTGGGTATCAATCCGAAGCTGCATTCTGCAGGGCATTCAAGCGGGAATTTGGTGTGCCACCAGGAAGCGTACGCAACATCGACACACCCTGACTGTTATTTTCTTGATTAATCAGGGCAGAGTAACGTAAAGAATTTGTTAAGATTCCTTGATTATTTGCTTAGACACCGTAAAAAACTTTTCAAAAAGTTAAAGTTATTAATAATCAGTCACGCTGACGGCGACTCCACGCCTCTACCGTGCCTAGCCAAAACTGAAGGAATAGCTGCAGGGATACTTATTTCGATATGAAAATTATTATTTTGCTCCTCCTCTTCTTCTTGCCACTCTCCGTGTTTGCAGAAGAGAGACTGGTTGAATTGCAGGATGGCACTGAAATTCCGGTTGAGCATGTCGCTGCTGCTGGTGAGCGTGTCATGCTTTGGCTACCATCTGAATTTGGCATGTCGCCAAGACAGCTTGCAGTCGCACAGGGTTTGGCTGAATCAGGAATAGAGGTGTGGATGCCTGATCTGCATAGTGGCTATTTCATTCCTCAAGGCCGCTATTCACTCAATGCGCTGCCGCCTGAAGTATTGCTGGAACTGATGCAGGAAGCCCAGTCGACGAGCAAGAAACAGCTGTATGTTTTTGTGTCCGGACGCATGGCCCCCAAGACGCTTGAAGCGATTCGTTTGTGGCAAATGAGCGGGGTGCAAAAGGAGCAGTTAGGCGGCGCAATTCTGGTCAGTCCAAAACTCTATGTTGGTACACCACAAGGTGGTGAGGAAGCGGTCTTTATTCCGGTTGCACGCGCGACAAATGCGCCTGTCTATCTATTTCAGCCTGCCAATACAGCACAACACTGGCGTATCAATAGCGTTGTTTCTGCCCTGGAAGAGGGTGCTGCACAGGTGTATCTGCATCAACTGAAGGGGGTTGCCGACGGCTTTCACTTGCGCCCATTGGATGATACCGAACCACAAGAGATTGAACTGACATCCCGCCTGCCGGCAATGCTGAACAAGGCGATACAGCTATTGAGTGTGACACCCGTAAATTATGCTTCTGTTCCAGTCTTGCCTGAACTATCTGCACCTGTGAAACAGGCAGCCAGCAGCACCTTACTTAAGCCCTATGTTGGTGAACAGCCCGAACTCGCGCTGAAACTGGCTGATATGCAAGGCAATCAGTTTGACCTGGCTCAATTGAAAAACAAGGTCGTGGTACTCAATTTCTGGGCAACCTGGTGTCCGCCCTGTGTCGAGGAGATTCCATCGCTTGAGCGTTTACGAGAACTGATGCAAGCTGATGGCCTGGAAGTGGTCAGTATTGATGTTGGTGAGAGTACAGCCGATATACAGGCCTTCCTGAAGGATAAGCCAGTCGATTTTCCGGTATTGCTTGATCCTGAAGCAGAAGCATTTAAAAGCTGGAACGGCTATGCGTTCCCGACAACCTTTGTACTCGATCGTGAGCACAAGATTCAATATGCCGTGTTTGGAGCTTTTGAGTGGGATGCTGATGAGGTGGTCGAGATGCTCCGCCAATTGACGGAGTCGTCCTGATCTAACGTGGAGGTATTCAGGAGCCGCTCTCCTTGCGCAGATCTGTTACCTGCCTGGTGCCTATTCCCCAGTTATCCGTATCAACTTCATCAATGATCACCATGGTGGTGGCCGGATTCTTGTTGAGAACATCGACCATCAGTTGAGTGGCTCCCTCAATTAACTGCTGCTTCTGCTCTTTGGTTACACCGTCGTTGGTAATCTTGATGTTGATTAATGGCATTGATTAATGCTCCTGTCTGTTTGTTTGATTGATTCGTTGGTTGGCATTAACACTCTGTAACGCTGACAGCGAGCCCGCCAAGCGATGTCTCCTTGAACTTTTCGGACATCTCCAGCCCAGTCTGTTTCATCGCAGCGATACAGTTGTCTAAAGGCATGAAGTGTTCACCGCTACCATGCATGGCCAACGAGGCGGCAGCGTGTGCCTTAATTGCACCGAAACCATTGCGTTCGATGCAGGGAACTTGTACGAGTCCCTGAACCGGGTCGCAGGTCATGCCGAGGTGGTGTTCAAGGGCGATTTCGGCGGCATTTTCTACCTGTTCGGCACTTCCTCCGCGTACGGCACAGAGTCCCGCCGCAGCCATTGCTGCTGCCGATCCCACTTCGCCCTGGCAACCGACTTCGGCACCGGATATTGAGCTGTTGTGCTTGATGATACCGCCGATAGCGCTGGCAGTAAGGAGGAATTCACGGATCTGGTCGCTATTGCCGTTTTCGTGTTTCATAAGATGATAAAGCACCGCAGGTATGACGCCGGCAGCACCATTTGTCGGAGCTGTCACAACCATGTGCCCGGCAGCATTCTCCTCGTTGACTGCCATTGCATAGGCGCATAGCCAGTCGTTGACTGATGCTGTTTGCTGCTCCTTCAAGAGTTTCTGATGCAACGCTTTTGCTCGCCTTGTCAGGTTGAGGCCACCGGGGAGGGTGCCTTCACTCTTCAATCCGTTTTCGATGCAAGTTTGCATCGCTTCCCAAATGGAGTCGAGGCCGCTCAGGAGCGCCTCCCCACCAATCTGTTGCAGTTCATTGGCCTGCTTCATTTCCGCAATGGTGATGCCACTGTCGTTGGACATCTGCAGCATTGAATTTGCGGAGTCGAACGGGTAGGGACAGTTTGATGCAGATCGCAACTTGAGCGGGGCGACGACTTGACCGATATCGGCAAGTGTGGAGATAAAACCGCCGCCGATAGAGAAGAAGGTTTCAGAAAGCAGGCTTTCTCCTGATGCATCAAGCAACTCTAATACCATCCCGTTTGGATGCTGCGGCAGAGGGGCCCCGCGGTCAAAAATAATATCCTGTTGTGGATTGAAACTGACAAGCTGATTCTCTCCGATGGAGATATTGTCTCTTTGCGATATGGTTTCCAGCAATGATTCAATATCCTGACCGGCCAACTCTTTCGCTGTATAACCATGCAGTCCGAGTGTCACTGCACGGTCGGTTGCGTGTCCTTTTCCCGTGTAGGCAAGCGATCCCTTGAGAGTACAGCGCAGGGAGAGATCTTTCGATTGCCCGCGTGCCTGAAGGTACTCACCGACCTGACTGATAAAATTATTTGCAGCCAGCATGGGGCCGAGTGTATGCGAGCTTGAGGGCCCGATACCAACTTTGAAGAGTTCCAGAACGCTGATAAACATGAGTTACTTGTATATCAGACCTCGCTGAAGATCAACTGGCCAAGTTCAGGGGTTTGTTCCCGGGACTACTGCTGTTCTCTTTCAGGATTGTTTGTATGGAACTGCTGCAGCGCTTTTGCCATCGTGGTTTGTACGGTGTCATCTTTCTGCAGTTCACTGAAGATGCTGTCTGACTGGTTCTCTTCCTGGCTGCCGACCCAGTTCTCTTCCCTGGAAATGATTTTCAGCGGAATTCCACGCTCTGTACATATGAGTGCAAATGTCAGGTCAACCATATTGCGATGTTTCCAGCGTCGTACGTCAAGTCTGAGTGTGTCAGTGTTAAATGCCGTAGTACAGGTGCCGAGTATGTGAACACTGCTTTCAGTGGCAATGGCCATTCTTCTATTGGCAACATCCCTGTCGGTGAGGTAATGCTTGATATCAGTTTTTAGTCTTGCCCCATGAACTCCAGCAATAAAGGCGTTATTGCCGCGTTGCAGAAAATCTGTCATTCGTTCGACATAATCCCGGGGATAGAGAATGTCGTCATCAAGAGAGAAGTAATAGTCGCCATCACCAGCGAATAGCATTCCCAGGAATTTACCGTTTGCCCTGTGATCACCAAAGCTCTGCGAAGTGAGATAAATGATCTTCGGATGTCGAATCGATGGCAGTTTATCGAAACGGTCAAAAAAGAGATAAAGACGGTCAAGTTGGGGAAGGATCGAGGCGATCGCAGGCCATAGCGTGTGCATCCGGGATGGCATTGTTGCCATGCCTCCGATGATCATTGGCTTGTCTGAATGCCTGATCCAGCCTGGTGCTGTGCTATCCGGTTCATCCTGACTGGCAACATCGTCGAAAAAAAGACTGATTTTCTTCGGCCCAGGCCCCTGGGGAAAACGTGTGTCGGGTATTTTCGTTCGTGTGGCAAAGGCACTGGCGATATACTTGCGTGTTTTTGGTGAGACAACGTACTTGATAAAGTTTTCACGCCCAAGCTGTTCAAGTTGCTTGGGAAATGCACTGCTGAATGCCCTGAAACGGTGAGGCCTGATCCAGCGATTCAATACCCTTTCGGTTTCGGTTTCAATTTCCCATGTGCCTGTAAATGCCTGCAGCGACCGGGTGGCAAGTTCGTCTGACCATCGAAATACCATGTAGGGCAGGTCGACCTCTTCGAGTGGAACCTTGGCCATGTAGGTGACAACAGCACTCTTCTCGAAAGTGACCTTGCATCCGGCAATTTTTGATCTCAGGCCGAAGTCGATTTGTTCTCTCGTGATGAGGCGTTCATCCATGGGGCCAACACGGCGTATGTAATCGCTTCTTGCAAGGAAGCAGTGAAATTCAACAATTTCATTTTCGTTCGGAGCCATGATGTCAGATAGCTCAGCAATGGGCCTGTCCATCAGCCTGTGTCGCTCGGTGACATGGGGCTTGCTTCCCTTCTCTTTCTTGATCACAAGGCGGCCGCCGGCATGATGAATAATGCTAGCCTCGGGCGGGCCGATGCAGATGAGCGGTGCTACCAGGTCGCTATCATACTGTTCCCTGTTGCTTATCAGCGCTTCAAGCCAGCCGGTCTGATAGTGAATATCATTGTCGGTAAAGACAACGAGTTCTGTCTGCACCATGTCGAAGCCGATATTACGGGCCTCCTGGGGAGTGATGAAGTAATCGGTTCTGATCCACTCAAATGGGCGCTGCTCCTGCAATTCCTTGAGTTGTTCACAGACACTCTCCGGTGAGCATCCTTCCACGACGATGACAGGAATATCTGCAGGAATAGTAGCGAACAGCGACTGTAACGATACGATGATCGATGTAAACCGTTCCCTTGGTGAAACGATGATGCTAACTTCCATTCTGGGCGTCCCTTTGAATAATTTCCGATTATGGATTACGGCCTGGTAACTTGTCTGTGTGTTAAATTTACATTCAATAGTCAAACTGAACCAATCAAGATTATAAGACAAAGATGATATCCATCGCACAGACAAACCTTCAGCTCTATCGGCAATTGATTGCGTGCCGATGGTCAGATAGAGAGCTGAAAGCAGCGCGCGCGGCTTACGAGCTTGCCATGGAGCTGTTTCCATGCCGTTTTCGTAGCAGTGGAAAGCCCTTTGTCAGCCACCTGGTAGGAACGGCGAGTGTACTGGCCGTTTGTGATTTTCCTCCTGATGTTGTTATTGCTGGTTTATTACACGCTGTTTATCTGCAGGGGGATTTTCTTGATGGAGAGAAGGGCATTACAGAGAAACGTAGAAAGTTCATTGCACAAAAATTCGGCAAGAGAGTAGAGGGGGCCATTGCCGGGTATAGCAAGCTGCCCTGGGATCTCTCGGTTGTGACAAAGCTTCTGGGAACTAGTACAAGCCTGGGGGAGTTAGAAAGAAAAATCCTGGCGATAAGGATAGCGAATGATATTGATGATCACCTGGATTGCGGGATGGTATTGAGTAATAAAACTGAAAAAATAGAGGCAGGGAATGGTGAACCGCATCCTTTGTCGAGACTTGCCATAAGAAATGAACTGCAACAGTTATCTGAACTTGTTGATGAGGTCTATGCAGATCAATAGAGACCGAATTGCCAGATGTATTGCGATCAGGCAAGTCGGTCTCTTTTGATATCAAGTCGACCAACTCTTGAAGCCGGATTCCCGCTGAGCAGATGCAATGATTTGTCTGCTTCAGGCAGGAGTAGCAAGCCGGGCTTGTCAGTGGTGTTTTTTTCTCATTGGAAAAAGGATAGCCGCCACGTCCGTATAGTTCTCGGCAAAATGCACCTTGATACCCTTGCGAATATGTTCAGGTATCTCTTCGTAGTCGCCCTGGTTGTCGATAGGCAAAATCAGCTCACGAATACCGGAACGGCGTGCAGCGATCACTTTTTCACGGATACCGCCGACCGGGAATACCTGTCCGGTAAGGGTTAGTTCACCAGTCATGGCAATATTGCGTGCCGGTTTCTTGCCAAGTGCCAGTGACAGCAGGGCAGTGGCCATGGTGATGCCTGCAGAGGGTCCGTCCTTGGGGGTAGCGCCGGCGGGTACATGCAGGTGAATGAAGGCGTTACTGAAGAAGTCCTCTTCAATCGGGTATTCATGTGCATGGCTGACAATATAGCCATACGCAATCTCGGCTGACTCCTGCATGACGTCGCCAAGCTGGCCGGTCAGTTTCAGGCCGCGGTTGAAGCTGTGTGTATGCACTGCCTCGATGCTCAGGGTGGCGCCGCCCATGGATGTCCATGCGAGACCGGTGACAATGCCTATGCCCTGCAGCTTGCGTTCGTCAGTAAAAAATTTCGAACCGAGCCAGGTTTCAATATTTTCACGATTAACCGTGATGGGTGTTTTCGCCTTGCCGAGAATCTTGACAGCAGCCTTGCGCACGATCTTGCCGATCTGCTTTTCGAGACGGCGCACACCTGCGTCACGTGCATAGCCGTCGATGATGGCGCGTAGTGCCGGGGTGCCAATCTTCAGCTGGTTGCGCTTGATACCGGCGCGTTTGAGCTGCCTGGGCACAAGGTACTTGCGTGCAATCTGCAGTTTTTCCTCGGCGATATAGCCTGACAATGGAATTGTCTCCATGCGGTCGAGCAGTGGTCCGGGAATCGTATCGAGTTGATTCGCAGTGCAAATGAAAAGCGCCTTTGAGAGGTCGAAGCGCAGATCGAGATAGTGATCGAGAAAGTCGCTGTTCTGTTCAGGATCGAGTACTTCAAGCAGCGCCGATGCAGGATCGCCCTGGTAGGAGGCACCAATCTTGTCGATTTCGTCGAGCATGATGACCGGGTTGCTGGTCTCCACCTCTTTCATCGCCTGGATAAATTTGCCCGGCATGGCGCCGATGTATGTGCGCCTGTGTCCCTTGATCTCTGCCTCGTCACGAATGCCGCCGACCGACAGGCGGTAGAAGCTGCGTCCAAGTGCTTCGGCAATTGATTTGCCAATTGAGGTCTTGCCCACGCCGGGCGGGCCGACCAGCAGGATAATTGAGCCGTTGATTTCACCCTTCATGATGCCGACAGCAAGAAACTCGATGATGCGTTCCTTGACCTCGTCGAGACCATAGTGGTCTTTGTCGAGGGTCTTGCGTGCCAGGTCGAGGTCAAGGTGGTCTGCGGACTCCTTGCCCCACGGCAGCAGGGTGATCCAGTCGATATAGTTACGTGTCAGGGCGTATTCAGGTGAGCCGACTTCGAGAATAGAGAGTTTGTTCATCTCTTCATCGAGACGTTTCGAAGCCTGTTCTGTCAGCTGCAGTGACTCGATACGTTCGCGAAAGGTATCGAGTTCTGCGGTACGGTCATCTTTTTCGATACCGAGTTCCGACTGAATCGATTTGAGTTGTTCGCGCAGGAAAAATTCACGCTGGTTCTTGTCCATGCGCTTCTCGACAGACTCCCTGATGCGATGCTGTGTCTTGGCCAGCTGTAGCTCTTTGTGCAGCAGGTTCATGACCTTTTTCATGCGTGGCAGCAGTGAGCGTGTTTCGAGAATCTCCTGCAGTTCACGCGGCTCGGAGGCAGTCAGGCTGGCGGCAAAATCGGCCAGGTGCTCGGGGTCATCCGGTCCGAATCGGTCGAGGAACATGCGCAGCTCTTCGGCGTAGAGCGGATTCAGCGGCAGCAGCTCCTTGATGGTGTTGATAATCGCCAGCGCATAGGATTTGACATCCTCATTCGCCTGTCCCTTGTGCTCCTTGAGGTACTCAACCTCGGCCATGAAAGGCGCTTCGGAGGTCAGCAACCTGACAATATTAAAACGCTTGATGCACTCGACCAGCACTTGCAGGCTGCCGTCGACGGATTCTGCGCGATGGATGCGGCCGACTGTGCCTATGCTGCGTAAATCATCCGGTTTGCTCTCTTCTGACATGTCGGCATCACTGAGCACCAGGCCAATCATCTTGTGCGGCGTTTCAGCGACAGCGGCGATGGTGTCGTTCCAGAACTCCTCATCTACCAATAGCGGTACCGCCTGGCCGGGAAAGAAGGGGCGTGCGGCAATCGGCAGCAAGTGGATGCTGGTCGGCAGGAATTCGTCTGCACGCGCCAGCAGGGTGTTCTCGGTATTTTCGTTTTCGTTGTTCTTCTTCTTTTTACTCATTTTCAGTCGTATCTGTATTTGTTTTAGTGGCGAGACAGTTTGCCAGGCTGACAAAGGCCTCGACCGGAATCTGTTCGGCTCGCAAAGAGGGATCAATGCCGCAAGACTCCAATGTTGTGGCGTCGGCAACCTTTTTCAAGGCGTTGCGTAACGTTTTGCGTCGCATGCTGAAGGCGCTGACGAGCACCCGGTTGAATAGAACCGGGTCTTTGATTGCCGCAATTTTGTCAGCGTCTGGAACCAGTCGGACAACAGCAGAATCAATCTTTGGCGGAGGCCTGAAGGCACCCGGCCCAATGGTAAAGAGTGGCTGCACCCTGCAGCGAGCCTGGATTGCCACCGAGAGCCTGCCGTAGCTTTTGTTGCCATGTGGAGCGGCAATACGCTCAACGACCTCTTTCTGCAGCATCACGTGAAGATCCGCAACGCAGTCTGCCTGTTCAAGCAGGTGGAACAGCAACGGGGTTGAGATGTTGTAGGGCAGGTTACCGACAACGCGAAGTTTTCCCGACGTGGCAAGTGAGCAGAAATCAAATTTGAGGGCATCGGCATTGTGCACGGTGAGATTGTCGGGATTACCACATGTATCGGCAACCAGTGGAGCAAGATCGCGGTCGATCTCAATGACATCAAGGTGCCTGCACTCTTTCACCAGAAGACGCGTGATGGCAGCTTCACCGGGGCCAATCTCAACCAGGTGCTGGTCAGCCTGCGGATTCACCGCGGTGACAATACGCTGGATGACGCCCTGGTCATGCAAGAAGTTTTGCCCGAAACGTTTTCGGGGGGTATGTGCCATGGTTGCCTTGATCAATAGTTTGTTGGCTTACATTCTAACCGATTAAGGCAAGAGAAAAGATCAGGATATATAGCGTTTGGTGCTATTGGGTTGTATTGATTCAGCCCGTAAAAGCATTTTTAGATTGTAGATACTGCTTTTCTTCTTCGGTGCTTTCCCGACCAAGAGTTTTATTTCTATGCGGGAAGCGGCCAAATTTCCTGATTAAGTCACGATGATGCTCGGCAAAGCGGAGATTGTCTGCCAGGTTATGCTGTTTGAAGAGCCTGACGGATAACTCCTGGTCTTGAATATTTTCACTGTGCATTAAAGGCATGATAAGAAAGGGCAGGGCTTCTTGTGTTAGCTCCTTGTCGAAGCCTTTATTGATAGCAAGTTTTGAGATCTCAATGGCTTTACTTTCTGTTTCAAAACTGCGTGGATCACCTCTGAACATATTGAGTGGGAATTGATCCAGAATGATTACTAAAGCCAGGCAGCCCTCAGCTGATTCTCTCCAGCTATCAAGTGCATCGTTTTTAGCCAGATGCCAGGTTTTCTCGTAACGGGCCTTAATTTCCAGGTCCAGTTCCGGGGTGGAGGAAAACCAGGTTTTTTTTATCCTGTCAGAATACCAGTAGTCGATGATGTCGCTTGGGGTCATTTGTTGTGAGCTTGTAAGTTATGTATGTGCGAGAAGCTGGTTATGTATGGATGAAACTATCGTTCTTCAGGTGGGATCGTTTTGATCTCTTTTGCAAAAGCTTGATGTTCCTTTGTGTCTACTGGTTTATATGTGATCTTGTCCGTGGCAGGACTTTCACCGAGAAAATTCTCATCCTTTAAATTATTCTTGGGTCTTATTGGCCTTGGAGTGAATCCACCACCGCAATTGGGGCAAACGTTTTCCAGAACGTCATCTGCACAACCCTTACAGAAGGTGCACTCAAATGAGCAAATCATTGCTTCCGTTGAATTCGGTGGCAATGCCTTGTTGCAGTGTTCGCATGTTGGTCTCAACTCAAGCATGTTTGATTTCCCTCATGGTTCTTGAAGTTTGTTGGCTAAACATCAATTTCATCTTCCGTAATCACTTCAGTTTCCAGCTTGGCCGCCTCTATCCACTCGACAATGGCCGGATGCGCTAACACGCTATTCACATATTCCTTTTCAATTCCATCCAGTTGAATATTGTAGCCATTGAATCTAAGGGCGACGGGGGCAAACATGGCATCAGCGATGGAGTATTTTCCAAACAGCCATTCGCCCCCGCTGCCATATTCACTTCGGCATCGTCTCCATAGTTCCTTTATTCGTTCTATCTCACTTACCGCGCCTTCGGACAGCTTGATACCATTGAACTCCTTGCGACAGTTCATTGGCAGTTCATTTCTCACATTGAAAAAGCTGGAATGCATTTCGGTGCTGATTGACCGGGCAACCGCTCGAGCATTTGCATCAGCAGGCCAGCCCTGACCGGATAGATATTGCTCAGAAACATATTCAAGAATTGATAGTGAATCCCAAACCTCAAACTCATTCTCTTTCAATATCGGAACCTTAAAATCTGAGTTGTATATTGATAGCTCATCCGTTGTTGTATCGGTAAAGAGCGCTATTCTCTTCTCTTCAAAAACAACCTGGTAATGCTTCATAAAAACCCAGGGTCTTAACGACCAGGATGAGTAGTTTTTGTTTCCGATGACTAAAGTCAGTTTTGACATTGACTCAATTCCTTTGTGAGAGATTATTTTGTGTTAACGGGCAGTGGTGGAGTGAATGATGCTTCAGTATTTTGATTTTCTTTTCCGATTTGCCCAGGGATCAATATCCTTTTTCATGTGATCTCTTTTTCCATGATCTCGTTCAGTTGACCTGGCTTCTCGTTTTTCCTGCAAGTGTTCAGCATCTTCCAGGCTTAGCTTGGCTGGCTCGCCGGGTGATTGATCATCCGGAATGATTCGTTCCCTTGGAGGTAGTGAATACTGCTCAAAAGAGGCCCGGGGTAAGTTTTTAAACTGGTACAAATAAAAGTTTTCAACTTTTTCACGCGCCCAATCCGTTTTCTTCAGAAACTTCATGCTGGATTCTATGCTTGGCCTTGTTTTGAAACAATTGATGTTCAAGTAGGCAAATAAAATTTCAAAACCGTAATGATCAACGATTTCTGTGAGTAGTTGTTTCAGCCCCACGCCGTGTAGCGGATTATTCGTGTAATTAATCTCATTATTCATATTGCTACCCGCTCAATGTATGTAATGGCTGAAGGCTGACAGGTGTGACCATATCACATAACTTCTTTTCTAAGTGACTAAGTCACATGACTTTTATTTGCTGCTCACTATACTGCAGGCATCCGAAATTAATGAGATAAAGATCATGAAAACATTGGTTACATCACTGGCTTTAGTGGCACTGGTTAGTGCTTCACAACTACATGCTTCAGAATTGGCTGACGGTATGGATTGGCCCAATGGCTTCACTGCAAATTCAGCAGTAGAGAGTACTGAAACTGAAGTGTCTGACGGTATGGATTGGCCATATGGCTTCAGCACGACATCTAATGTAGCCCAAGAGGAAAGCGTCACTGTTGCAGACGGTATGGCTTGGCCTGAAGGTTTCGAGATCTGATAATTCATAGAATCCCGGTTTCGGGTTTTTACATCACACTTGATACAGCCCTCACCCAAGCCGGGTGAGGTAGGTTCTGTTATTCTGACATTGATCAAGTACTTATCAATGATTTGATAGGATAATGAACAATCCAGTCATTATCCTGATCGCCGCACTTTGCAGTGTAGCGATAAAACCGAATGGAACTAAAACAGGCCGAACAACACATTCTATCTGACGTCTTTCCTGCTGCTGCCAAGTTTCCCGGGTTAGATGACCACAATTGGAAAAAGCAGGCTTTCAAGGCGGGTGATACTTTATTCAAGCCGGGTCAGCCTTGTAATCGTTTTGTCTTGTTAGGCCAAGGGGCGATTCGGGTGCAACTACAAAATGATCAGGGACGGAGTCTGTTGCTTTACCGGATTGAACCGGGTCAGTTATGTATTCACTCACTGATTAATCTGATCAATGATGAGAACTTTAGCTACATCACGTCTGCGGAGACTGATGGATGGCTTTGCTGGACGGAAAAGGAACAGTTTCAACAGTGGATGGATAGCTCCAGTGAATTTCAGCACTGGATCTTCAATAATATTGGTTCCCGCTTTAAGCAGGTTATAGAACGATTTGCCAATCATGCATTTGTTCCGGTGGAGAATCGCCTGGCCGGATTGCTGATTGAAAAAATGGGTAATGATCAGGTTGTAAAAATCAAACAATCTGAACTGGCCATAGAGCTTGGAACAGCCAGAGAAATTGTTTCCCGTCATTTGTCTCGTTGGCAAAAGCAGGGTCTGCTCGTTACTAATCGCGGTGAAATTATCATCAGCGATATTGATGCCATGCTGGCAATGGCGCTCTGATTATTTCCTGAAGCAGTTTCTACATTTACCTTCTTTGGTAATTAGCCCTGCACGGAATCACGTTACGTATACCACCTCTTGGGTTTTCCACATCTCCTTTATAACGCGGCAAAAGAATGACATGTAAATGGTCTATGCTTCTTCCTGCTTCTCTGCCATCGTTATTGCCGACAGTGTATGCATTAGGCTTGTCTCCCAGAAAAGGCAGTTGTAACACTGTTTCTATGTGGCCCTTGGGGAGGTCTTTCAGGTAATCCCGGTGAAGCATGTTTTCATAGAGATCTGTCATGTCAGTTGTTTCGATAACGCTTTTGACTCCCTTGATCGCATCAAAATAATCCGCCTCTTCCATTTCATTCAGATGAAAGATTGAGTCGACATGCCTTCTTGGGATGATCAATGCATGACCCGGGTTAACCGGGTTGGTATCAAAGACACTGAGGAATGATCTGTTCTCAAAAATAAAGGGATCAGTTTCGCCGTTAGAGACTCTGCAAAAGTAACAGCTTTGTTCAGATGGAAAGGTGGACATAATAGAATCTTGATGTTGAGTGTATGAAAAAACCGGTTAGCACAAATTTCTCTGCATCCTCTGCAAATCAGTGTGCGGGGGAGAGGAACTTACCTGTTGTGTCGAGTAACCACTTCTGGGTCAGATGCAATTATACCGCAGTTGCTCTGGCTAAAATATATGGATGACGTTTCTCAATGACGCGTTACGCACGAGATCCGGAAAAGAGCTGGGCGATATCGCAACGCCCAAACCAGCCACGCCACGTGGCAAAACAGAAAATAGCAACGGCGACTGCGAACATTGGCCATTCGCTGTGAATGGCGTGAGTGCCGATAGCTCCGATCATCAGGATAGCAAGACAGGCAGACGCAAGTGCGGACAACCGCGGAATGAGCAAGCCAGCTGCGCCTGCAACTTCAAGTATGCCCGTGAGATACATGAAACTGGGCGTGTATCCCCAACGCGCGAACGCTTCAACCTCAAAAGGCAAAGCCGCGAGCTTTGCACCACCCGAAAGGGCGAATACTAAAACGAGAATGTAGGTAACGATGCGGATATTCATTGAGAATCATTCCATTATCTTTAGTGCTAAATAAGGAACCAAGTTAAAAATAAATATTGCCAATTTGTAGTTGGCCAGGAAATTAAAGTACATCGCATCCAGACCTTCTTTCTGGACTCCAAATAGCTTGCTGTGAATTCCTTTCGGCCAGTCGCCTACATTTGTTATAAGCATGACGGTTGAGAATGTGAGAATCCCAAGGTTCAAAACGGTACACCAGCCCAGAAATTCAGTAATTGTTTCTACATTTGTCATTGAGTCGGTACTCCATAATCAAATACGCATAAGGTCAAAGAGAACAGGTGGCCCGTATCGGCAGTAAGTCCGTCTCCCTCAAAGGGTTGTAGTTGAAGAAGTAGGGATATGACAGTTTATTCATCGTGATCAATATGAATGTCATTAGGAAAGGGTTTGCCTTCTCCCTTCTCTAACGCCTCTTTAAGGCTTAGCAAGAATACAGCCCATTTGGTACTGCAGTGCCCCATAAAATCTGATGGCTCTTTCCAATTGGAATGTGAGAAGAGTACGTACGTTTGATTATCACCACGAGACAAATGGAATGATACTTCTGTACCCATCCATGGACCAGGCATTTCACCTGAGTGTTTCCAGCGTACTACTGAATCTGGTTGAAGCTCTGCAACTTCGAAATCCGGCCCGCCACCATCAAACCTGAACTTGATAATTGAACCAACATTCCCTGCACCAGTGGTATCAGTTGTCCACCACTTGGCCAGTCCTTCATTGGTTGTCAGGGCGCTGTAAACTTCGTCAGCCGAAGCTGCAATCCCTACTCGATGAATGATATCGACCATATCTAACAATCCCTATGGCATCTGTTTGCCATCAAACGGAACATGCGGTGTGAGAGTGAAAACTGTTTCCACCATACTACAATGGTGCATTAAGTCGCAGGTGTTTTTCTCTGATCCCAATAACGCATCTGAACGAGCGCATTGTTAGGTTGCAACATGAAGTTCTTCCCATGCCGAAGAAATTACACGATACGCCGAACGCAATAAAAGAAAAGCAAGACCTAACGCGACTACGATATCGGGCCACCCTGTGCCGGTTAGCCAAACTGCTCCAGCTGCAATCAGCACCGAAAGATTGGATGCGATGTCATTGCGTGAGCATTCCCACACTGAACTCATATTGACATCTTCGTCGCGGTGCTTCCAAAGTAAATAGAAACAAACGGAATTTGCAGCAAGACTGATAATACTAAATGCACCCATGACTTCAAAAACAGGGGTGCTTGGAATGTATAACCTGTAAATGACTTGAGACAACACAATGATTGCTGCCAAGAAAATAAGTAAGCCTTTAAATAAGGCTACCTTGGCTTTAGCGCTATTGCTTCGCGAAACGACATACAGGCTAAGTCCGTATGTCAGGGCATCTCCCATGTTGTCAAAACTATCGGCAAGCAGTGCTGTTGAACGGCTATACAATGCTGCACTCACAATAACCAGAAACATGACTGCGTTGATACCAAGAACAATCAGAAGAGTTCCTCGTTGCTTTGCACGAAGAGCATCTATAGAACATTCATTGTCACAACAACCACTCATTCGAAGAACCTCTATTGCAACCCAAGATATTTGGAAATGTTTGGAACGTTTGGGGTCAGAGTAAAAACTATTTTCACCTTACTATATTGGCGTCTTGAGTGGTGCGGGCATTATTGCACTGACCCTAATTATCCAATTATTCTGAATTCCTGCCTTTTATGATTTTTTCATATTCCTTCAATTTTAAAACTGCTGCCTCATGTTGAGCCGCCGTAATTTGATGCTTAAATTTATATAGAAGGTCATCGGCAAGCTTATAACCATTATTACTAGCCAGTTTCATCCAGGCCCAGCCTTCTGCCAGGTTTGGCTCCATGCCTTTTCCTGTCAGGTACATTTCACCCACCATGAACTGTGCCGTTGCAACACCCATAAAAGCATCTTCCTTCCATATCGACATGGCTTTGCTGTAACTTTGCTGCCAGCCTTTTTCTTTTCCTAATACAGAGCCGCCATAATAATGTTTCTGCGCAAGCAGATTACGCGCCGGTAAGTAGCCAGAGCTGGACGCCTGTTCCCACCAGAAGCGAGCCTTTTCCACTTCCCCTTGGTCATCGTAAAACTCGCCCAGTATGGTTTGTGCCTGAGCATGGCCGTTTTCAGCTGCACTGTTACAGGGTTCAAATGCCTGCTGATAGCTGGCTTCATTATAGAGCTTGATGCACTTGTCCACATCGCCATGAGCCTGAGTCATTAAAACAAGTAACAACACAAATGCCACAATTGATGAAGAAGTAACATGTTTACGCTTGTATCTTAGTATTTCCATAAGTCAACTTTTTGTTATTACGTCCCGCCCGCTATGCGGGTGCCTTGTTATACACGATCGTAGATGACTGGCATTTTTCCTTTCCATTCATTCCATAGCTCTGATTTTACGGCTAAGTCAGACATGAAATCAGCGACATTAATGCGGCTGGTTTTACCAGCATTAAATATTACATTTCTAACAGGGGAAGTGTGATATTTGGGGTCAGAGTAAAAACTATTTTCATCATGCTTTAATGGAGCCTTGAGTATTTTTCCACTGGCCCCCATTACGTTTTGAAGCAATACCTTAACTCTACTGCATATAATTTGTTTTTCATATTGAGGATAAAGCCCGGACGTGCCAGAAAGAATATTCCGGGGTAGGCTGGGCCTTCGACACTTCAGTAAGGTCCTCCTGAGCCTAAATGGCCTCCCGCGCCTTGAAAATTTCCTCATGGGCTTCCATGATGTCTAATTAAGACAAAGGAAAAGCCCGGCATGCAGGATATGAGTCAACAGAGTGAAGAGATCACAGCAGCGCGACGAGCAACTGTGCTTGCGATAGGTGGTCATGATGCTGGCGGTGGTGCAGGTATCTCTGCGGATATTGAGACGATCTCGGCACTCGGTTCTCACCCATTGACGCTGATTACTGCACTGACAGTGCAGGACACATCTTCCATGTCGGCGCTTGAACCTGTTGATCCATCCATCATGCTGCGCCAGTTTGATGCCATTCATGCAGATATCACTATCGATGTAGTCAAGATCGGTATGCTCGGCTCATTTGATGCGCTGGCTGCGGTAATGACCATGCTTGATCAACTAGAAGGTGTGCCGGTGGTGTTTGATCCTGTACTTGCCGCAGGTGGTGGTGGTGAGGCTGGCAGCAAGGCTTTGCAAGAGGCAATTGTATCGGCGCTCTTGCCGCGCTGTTTTTTGCTTACACCAAATACGATTGAGGCACGCCGTCTTGGTGGTTCTGATGACCTGTTGCGGGCAGCTGATAATTTACTCGCAACAGGAGTCAATAATCTTCTGCTGACGGGTTCGCACGAGGATGGTGATGAAATCGTGCATAGCTGGCACTCTAATGATGCTGAGAGTGAGTCGTGGCAATGGCAGCGATTGCCGGGTGAATACCATGGCTCCGGCTGTACGCTGGCATCAGCTATTGCTGCATTTATTGCACGTGGAATGCCATTGAAAATGGCGCTCGGCCTGGCACAGGCTTTTGCCTATGATGCCCTGCAGCGGGGCTATCGCATTGGTAGCGGACAGTTGATTCCGGGGCGGGCAGGGGAGGCACAGTGATGGAAATCAGACGTGGGCTCTACGTAATTACGGATCCGGGTTTGTCGCAGGATCTCTTCTACGATGTGGAAGCGGCGCTACTGGGCGGTGCCACAGTAGTGCAGTATCGCAACAAGCGGGCAGACCGTGATAATGCTCTCACTGAACTTGAGCTGTTGCGCCCGCTGTGTCATTCGGCAGAGGCGCTGTTGCTGGTCAATGACGACGTCGAGCTGGCACGGGAGAGCGGTGCCGATGGCGTCCATCTCGGGCGTGATGATATACCCTATGAAGAGGCGCGTGAGCTGCTGGGTGACGAGGCGATAATCGGCATATCCTGCTACAACAATCTTGAATGCGCACTGGAAATGGAAGCACGTGGGGCCTCGTATGTCGCCTTTGGGCGTTTTTTTCCCTCGCAGACCAAGCCGCAGGCAGCGAAGGCAGAGATCGAGTTGTTGCGCAGCGCGAAACAGCATTTAGAGGTGCCGGTGGTTGCCATCGGCGGCATAACTGCGCAGAATGGCGCTACATTAATTGAAGCAGGTGCTGATCTGCTCGCCGTTATCCACGGTGTATTCGGGCAGGACGATGTTCGTCGTGCCAGTGAGTCTTTCAGCGCATTATTTTCGGAGTCGTTTAAATGAGTTATTCCCACCAGCAGTCGAGCAAGCTTTTTGCCGGCGCACAGCAACATATTCCAGGCGGCGTTAATTCGCCCGTGCGCGCATTCAAAGGCGTTGGCGGCAACCCGGTATTTTTTGAGAAGGCAGAAGGTGCCTATGTGTTCGATGCTGATGGCAATCGGTATATCGATTATGTCGGCTCATGGGGCCCGATGATTCTCGGTCATGCACATCCGGACGTGATCAAGGCTGTGGTTGATACGGTTTCCAACGGACTCTCATTCGGTGCACCGACCGAGATTGAAACGCAGATGGCTGAACGGGTGTGTGAACTGGTACCGTCGATGGATATGGTACGCATGGTCTCATCAGGCACCGAGGCGACCATGAGTGCGATTCGTCTTGCACGCGGTTTTACCGGTCGTGACAAAATCGTCAAGTTCGAGGGCTGTTATCACGGCCATTCTGATTCACTGCTGGTAAAAGCAGGTTCAGGCGCACTAACCTTGGGTGAGCCTTCGTCTCCGGGCGTGCCTGCTTCACTTGCAGAGCATACATTGACGCTGGATTACAATGATGCCGACCAGGTGCGCGACACCTTCGCACAAATCGGTGACCAGATCGCCTGTATTATCGTCGAGCCGGTAGCAGGCAACATGAACTGTATTCCTCCGCTGCCCGGTTTTCTCGAAACCCTGCGCGAGGTGTGTGACAACTCAGGTGCAGTACTGATTTTTGACGAGGTAATGACAGGTTTCCGTGTTGCTCTCGGCGGTGTGCAGGGACTCTACGACATCAAGCCTGACCTCACCACACTCGGCAAGGTGATTGGCGGCGGTATGCCCGTTGGCGCCTTTGGTGGTCGACGCGACATCATGGAAAAGATTGCACCACTTGGTCCTGTATACCAGGCAGGTACCCTGTCAGGCAATCCGGTTGCCATGGCTGCTGGTCTCAAAACACTGGGGCTGATTTCGGCTGACGGTTTTTTCGACAATCTCACTGCTGCAACTACCGGGCTGGTCGAGGGTATACAAATGCTCGCAGACTCTGCCGGTGTGCCATTAACCACCAACCAGGTTGGCGGCATGTTCGGGCTCTTCTTTACCGAGGCTGAGACTGTTAGCAACTTTTCCCAGTCGACAGCCTGTGACCAGGACAGGTTCAGGGCATTCTTCCACGCGATGCTGGATCGCGGCGTTTACCTTGCACCATCTGCATTCGAGGCTGGCTTTGTCTCTTCTGCCCACACTGCAGACGATATCAGGCAGACAGTGAAGACAGCCGAGGAAGTTTTCCAGGCGCTTGCCTGACTGCAAAATGAATAGCGGGCCGCGCTCATGATGGAGTGGTTTAATGCCCTGATTACCTGGGTCAGCGCTAATCCGACCTGGGCCGGTGTGCTTGTTTTTCTTGTCGCCTTCAGCGAGTCGCTGGCGATCATCGGCATGATCGTGCCGGGTGTTGTCATGATGTTTGCAGCCGGTGCGCTGGTCGGTGCCGGTGTGGTTGATTTCTGGCCTATCTATTTTGCCGCTTTTGCCGGTGCAGTGCTCGGTGATGCACTGAGTTTCTATCTTGGTGCCCGTTACCGCGAAGACCTGTGCAATATGTGGCCCTTCAGCAAGCACACGGAGTTACTTGATCAGGGCGTTGTCTACTTTAAGCGCTGGGGCGGGAAGAGTGTCGCAATTGGTCGTTTTTTTGGGCCGGTAAGAGCGGTAATTCCGCTAGTGGCGGGAATGCTGCAGATGCAGGTAGGGCGCTACCTTGTGGCCAATATCCTCTCTGCTATAGGCTGGGCATTTGCTTACCTGCTTCCGGGTATCGCCATAGGTGCATCGCTTGAGTTGGCCTCACAGGTTGCCTTCCATCTTGTTGTACTGATGCTTTCACTGGTCGCCATCCTGTGGCTTTCCCTCTGGTTGCTGCACCGTCTGTTTATCTGGATACAACCGCTGGCAAACTGCTGGTTGCAATTACTACTGGCGTTTTCAGAGGGTGACAGCCTGCCAAGGCGTATTGCGGCAGCATTGGCCGACCCGCAACACCCTGAATCGAAAGGTCTGTCGATCATGGCTGCCTTTATTTTCATTTCTGTTTTTGCACTGGCACTACTGATGACCCTGGTATTTGGCGATACCGGTTTTGGTGTCCTCGATCAGTATATTCATAACGCGACCAGTGCCCTGCGTTACCCGACGGGTGACAGCATCATGGTGCTGATCACAACCCTGGGAGATGGCTGGCTGCTGGGCTGGTTGTCTGCGACCGTGTTTATCCTGCTGTTTATACAGCACAGACCCACTGCATGGCACTGGCTGGCCGCTGTTGTGTTCGCGTTTGCAGCGCCATGGCTGTTGAAAGCGGGTTTGCAGGTTGCGCGACCACCCAATGCCGCTTTAACGAACTGGTCGTTTCCATCGGGGCATGCAGTCCACGCCACTGTGATTTACGGTTTTCTTGCGGTGCTGTTGGCCACGCGTCTGCCCCAGGAACGGCGCTGGCTGGTTTATGCGGTGACCATCGTACTGGTTCTTTTGATTGGTTTTTCGCGGCTCTATCTTGGTGTGCACTGGTTTTCAGATGTCATCGCCGGATGGGTTCTGGGACTGTTGTGGATTTCTGTGCTTGGCCTTGCATGGCGACACCACCCCCATCCGCCGCTACAGGAGAAGGCTGTTATTTCCGGTGTCATACTTGTCCTGGTCCTGACACTCTTCTGGTATGTGAATAGTAGCCACGAACAGCGTGTTGCCGATTACCGGCCGCTGGCCACTGTTGACAGTCTGACGATGGATGATTGGCATGCAGGTGTGCCATTGCCGATGGCGAGACGGACGTTAACATCTATCGAGCAATTCACGCTGCGGGTTGCGGCTGATCCGCACACGGCTGCTTCAGCCCTCGAATCCATGGGCTGGCGGCCTACTGAAGCAACAGGCGCAACAGATTTTCTGCGCTATCTCCTGACGGATGCACCGGGGACCGAGTTGCCTCCACCACCAAAAGTCTACAAGGGCCAGTTACCAGGGGTGCAGATGATCAGGCAGGTTGATGATCGGCGCTTGATTGTACGCCTGTGGAAGACCGACACGGTGCTTGGCGATTGCCCGGTCTATGCAGGGCATATGATGCAGGAGAAGATCAACGACGTTCTTGGTCTGTTTGTAATGATTGAGTCGCAGCCGGTTGAGACTCCTGCTGTGCTGGAGTCTGTGAAGGCGAATCTTGAGAGTCTGCGCTGTATTTCCCGAACTGAGCCTTGAACTCCTCGGTCAGGCGGTCACGGTACTCGTCAGGTGCAAAAACCCATATCAGGGCCCATAACAGCAGGATGATAATCGCGGCATTACGGATTAACCCGGCGATACGCGGGTTCTCCTTGATGCTTTTGACGCGATTACGGTTGCTGGTGTAGGTTTCAGCAATCCACGCCAGGAATCTTAGCGGCGGGCCGTAGAGGAAATTGAATACATCACCGATTCGCGACATCAGTCCCCCCAACGCTGGCTGAGCCAGTTCTCAATGCCAAGGTGGTCAAGGATGCGTGACACCATGAAATCCACCACCTCGTTGACGGTTTTCGGATTGCTATAGAAGCCTGGATTGGCAGGCATGATGGTTGCTCCAGCACGTGATAGCTTCAGCATATTTTCTATATGAATTTCCGAGAAGGGTGTCTCCCTGACGACCAGTATCAGGGAGCGACGCTCTTTGAGCATGACATCAGCACTGCGGTCGATCAGATCATTACTGATGCCATTGGCAATGCTGCCAAGCCTGCCAGTGGTGCAGGGACAGATCACCATGGCGGCCGGTGGATTGGATCCGCTGGCAACGGGCGCCATCCACTGCTGGCGACCAAATACCGAGAGTTGGTCATCGCTGGTATTGAAATGGTCACACAGCACCTGTTGAGCATCAGCTGCACGTGATGGCAGTTCCAGCCCTGCTTCCATCTGCATGACGATCTGCGCCGCTTGTGAGTAGAGCAGGTAGACTTCGCGATCCGCAGCGAGCAGTTCTTCCAGCAGACGCAGGCCATAGGCGGCACCCGATGCGCCTGTCCAGGCAAGAGCTATGGGGCCGTCATCAATAGTCTCCATGGTTAACCTCCTCGTTCATTCAGTGCATCGAGAATGCGCTGGTGGATATTTTCGAAACCACCGTTACTCATGACCAGGATTGTGTCTCCTGCTTTCGCTTCCTGTTTCAGCAGGTCGACAATCTTTTCACTTTCTGAGCAGACTTCAGCCTTTTCACCGAGTGGTCTGAAAACACTCTCTGCATCCCATTCAAGAGATGCAGGCGAGTAGACCAGGGCGCGGTCAGCCTGCTGCAGTGAGGCCGGTAATGATTCTGCATGAATACCCATGCGCATGGTATTCGAACGTGGTTCGAGCACTGCGATGATGCGTGAATCTCCGACCTGTTTGCGTAATCCCGTCAGCGTGGTCTCAATTGCTGTCGGGTGATGAGCGAAGTCATCATAGAGGCGAATGCCATCAACCTCGCCACGCAACTCCATACGGCGTTTGACGTTCTCAAACTTGCCAAGCGCCTCGACTGCGACTGATGCCGGAACACCTGCATGACGGGCGGCGGCAATAGATGCGAGCGCATTGCGAACATTATGATCGCCGGTGAGATCCCAATCAACGATTCCCACTTCGGTTCCGTCGATACTGACGTGGAAGCGACTGCCGTCGGCTTCGAGCAATTCGGCCTGCCAGTTGCCATCAGGGCCGAGTGTTTCGAGCGGTGTCCAGCATCCCATCTCCAACACTTCTTTCAGTGGCTGGTCATCCGCCGGTGCGATCAGCAGGCCATTGCCGGGCACAGTACGTACAAGGTGGTGAAACTGGCGCTGAATCATCGGCAGGTCATCAAAGATGTCTGCATGATCGAATTCAAGGTTGTTGAGTACAGTGGTACGTGGGCGGTAATGCACGAACTTGGAACGCTTGTCGAAGAAGGCCGTATCGTACTCATCCGCCTCGACAACGAAGAAAGGTGCATCACCCAGGTGTGCCGAGAGGCCGAAATTTTTCGGTACGCCGCCAATCAAAAAGCCGGGGTTGAGGCCTGCATCTTCCAGGATCCAGGCAATCATGCCGCTGGTAGTGGTTTTGCCATGGGTGCCTGCAGCAGCGATGACCCAGCGGTCACTGAGAATCTGTTCGGCGAGCCACTGGGGGCCAGATGTGTAGCGCAGTCCTGCATCAAGCATGTACTCAATCGCCGGGTTGCCTCGCGTCATGGCATTGCCGACCACGACCATGTCGGGAGCTGGTTTCAGGTGTTCCGCCTCGTAACCGCTCATAAGCGAGATGCCGGCATCTTCCAGCTGGTCGCTCATGGGTGGATAGACATGGGCGTCGGAACCTGTCACGCGGTGCCCCGCCTGCTGCGCCAGCAGGGCGATGCCACCCATGAAGGTGCCACAGATTCCCAGAATATGTATGTGCATGTTGGTTATTCTAAATGTGTATCATGGCATCATACATTTGAATTCGAAGCTAACCAATGCCCCATCAACTGATTGAAACGGATACGCAGCTCGAAGCGTTGCTAAAGCGCTGGCAGGATGCCGATATTATCACTGTCGATACCGAGTTTTTTCGTGAGCGCACTTACTACCCGAAACTCTGCCTGTTACAGATGTGCTGGCAGGATGAAGCTGTGGCTGTCGATGTACTGACGATCAATGCGCTTGCGCCTTTGAAGGATTTTGTGTGTGACAGAAGCCGCCTCAAGGTGTTCCACTCGGCACGCCAGGATCTTGAACTCTTGCTGCACGTGTGGGGAGAGGTTCCGCAACCGCTGTTTGACTCCCAGGTGGCGGCAGACCTTGTCGGTGCAGGAGAACAGAGCGGCTATGCACGCCTGGTCGAGGCGGTTTTCGGTACCGTCTTGCCAAAAGACGCAACGCGCAGCAACTGGTGCGGACGTCCATTGAGTGAGAAGCAGCTCGACTATGCCTACGCTGATGTAACCTGGCTGTGGAAGCTCTATCAGCATCTTGATGCTGAATTGACACGTCTGCAGAGACACGCGTGGATGCGCGAGGAGATGGAGTTACTCGAGAGTGAGTCGCTGCATCGGGTTCATCCGCAGGATGCATGGTTGAAGATCAAGGGGCGTAATCGCCTCAATGCACAACAGTTGACCTTGTTGCAGCAACTCACGGCATGGCGTGAAGAGATGGCGATTAAAAAGGATTTACCGCGTAAGTGGGTTCTGGGAGATGGCTTTCTGCTTGAGTATGCCCAGCAGCAACCACAGAGCGTCAAGGAGCTGCTGGCGATCGACAAGAGTGCACAGCGACAGCTTGAGCGTTATGCAAAAAAACTGCTGCAAATTGCCGCGGAAGTGCGGCAGTTACCCGACTCCAGCTGGATTCATGAGGCGCCGAGACCGCGCCTCAGTGGTGAACAGAAGAGACGTCTCGCAGAACTGGAGTCGCAGCTGCAATCGATTGCCACGCGCGACAGCATTGCGCCGGGCATGATCGCCTCGCGCAGCCAGCTGATCAAGCTGATGAGTGGTGATAGTCTGCATGCAGAATCCTCATGGCGAGCGGCGATTTTTGATGCGCTGTTGTCAGACACTGTAGAGGCTGGGGAGTAGCACAAGTCGTAAAAAAGTTGTGCTAAACTGATTTCATCATCTGTAAAAAGGGAATAGCAAAAATGAACGTGCTCTACTCAGAACACCCAACCATGTTCAAGACCAATCCGATCGGATTTATCATTACCCTGTTGCTGTTTCCTTTGGGGATTGCACTTGGCATTATTGTCGAGGTGCCAATCTACAAGGCTGTCCTGTCACTCGGACTTGTGGGTGCCGGAGTAATCATCCTGCTGACATGGTATGTGAAAAACAAGGCTTCCAAGCTGGTGGTAACGGATACCGAAATTCACTATGAAGAGGGCTTGCTGAGCAAGAGTAACGCGGAGATCAATATCAGCAGCGTCAGAACGGTCAAGGTCAAGCAGACATTTCTGGATCGCATCATGGGCTCAGGCACAATCGAAGTCTATACTGCTGGTGATACACCGGAATTTGTTGCCAAGGGCATGCCTGATCCGCACAAAATTCGTGATTTAACCTGATACGGGGAATTGATCGTGCTTGGTGATACAGACAACAGAGACCAAAACGATTCTCGCAAGACCGCCATCGCATTGATCGTCTTGGTACTGATGCTTGTTGGCGCTGCAATTATGATGCTGCCTGCACTTGGTGAGATCGTCGCTGTCGCTGACTTGAATACCGGGCTTGGGCTCAAGGATGCCGCTGTCATCGCCTTTTTTGTCACCCTCGTGGTAATGATCGTTCTCGCAGTCGCTGCGGGTGACGGATTGATCGGTGAAGTGCAGTACATGATTGGTGGTTTTTTCACCTTTTTCATTTTTATCTGGCTCATGCTGGCGTGGGTTTTTTAGCAGCTCCACCCGCACATCAAATCTATCCAAATCGTTGATTAATATCACGCAATGCACAATTGTCATGTGAGATAATTCATCTTGTTAACCTAAATTCAGGATCGATAGACAAAATGATTGAAGTAAATGGTCAGCAGATGACACCGGAAGAGCTGCTTGCTGCCTATGAAGAGGCAAAGAACGCAGAGCAAAATCTGAAGAAAGCGGCGAAGAAAGCGCTTAAGCGCAGGCGCGAGGAGCAGTCACTCAAGCCCTACCAGGCCGAGCTGATTCTGATGCAGAAATATCTCGAGGAAACCGGGCGCCGCATGATCATTCTGTTCGAGGGGCGTGACGCCTCCGGCAAGGGCGGCACGATTCGTCGTGTGACCCGCTACATGAACGAGAAACACAATCGTGTTGTTGCCCTCGGCAAGCCAACCGAGAACCAGCGCAGCCAGTGGTTTTTTCAGCGCTACGTTGCCCAGTTCCCACGTGGTGGCGAAGTCGTACTGTTTGACCGCAGCTGGTATAACCGCGCCGTGGTTGAGCCTATCTTCGGTTTCTGTACGCCCGAGGAGTACGCAAACTTCATGCGTGGTGTCACCGGTTTTGAGAAGGACCTGGTGAGGCAGGGCACAATTCTCGTCAAACTCTACTTCAGTGTCACCAAGGATGAACAGGCGCGCCGTTTCGAACGTCGCAAGACAGATCCTCTGCGTCAGTGGAAATTGAGCGAGGTCGATCTGCAGGCGCAGGAGCGCTGGGATGACTTCACAAACCAGAAGTACGAGATGCTGAAAAAGACGCATACCAACCATGCGCCATGGACCGTGATTCGCTCGAATGACAAGTTTGCTGCGCGCCTCAATGCAATGCGTGTGATCCTGAACGCCGTGCCCTACCAGCGAGGCAACAGGGAACTCGATTTTGTGCCTGATCCGAATATTGTTATTTCGGGTGCACGCGAAGTGGAGTCAATGGAAGCCGAGAGACTCAGAAGTGGTCACTTCGTCGGCTGATTAATTGCCGCGGCCTGACAAGCGGGCTGCCAGCAACAATAACAGGACGAGTGCAGCTGCAGGGTAGATGCCAAACCTCGAGTAGGGTGTCATACCCTGGTAAGGCTGCACCTCGGCCGTTAATACACCGCGTGTAAATTGGGGCAACTGTTTGATGGTTTGTCCGTCAAGACCGATCACAGCTGTAACGCCGGTATTGGTCGAGCGCAGCGTCATGCGCCCGTTTTCCAGTGAGCGCATGCGCGCCATCTGGTAGTGCTGCAGAGGCCCGCTGGTGGTGCCAAACCAGCCGTCATTACTCAGGTTGATGAGAAAATCGGCATCTGGCAGTGACTCACGCACCTCTTCAGGAAAAATAATCTCGTAGCAGATGGAGACACCAGCAAGGTGGCTCCCGACTTGCATCAACGGGCGTTGTGCCTGACCTTCACTGAAGTCCTCACCCATGGTTGCAAGACCACTTATCCAGCCTTTCCATAACCAGCCAAGCGGGAAATACTCGCCAAATGGCACCAGGTGACGTTTATGGTAAAAGTGCCGTTCGCGCCCGGTGGCTAAAATGGTGTTGTAATAGGTTGCCTCGGCGGGGTAGGTCAGCACGCCTGTGACAAGCGTTGTTGATGACTCCACCAGCTTGGCATTGAGTGGTTCGATGAGCTCTCTTTCAACACTGAAAAGAAAATCCGGAATCGCGCTTTCCGGCCAGATGACCAGTTCAGAGTCGAGCAGTTCAAGCGTTGTGTCGGAATAGAACGCAAGCGTCGGTAAACGATTTTCAGGCAGCCATTTCTCATCCTGCGGGATATTGCCCTGGATCATGCTGACGCGTATCGGATCCCCTTTCTTGTGTGTCCATTGCACCCCTGACAGCTGGTATCCGCCAGCACCGATGGCAAGCAGGAGGAGAATGCTGATGGAGCGTGGCGTGACGCCGGGGCGTGTCATGCTGACCAGCAGTGCCGCACAAACCATTGTGAGCAGTGACACGAGCCACACACCGCCAACAGGTGCATAGGCTCCGAGCGGGGTATCGATTTGGCTATAGCCAAGCAGTAACCAGGGAAAGCCACTGAAAAGCCAGCTGCGCAACCATTCTCCCAGGCCAAACAGGGCAACCATCATGAGCAGGCGCGCCCGTGACGAATGGCTCAGCGTCCAGCGTGCGGACAGATGCCCTGCAAGGCCATAGTAGAGTGCCATCGTCAGGGCAAGGAGCAATGCAACGGCGACAGCAATTGCGTAGGGGGTGTCTGCGTAGGCGCTCATGCTGTGATGCACCCAGTAGAGACCGGGAGTCATCAGGCCGACACCAAACAGCCAGCCTCTTCTGAAGGCCTGTTCGGGAGTCTTGTCGAGCGTGATCGCTAGCCAGAATGCAGGCGCAAGAATGGCAAGCCACCAGAGCTCATAGGGTGCAAATGAGAAGCTGGTAGCAGCTCCTGCCAGCAGGGCAACAATCTTGTCGTGCTTCATTAGCCCGGATTAGCTCTCTGGAGTGTTATCCGGCAGGTGGATCGACAGTAGCCGGATACGGCGGCTGTCTGCGCGAATCACGCGAAACTCGAAACGATCAATGGTGACAGACTCACCACGTTTTGGCAGGTGTCCTAATGTGTGTGTCACGAGGCCGCCAATGGTGTCGAACTCGTCATCACTGAGAGAGGCATCGAAATAGTGATTAAAGTCTTCGATATCGAGATGCGCCTTGGTGGTGTACTCATACTCGGAGCGCTGCATTATCATGGCGCCCTCATCAAAATCATGCTCATCCTCGATTTCACCAACAATCTGCTCAAGTACATCCTCGATTGTCACCATGCCAGCGGCAGCGCCATATTCATCAATCACAACCGCCATGTGGTTGCGACTGGTACGGAACTCCTTGAGCAGTACGTTGAGACGCTTGCTTTCGGGTACGAATACCGCGCTGCGCAGAACATCACGCATGCGGAACTTATCGCCGTTATCACCACAGTACTGCAACAGGTCCTTGGCAAGGATAATGCCGACCACCTCACCCCTGTCATCACCAATCACGGGGAAACGCGAGTGAGCCGATTCGATGACTACCGGGAGTACATCCTCAAGGCGATCATCGCGCCCGACCATGACCACATCTGCCCTGGGCAGCATGATGTCACGTACGCGCAGGTCAGAGACCGACAATACACCCTCGATCATGGCCTGACCGTCCGCGTCGAGTATGGCGCTGCGGTTGGCCTCGCGGATCAGGGCAACAAGTTGATCACGATTTTGCGGTTCACTTCCGCGTGGCTGAAACAGGTTTTTCAACCAGCTGCGCAGCGAACCGCTGCTACTTGGTGGTTCTTCGTTTTTCATGAGGGTTCTGTTGTTGCATAGGGGTCAGGATAGCCCAGGTGGGCAAGAATCTGTCGCTCCAGTGATTCCATTTCTTCAGCTTCAGCATCATTTTGATGGTCAAGGCCCTGCAGATGCAAGACCCCGTGGACAATTATATGCGCCCAGTGCGTCTCGAGAGGCTTTTTTTGTTCTCTTGCTTCCTTTTCGAGTACCGGGGCGCATATGACCAGGTCGCCAAGATGCGGCTCCTCGATGCCCGCAGGCGCCTCGAACGGAAATGAGAGCACATTCGTGGGTTTGTGCTTGTTTCGGTAGCTGCTGTTAAGTGCCTCGCTCTCCTCCTCATTGACGATGCGTACAACCAGGGAGAGTTCCTCGTCGCCTTGCATGGCGGCTTCAGCCCATTTCTGCAATGTATTGCTGTTGGGCAGGTTTGGCGCATCAGTAACAACCTGCAGGTTGATGTGCAGCATAATCCTCTGAACTGACAGGGTGGTTATTCAATATTCGGTCATTCTATACTGACAATTCATCTTAACGATAGCCCTGGTGAACGGATGTCGAAACAAATAGCGACCTTGGGTGGCGGCTGCTTCTGGTGCCTGGAGGCGGTCTTTACGCGGATTGACGGAGTCATTTCAGTCAAGTCGGGTTACGCAGGCGGACACACGCCAAACCCCTCTTATGAGCAGGTATGCGATGAAACCACCGGACATGCGGAAGTGGTACAGGTCGAATTTGACAGCGATGTCATCGACTATGCAACCCTGTTGGAGGTTTTCTTCGCCATTCATGATCCGACAAGTCTCAACCGGCAGGGTGCGGATATTGGCACCCGGTATCGGTCGGTCATTCTGTATGCGGATGAAGATCAGCAACGCATTGCGGCGAAAAAGATCGGTGCACTTGAGGCATCAGGCGTATGGAAGCGGCCAATTGTCACCGAAGCAGTTCAGCTGGAGGAGTTCTACGATGCTGAAGGGTACCACCAGGATTACTACGACAATCATCAACAACAGCCTTATTGCCAAGTTGTGATTGCACCGAAACTGGCGAAGCTGAAGGGGTTCAGGCTAAAAACCTAATAGCTGGCCCATGCATATCAGAGAACTCTCCGTCAGTGGCGCCCGTGCGAGACACAGGGCATCAAAGGAATAAGCGAAAGCTGTTTGAGCGATCGAAGATCGTGAGTTCTTTTCGCTCTGTATAAAAACCCCGGGTCAAGCCCGGGGTTTATCCAAACCAGTGCACATCGCCATGGATGCCGGCTCAAGGCCGGCATGACGAGAACCTATGGGTCAGGACTGCTTTTCGCGCTCAACAGCCCTGTAGCCGATATCCTTGCGATAAAAGCTGCCTTCCCAGCTGATGGTCTCGGCAAGCTTGTAGGCACGCTCTTGCGCCTCGGTGACATTCTCTCCGAGTGCAGTTGCACACAGCACCCTGCCACCAGCAGTCACCACGTTGCCATCTTCATCAAGCTTGGTGCCGGCATGGAAAACCTTGCGTCCGGACTCTTCCTCTTGAGGAAGGCCTGAAATGATATCGCCGCCCTGTACATTGCCCGGATAATTCTGTGCGGCAATAACAACGCCAAGAGCTGCCTGCGGATGCCACTTGGTGGTCTCCTTGTCGAGTTCGCCTTCTGTAGCGGCGAGGCAGTGTGCAACAAGATCGGATTCCATGCGCATCATGATCGGCTGCGTTTCAGGATCACCGAAGCGGCAGTTGTATTCGATCACCTTGGGGGTGCCGTCTGCCATGATCATCAGGCCTGCATAGAGGAAACCTGAGTAGGGGTAGCCATCTTTAAGCATTCCCATGACGGTTGGCGCGATGACGTCTTCCATGATCTCTTTGTAAATTTCGTCTGTGACCACGGGTGCAGGTGAATAAGCGCCCATACCGCCGGTATTCAGGCCTGTATCGCCTTCACCAACGCGCTTGTGATCCTGGCTGGTGGCCATCGGCAGTATATTACTGCCGTCAGACATGACAATGAAACTTGCCTCTTCACCATCGAGATACTCTTCGATAACGACTCGGCTGCCCGCTTCGCCGAAGGCGTTGTCTGCAAGCATGTCACGGACGGCTTCTTCGGCCTCCTCGAGCGTCATGGCAACGATAACGCCCTTGCCTGCAGCAAGACCGTCAGCCTTGATGACGATCGGCGCGCCTTTTTCGCCCAGGTAAGCGAGAGCCTTGTCCAGGTCACTGAAGACCTCGTAATCAGCTGTCGGTATCTGGTGGCGAGCAAGGAAATCCTTGGCAAAAGCCTTGGAGCCTTCGAGCCTTGCGGCAGAGTGCGAGGGACCGAAGCATTTCAGTCCGGCTGTCTGGAACGAGTCAACGATACCGTCGACAAGTGGTGCTTCCGGACCAATGATTGTCAGGCCGACCTTGTTACTGAGGGCGAAGCGAACCAGTTCTTCTGTATCGCTGACGCCAAGATCAACATTCTCTATTTTGGATTCAAGTGCAGTGCCTGCATTGCCCGGGGCGACGAAAACTGTGTCTGCCAGTGGCGATTGTGCGGCCTTCCACGCCAAAGCGTGCTCACGACCACCTGAGCCGATAATGAGAATATTCATTGTGTACTTCCTGAATTCTGAAAATGATTTTCACCGCATTGTACTGTCAACAGACAAATGCGTCACTAAAAGTGGATGTTGCCCCGCAGCATAGGGCAGCCCTGTTTTCTTAATGGCGGAAATGGCGCATGCCAGTGAATACCATCGCCATGCCATGTTCATCAGCTGCGGCAATGACTTCATCGTCACGCATCGAACCGCCGGGCTCGATAACCGCGGCAATGCCCGCTTCCGCAGCCGAGTCGATACCGTCACGGAAGGGGAAAAATGCGTCGGATGCCATCACTGACCCCATAACCTCAAGATCGGCGTACGCTGCCTTGATGCCGGCTATACGTGCCGAATTGACTCGACTCATCTGTCCGGCACCAACACCGATAGTCATCAGCTTGCTGCCATAGACAATGGCATTTGATTTGACGAACTTGGCGACTTTCCAGCTGAACAGCAGGTCGCGCCACTCTTCCTCGGTCGGCTCACGCTTGGTGACGACCTTGAGTTCGTTATGCAGCAGCAGGTCGGCATCCTGAACCAGCAGGCCGCCGTTGACGCGTTTGTAGTCGAGTCGTGCAGCGCTCTCGTCCCATGTGCCACACTCGAGCAGGCGTACGTTCTTTTTTGCTGCAACCACTTCAAGGGCTGCCGCGGAAACAGATGGCGCGATAATGACCTCGACAAACTGTCGATCAACGATGGCTGTGGCGGTTTCGGCATCAAGCTCGCCGTTGAAGGCGATAATACCGCCGAATGCGGACTCTGGATCAGTCGTATAAGCGCGGTCATACGCCTCAAGCTGGCTTGTACCGATGGCAACACCGCAAGGGTTGGCGTGCTTGACGATGACGCAGGCGGGGCCGTCTGTCGCCAGCGGGAACTGCTTGACGCACTCGAGGGCCGCATCCGTGTCGGCAATATTATTGAATGAGAGTTCCTTGCCCTGCAGCTGGCGCGAAGTCGAGATGCTGGCGTCCTGCTGATTTGGCGAAATATAGAAAGCAGCATTCTGGTGCGGATTTTCACCATAGCGCATGCCCTGCGCCTTGCTGAACTGCACGTTGAATGTGCGTGGCAGGCCACCGGCTTCTCCGTTCTCGACAATTGAACCGAGATGATTGGCGATGAGGCCATCGTAGCGGGCCGTGTGTTCGAATGTTTTCACTGCCAGGTCGAAACGGGTTTCATGCGAGGTATTTCCTTCGGCATCGACTTCCTCGAGTACGCGCTGATAATCGACACTGTCGACAATAACAGTCACGGCGGTGTGATTTTTTGCGGCTGCACGCAGCATGGTCGGGCCACCGATGTCGATGTTCTCGATGGCGGTCGGCAGGTCACAATCAGGTTTGGCGATGGTCTCTTCAAAAGGGTAAAGATTGACGCAAATTAGATCGATCGGGGGAATGCCATGCTCCTCCATCACCTTCTCATCGGTGCCGCGGCGACCAAGTATGCCGCCGTGGACTTTCGGGTGCAGCGTCTTGACGCGGCCATCCATCATTTCAGGAAAGCCGGTGTAATCACCAACCTCGATGACCGGTACGCCATTATCAGCCAGCAGTTTGGCGGTACCACCTGTCGAGAGAATCTCTATGCCACGCTGGTGCAGCGCCTGGGCAAATTCGACAATGCCGGTTTTATCGGAAACACTGATTAGTGCACGTGTCATCTTGTTTGACATTGGTGTTGTCCCTTGGATCTTGAATTTTGATTAATCGATAGAATAGGTATGAAGCTTCTTCCTCAGGGTACTACGGCTCATACCAAGAACCTGTGCTGCACGGCTCTGGTTGCCTCGTGTCTGCTCCATCACGGATTCGAGCAGGGGCTTTTCAATTTCACGCAGTACGAGCGTGTAAAGCCCGTCGGCATCATGGCCATTAAGGTGCGAAAAGTAGTCGTCAACAGCGCGCCTGACGCACTGGCTGAGTGGTTCACCGTCAGCCTCCTTGGGTACCGAGAAGAATGAACGGGTGTTGGTTTCTTTTATAACGCTTTTTTTCATGCTGCGCGAGCTGCTCCCTTCAGGACTCGGGTCTGTTGCCCGATGTTATTGAAATATTCTTGGACCACTCTTTTCTGGTCTGCCGGTGATGTTGTTTTAAAGACGGCATCACGAAAACGTCCTGCATCTTGCTGGCTTCTGCTGTACCAGCCGATGTGCTTGCGTGCGATACGCACGCCGTGCTCTGCACCATAAAAGCTGTAGAGCTCTTCGAGGTGTTCGAGCAGGAAGGCTGCTATTTTATCAGTCGGCATTGGTGGCAGTTCTTGCCCTGTATCAAGAAAATGGCGCATTTCGCCAAAGACCCAGGGTCTGCCCTGTGCGGCGCGCCCGATCATCAGTGCATCGGCCTGCGTCTCCTCAAGTACCTTGCGAGCCTTTTGTGGTGAATCGATATCACCATTAGCGATGACCGGGATGCCCACGCATTGCTTGACCTTGCGGATGGTGGAGTATTCGGCTTCGCCTGCAAACTTGTCAGCACGGGTACGACCATGAATACTCAGTGCCGTGATGCCTGCCGTTTCGGCGATACGGGCAATCTGTTCTGCATTCTTGCTGCTGTGATCCCAGCCCGTGCGAATCTTTAGTGTTACCGGCTGTTCGCTGGCGCCAACGACGGCCTCCAGAATTTTTCCAACCAGCAGTTCATCCCGCATCAGTGCCGAGCCGGCTGCAACCTTGCAGACTTTTTTAGCCGGACAACCCATATTGATGTCGATGATGTCTGCGCCAAGATCAGCATTGATACGCGCGGCCTGTGCCATTTTGTCCGGATCGGCGCCGACGATCTGCACCCATCTTGGCCCCTGCTCGCCAGCATGGTTGAGACGGCTGAGCGTTTTTTTGCTTCCCCACAGGCTGGTATCGGCAGTTACCATTTCGGAGACAGCCAGATCCGCACCCAGGCGGCGGCACAGCTGGCGAAATGGCCGATCCGTTACGCCGGCCATGGGGGCCAGTATCAGCGGTTTGTCAAAGCGATGGGAGCCGATCTGCATCAGTTGATTTGCAGGTTTCTATTTAATTTTTTTGGAGCCTGTAATGCTACGCCTTTTTACCGCTTTTCGGAAGTGCTGTGCTGAATCGCGACCATTGGGTATCATGTCTGTTGATAATTAAAACAGAACCACAGGAGTAGATTGTGAAATTAACCTATGTAGTTGCTGTTGCCACGCTGCTGAGCGTTTCAGCCGCTTCGGCTGGCGAAGCGGCGAAAACGGAACAGAGTACAGCGCCGGTAGCAGTACCTGCCTCAGCCAAGAGTGAAGCTGCAGCAAATCCGGCAGTAGAATTGAAGCAGGGACTGGATACGCTGATTCAGTTTTTACGCAGTGCCCCGTCGATTGCTGAACTCGGTACATATCTTGAAGAGAAGATCGCTCCCGGATTCGACTTTGAATTCATGAGCCAGGCATCTGCAGGTCCGCTATACCGCTACATGGAAGATGATCAGAAAGCCCGCCTTGCGAAAAAGATGGAAGTGATGTTTCTTGCCTCACTCGCAGAGAAGCTCGCCATGTATGACAACCAGGATGTGGCTTATCTTCCACCGCGTCGCAACAGGCGTGGACAGGTGATGGTCTCAGCGCTGGTGAATAATCCCGGTCGTTACCCTGGTCGTATCGATTTTCGTATGCACCAGACAAAGGGTGGCTGGAAAGTGTATGACGTGGTTGGAAACGGTGCCAGCGCCATTGCCTACTACAGGAGCTATTTCCGCAAGGCGATGCGCTGATCTGCAGCACCTGTGACTGGTGCCACGCTACGGTGAACAGGGATGTTAAGGAGCCTCTGATCAAGTCATGAATTTTGATCTTGCCGCCAGAATGCGCCATTTCTGCGTTACAAATCTTCGCATAAAGAACGCCTGGAGCGTTCTTAGCGCTAGCCCCGAAGGGGTGAAGCGCAGGGATGCGCTGAACAATAGCGCTGTTATTACGTGCGATTCGAGCCTTGAACTGACGCATTCTGGCGGCAATCTCTTCGTACAGACTTAATCAGAGGCTCCTTAATGAGTGAATCTCGTAAAATCGGTGTCGGTATGACGATTACAGCCTGGGTCGGGCTGTTGCTTGTACTGACCTGGGCGGCATCAATCTTTCTGAACAAGCAGGAAAATCCCAACTCCTCACCCCAGGCAACACATGGAGCTGACGGTAAGCTGCAGGTCGTGTTGCAGCAGAACCGTGCTGGCCATTATGTTGCGAACGGTTTGATCAACGATCAACAGGTTCGTTTTCTGTTGGATACAGGTGCGACCTTTGTTGCAATAGACAAGAGACTCGCACGCAAGCTTGATCTTGAATTGGGCCCGCAGCGCCAAATGCAGACAGCAAACGGAACCGTTTACGGCAATGCCACACTGCTCGACGAAGTCTCTCTCGGTGGAATAACTATTGAGCGGGTGCCGGCAGTAGTGATGCCCTCACTTGGTGACGATGTGCTCCTTGGTATGAGTTTTCTGAGACGACTGACGCTGATACAGAGAGGCAAGACGCTGCTATTACGCAGAGAGTGATTCGAATCGGAATTACTCGAAGGGTAAATGAACAAGGGACGCATTAGCGTCCCTTATCTATTTCACATACTGCAACCGGTTAACAACCGGAAGAAGTGACAGTGATCAGGCTGAAACCGTATCCTTCAGTGCTTTGAGGGCGGTAACCTTGATGCCTGTATGTGCTGGCTTGGCAGCAATCTTGATGCTTTCGCCAGTTGCCGGGTTGCGTCCCATGCGTGCCTTACGCTTGGGCTTTTTCACGCGTGCAATTTTTACGCCTGTATCAGGGATCTGGAATTCACCTGAACCGTTACGCTTCATGTGACGGGTAATGAGTTCACCAAGGCTTGAGAATACAGAGGCAACCTCTTTCTTCGTCATGCCAGTCTCAGCAGCGATTGAATCAACAACCTGTGCTTTTGTCATCTTTGCGCGAATAGCTGTGAGCTTCTTCGCTGGAGCAGCTTTTTTTGCTGTACTCTTCTTTTTTGCGGCTTTCTTTTTTGCGGCCATCTTCAGGACTCCTCCTACTTAGAGATAAAAGATTGTTTGGCATATGGAAAATAGCACAGTTTATTCCTCTTAACAGCAAAATTATGTAGAGTGCAAGCACATATATATAAAAAGGGGTAGTAAAAATGAGAATAACAAGTTTATTTCTTATGTTGATCCTGGCAATGCCGGCGTTGGCGATCGAGGTTGCAGGTGTCGAGGTTAGCGACAAGATTACACTTGGCGGGGAGACACTTACACTGAATGGTGCTGGTGTTCGTTCCAAGTTTATCGTCAAGGTATACGTTGGTTCGCTCTATCTTGCGAACAAACAGAGCAATGCACAGGCTGTGATTGATGCAGATGTTGAGAGCCGTATCGGCATGCAGTTTATTTACTCGAAAGTCGAGAAGAAAAAGACGGTCGCTGCATGGAATGAAGGGCTGAAGAAGAATCTTGATGCTGCCACGCTGGCATCGCTGAAACCCCGTATTGCCAAGTTCAACGCAATGTTTCCCGATTTACATGAAGGGGATCATGTCACCATCGATTACATTCCGGGCAAGGGCACGGAGGTCGTGATCAATGGCACTTCGAAAGGTGTCGTCAAGGGTGCTGATTTTAACCGGGCACTGAAAAGTATCTGGCTTGGCAAGAAGCCGGTGACCAGTGACCTTAAAAAGGCGATGCTTGGCAAGTGAGTCGTTTTCTGTGCAGGCTGGAGGAGGTTCCTGATCCGGGCAGTCGCGGTTTCCGTGTCAATATAGATGATCAGGAAACCGGGGTTTTTATTATTCACCAGGGCGGTTCGGTGAGTGCCTTTCGGAATAGTTGTCCGCATACAGGCGTCAATCTCGAATGGGTGCCCGACCAGTTTCTTGATAGTGAAAATTGCCATATCCAGTGCTCCCTGCATGGGGCCCTGTTTGAAGTACAAACAGGGCTCTGTATCAGGGGGCCTTGCGCAGGCCAGTCGTTACAGGGGCTGAAATTGGAGAACCGCGACGGAGAGCTGTGGCTGTGCGTGTGATTGATGTGATTGGATACTGGAAAGTACCTAATCTCTAATCGGTTAATTAAGTTAATTTCTAAATAACTCACTCCTGATTGGCTGCTTCCGACCCACAGCGGTCATTTGTTAACATGAAAAACGGGACCCGAAGGTCTCGTCTTTACATCTATGTAGAATCCATCAAGTTAGAAACTATGGACTAAGCCAATACTAAAACCGGAGGTCTCCTCGTCCATACTATAATCTCGTCCGTCGGCTTCATAATCTGCATCGGATTCAGCGTGAGCATACTGAGCGTATGCCATGGTACGTTTACTCAGTTTGTGATCTAGCCCTAATGTCCAGTGCTGGGACTTACCGCTGATCGGACCGCTTTCAGTGACAACGTCTGCATCGTTCTCACCGTAAGCGAGCTTGATACGATTGTTGCCGAAATCATAAGCAGCGGAAACCTGCCAAGCGTCGGCCTCATATTCTGAACGTGGATTAATCACACTGTAATTTCTTCTCCAGATTCCGACATCATCAAACTGCTGGTTCTCATAAACGAAATTAACAGTAAAAGCATTCATGGTATAGCCAGCACCCACACGCCAAACCTGCATGTCATCGTCATGCTCTCTAAGTATGAGTTCCAAAGAAGAGAGTGACGGACTGATCTTACTAAAGAGCGTATCGTAATAGGTTCCTGCCATCAGGTTCTCATAGCCGGCAGAGAGATGAAGCCCGTTGTTGCTGTACATGGCAGCGACAGAATAGGAATCGGCAAGACCATTCTGTGTGTGGGGACCAGTATAGTCAGGACCACCCCCGTGGACATCGTAGTCCAGTCCTTCACCCGGAACGATGGCCGCCGCAAAGGTCAATCCGTTCATGTTCGGAGAAATGTAGGCAATCGCATTTTCTGCACGGACATCATGAAATCCCGGACCCAACAGTGCGCCCTCGGGCCCTGCTGACCAGTTGTAATCACCTAGCTGATCTCCGAAGAGATCGAGTTTTCCGGTAGAAATTTTCAGCGGGGTATCGTGGTTACCGTAGAGGAAAGTACCCCAGTCGCCAGCAAGGCCTATATAGGCGTTACGGCCACCACCCCATGCATCCCCATCAGTGATGTCGTAACCAGTTTCTGCTTTCCAGATGAGGCTCATGCCGTTACCGAGGTCTTCGGTGCCTTTGAAACCGATGCGGGATGCTCGACTGACAACGTACCACGCATCAATATCGTCAATAGTATCGCGACTGTGACTATAGTCAATCATATCGATGGAGGCATGGATCTTGCCATAAATTGTAACGCTTGCATTTGCTGCCGGAGCGGCAACTACAGCAGCGATCATGGCAGCAAGTAGACTCTTTTTCATTGTATTATTTCCCCTGTAATGCATTAATAGCCTTAATTGTAGTGAGCCTTGAGTCAAGGTTTCACTGCAATTGGGTAACCCCGCTACCAAATAATCATTTCATCACAGGCCGGTGGCTTTGCGTCCCCGTCTTTCGAGCGGGTTTGCCCTTAACCATAAAGCAAATTATAAACTATTAATGGAGCAATATCATATGTAAACAGGTTCTCAGTGGCTTGAATCCCGGACAAAAGGTTTGTAGGCATATGAGTAAATATTTACCAACGGAACAAGTAATTGCTTGCTGCGCTTTCCCTTTTCTTAACACGGTAAAAAGAAGCATAGTCACTGCTCAATGTGCCAGAAAGTCACACAAAAAAATAGCACAGTTGAATCAATGACCGCTATTGGCCGGTATCAGTCATTTTAATAATCAACGTTCACCTATAATCTCAATACGCTTTGCAGAGTCTGCTGATAAAATAAATATATGTATCTATCCAGTGAGCAGCTTCTTCCACAACTGCTTGTCGCCTGCGGCTTGCTCTACTTGCTGATGCTCTACGCAGCTGTTCGCTATGCCCCATGGCAAAAACTCATGGTGCGTGAAAATTCGAATACCTATTTCGCCACGTTAGTCGGCATGCTGTTTCTCTGGATGTTGGGAACAGAAATTGAAGGCGGTGCGGTCTTTCATCTCTCGGCAATGACCTCCCTTACCCTGATGGTGGGCTGGCAGTTCGCTATTATTGGTGGTTCCCTGGTGCTTGCCGGTCTGATCCTGACACAACAAGGCGAGTGGCTTGCATTTCTTCCCTCCAGCCTGGTCTCCATTCTGGTGCCGGTGATGATGACCTGGTTTCTGCTGGTACTGGTGCGCTCGCTGCTGCCGAAGCACTTTTTTATCTATATCTTTTTTAATGCATTCTTTACGGGTGCCATTTCCATGATGAGTGCCGCGGCGTGTACTGTAAGCCTGTTGTTTCTGTCGGGTGTTCCATATGAGTCATTGTGGAACGGGTTTGTTATCTGGATTCCTCTGATGCTGTTTCCCGAGGCGGTGCTGAATGGATGGATAATGACGGTGCTGGTGGGATTGAAGCCCGAGTGGGTATCTACTTTCAGTGACCATGAGTATTTACATGGCAAGTAGGAATACCCGGCTTCAAAAAAAGCCGCGTTTAAACGCGGCTTTTTAGTTTGCTGAAATATGCTTACCAGCGGGGCGGTGGAGCATAGGGTCCCTGTGGTTGGGCATAAGGTGCTGGTGGCTGCATTGCCATCGGAGCAGGTTGTGGTGGCTGTGAACTTGCAGGTGTTTTTGATGCGTCAGCTTCTGGCTGGCTCGCAAGAGCCGGAGGTTGTTCCATCATGGGGGCTGAAGGCAGGTTGTCGATAGCGGCATCCATACGCTTGCGCATGGCAGCATGCTGGTCCCGCATCTGTTTCTGCATGGCTTCACGATGCGCCTTCATGCGTGCCTGCATTTCAGCTCTGTGAGCATCTCTTCCCTCGGCTGGTGTTGTCTCGGCCGGAGCGGTTTCAGCGCTGGGTGCTTCTTCTGTGGCAGGTGTGCTGGCGGCAGTCTCGGGGGCAGTTGTCTCTGGAGCCACTGCTTCGGGAGCTGCACTTGCTGCTACGCTACTCTGCTGAGGTTCAGCTTGTGGCTGTGCTGTATCAGCTGCAGCTTCGGGGGTTTCAGCGGTAGTTGAAGCGGCTTCAGGTGCTGCCGGCTGCTCTGCTTGCTTGCGGCGCGCTTCTGCTTCAGCTTGATGCTGTGCACGTTGCTGCTCAGCTTCCTGCTTCAGCTGATCGGCCTCCTTGCGCACCTGCTCTCTCATCTCTTCATGCTGCTTTGCCTGTTGTTGGCGGCGTGCTTCCATTTCTGCTTTTGCCTGCTCCATGCGTGAACGCATGTCCGCATGTGCTTTTTCCATCTCGGCTCTCATTGCAGCACGTTCTTTGCTCGGCTTGCCCGGTGGTGTGGAACCAGCAGCTGCAGAATCATTCCATGGTGGCTGCTCGGGTAGTGACCAGCCGCAGTTCTCGGCACGTTGACGCAGTTGCGGGTAGAGTCCGTCGCTATAAGCCTGGCGTGCGCTTCCGGAAAGGCGGGACATCTGTTCCTGATGATAGCGCTGTTCGCCCTGTGACATAGGCAGGGTACAGTCGGCGGCCATTACAGCTGTACCGGTGAGTGTTGATATGGCAGTCACCAGTGCAATCAGCTTTGAATCCATATTCTCCTCCAACATAAAGAATTGACATGATTTCGTTCAAGTGTAACAGGATTTTTGGATGAATTGTTTTCAGCGGGGCTGTGCCGGTATTATGATTGTTTCATCCCTTTCAATAAGGCGTACATGGAGCCCATATGCCAGAAACAAATGACGTACTTCAGCAGTTGGTCAGCATGGCACAGAATAGTGCACATTCGGCCGGTACGCTGACGCTCTATGCATTGGCCTCTACCATGCAATATGAGCAGGCGGGCTGTCTTTTCAAGCTAAACAAGCTGCGCGACCTGTCGGAGGAGGAGCGTCAATTTGCATACCAGCTGATGGAGTTGATGGCGCAGAACGGGAACCAGGGAGATGACTGGGATGCAGCGATGGCACAGCTGGACAATCTGATTCGAAACGGCTGACAGTTACTCTTTGCCTGTCTCAGTTCCTTCAGGGAGAACAAAGTTGCGTGGCTGATCGTACTGAAACACCTCTTTTCCATCAGCGTCGAGCAGTAGTGACACTCCCCTGTCCGGGTAAAACCAGAGTACGCGCTCTTCGTCTTCCAATTTCCATGCTGCCGGTTCGCCAAGGCGCTCACGGAAAAAGTCTGCCTCGAGACCACCATAAGACGGAATATAGGTGATTGCCTCAACAATCCGCGATATCGCCTTCTGCTGGTCCTCTTCTGAGAGTGTAAAGCGTGCATCACTGCCGGATGCGCCTTGTCTTGAGACGGCACGTTCCAGCATGGCGATCTTTTCGTCATCAGAGGCTGCCAGGTTGACTACGACTTTGGCTGTCAACGGGCCAAAACTGACTTTACCGAAATAGACTTCCAGGGCACCCGGCTTTTCACCCTGCGCAAACAGCGCAATGCCCTCAGGGGAGCCAAATTTATCGACTGTACCCTTGAGATCCGTATGTCCGAGGTGGATGTCGAGCACTGTGCTGCTGCCATCGTCATGTGTTGTGATCAGCCACGGCAAGTCAGTACGTGTGGTTGTTTCAAGGGGTCTATCCTGTCCGCTGCTGAATATCAGGACAGCCGCCAGTACGATAAAAAAGGCAACAATCAGCCAGGTAGTGCGACTCAAGGGCGGTCTCCATAATCCATATCAGGTTCAAGATCAGGCGGCATCTGCAGGAAGTAGCCCTGTACGCGCAGCGCCTCCAGAACTTGTCCGGCATCGACACGTGCGAGTTTTCTGTCAGAACCCAGTTCAAGGTTCATAACCAGTGAAGGTTTACCGAAGCCCTGCCGCAAGGGTTCGGGCAGGTCGTCATAGCCATCCTGGTCTGCAAGGTAGAGGTACATCTCCTGCTTACGGCTGCTTTTGTAGATCCAGCAATGCATTTTGGTTCCGCTGATTCCGTGTGGAATAGAGTTCGTGAGTCAGAAATTGGGGCTATTCTAACCCATTCTCCCGGCCTCTTGTGAGACTCTCTTATTCCAGCATGAAGAGCTGCCAGGCCTCTGCAACCAGCTTGCGCTCCTGTGCCAGTTGGTCAATGCCGACAATCGGCTTTTTTTCCATCAGCGCACTGCGGTGTGCATGTGCCCGCAATGCACGGTAGAGGCCGCTGAGGCGCTCACCCCATTGATCAGGAAGCAGTTGTGAATGATCCAGCGACTCCAGTTGACGGATATTGTCGCTGTACTGGCACAGTTCAGGGTGCTGGCTGGCCCAGCGCAGGATCATGTGCTGCACGATAAACTCGATATCTGTGATTCCTCCACGCCCTTGCTTAACGTCAAAACAGTCGTCACTGCTTTTGTCGAGGCTGTCGCGCATTTTTTCGCGCATCTTGATGACCTCTTCCCGCAAGGCGTCGGCATCCCGTTCTTCACAAAGGATTTTTTGACGAATCGTGGCGAAAGAGTCAACCAGGCCGGGGTCACCGGCAACCGGGCGGGCACGTACCAGTGCCTGGTGCTCCCATGTCCATGCATTGTTGTGCTGATATTTTTCAAATGCCGACAGTGAAGTGACCAATAGCCCCGAGTTGCCGTTTGGGCGCAGGCGCATGTCGATTTCGTAGAGTTGGCCAGAGGGTGTGCGTGTCGTCATGATATGAATCAGGCGTTGCGCAAGGCGTGCATAGAAATTCTCGGCAGCCAGTTGGCGTTTGCCGTCGGTCATGCTGTTGGGTGAGGAGTTATGCAGAAACACCAGGTCGAGATCCGAACCATAGCCGAGTTCAATGCCGCCAAGTTTTCCGTAGGCAATAATCACGAATCCGTACCCGTCACCGGTATCCGAGGGTTTGCCGTGACGTTCTGTCATATCACGCCAGGCGAGATCGAGTGCGGCTTCAAGTGTGACCTCGGCAATTTCGGTGAGGTAGTCACTGACGATCATCAGCGGCACGATTTCACTGACATCCGCAGCCGCAACACGTAAACGGTTGGTTGCGACAAACTGCCGTAATACCTCCATCTCCTGTTCGAGGTCACCGCTGACCGTGACGAGCTGTTGTTCGAGTTCCTCTTTCAGATCTGCCCTGGTTAATGGTTGATACAGCTGACGCGGATCGATGAGACTGTCGAGCAGAATCGGCTGGCGGCTGATCCAGTGGACGAACCATGGGCTGGCAGAGAGTAGTTTGACCAGTCCCTGCATGGCCGAGATGTTTTCCTTTAGCAGCGCAAGATAGGTGGTTCGGCGAGCAATTGTTTCGAGGATGAGACCCAGTCGCTCAATCGTTTCCGCTGAATTCTCGAGCGGCAGCGCCAACCCCAGCATGTGCGGGACGATTTCAGCAATCAGGTCGCTACCGCGCGGTCCGGCAGCGTGTAGTGTGCGACTCTCCTGCAATTTTCTGATGGCGTCGTCGGCAGCCTGCGCCTCTTTACAGCCGATTGATTCCAGCAGCGGGATGCGCTGCTCATCGTCAATTGCATTACGCCACAGGCGCGCCAGGGGTGCATCCTCCGGTTCCTCTTCCGTGGTGTCTGCGTTGAAGAGTGCCTCGAATTGCTGCTGCACGCGGTTACGATGCATGGAGAGTGTTTCGATAAAGGCAGAAACCGAATCGAACTGCATCAGGGTAGCGAGACGTTGCAAACCCTCCTGGTCTTCGGGTAGCAGGTGTGTCTGCTCGTCGCGCCACGCCTGGATGCGGTTTTCGGTCAGGCGCAGGAAACGGTATGCCTGCAGCAGGTCATCTGCAGCAGCATGAGGAACCAGCTCTTTCTCGGCAAGTCGTTCGAGAACCTGCTGGATAGGACGAATCTGAAGTTCCGGATCACGTCCACCGCGCATCAGCTGGAATACCTGGCCGATAAATTCGATCTCCCTGATACCACCGGGGCCGAGTTTGACATTGTCGCGCATACCTTTCATTTTGAGGTTGTCGCTGATCATCTGTTTCATACTGCGCAGGGATTCGATTGCACCGAAGTCGAGATAGCGGCGATAGACAAAAGGCCTGAGCATGGTCATCAGTTCCTGGCCTGCACCATCTTCTGAATAGATGATGCGTGCCTTGATCATTGCGTAGCGCTCCCACTCACGTGCCTGTGATTCGTAGTAGATCTCCATGAAATCAAAACTGGGCGCCAATGGGCCTGAATCGCCGTAGGGGCGCAGGCGTGTATCGGTACGGAAGACGAAGCCGTCAATCGTCTGGCTATTGAGTGCCTGGGTCAGTTTTTGGCACAGGCGGGTGAAGAAAGTCTCGTTGTCGAGTGAGCGATCGCCATCGGTCTGACCTCGATGCGGATAGGTGTAGATCAGGTCGATATCCGAGGACATGTTGAGTTCACGGGCGCCAAGCTTGCCCATGCCGATGACAACCAGGTGCTGCTGTATTCCGTTCTCGTCACGCGGGACTCCATGTTTCTCTACGAGCCACTTGTAATGAACACGTGCGGCCTGCTGTATGCAGACATCAGCCAGTGCTGACAGCGACTCAAGGGTTTCATTGAGGTCTGCCGACATGCCGAGGTCGCGCCAGATGATGTGAATCATGTGGCGGTGGCGAAACTGTCTGAGAACCTGGTTGAGTTGATCTTCACTGTCTACTTCAGACAGTGCCTCTGCAAGGGAGTCGTCCATCTGTTGCTGGGAACGAGGCTTGAGGATCAGTTCTCCATCGATCAAGGCATCGAGCAGCGCCTGGTTTCGTTCCAGTTGAGCGAGCACGTATTCACTGCCTGCAAGAACCGTCTCAAGTGAAGAGTTGAAGTCGGGATCTGCAGCAAGGTGTGCGTGAGTTGTCGAGTTTTTCCATTCTTCCAGGTAGCTATCGAGGCGAGGGTGGCTTGACATTATTCTGCATCTGCTTCGTAATAATAGTGTTGACTAATAATAACCCAGAACAATGCATCCCTGATGTGGGATTTCGCATCGGGAGCCGACGGAAGTAACGGCCATAATTTTTTTAATACCATGTTGTATATGGAGAGGATTTGAGAATGAATAAAGTTTTAAGCGCTACACTCGCTCTGTTGTTTGCCCTGCTGATCTCAGGAGCGTCTTTTGCGGCTGATCCAATGAGTAAAATGGCTGATACCATGGCAGGTGCCATGGGCGCTGCTGCTGATACCGCTAAAGATATGACCGGTACAGGTGACAAGGCAAAGGAAGGTGAAGCAGCGAAGGAAGGCGAGGCAGCAGCTAAAAAGGAAGGCGAGCCCGAGCCCGAGCCTGATTGCGATTAATTTCAGAGATGAAAGTGGCTGATTGAATTAGCCATTTTTCCTGCATAAAAAAGCCCCGCATTTGCGGGGCTTTTTTGTACGGCATTGTGCAGCCATGAATCTGTATTTAAGTTCCAGGGGCGAGGGATGGTGCTCAAGATCAAGACAGACTCCAGACCCGCTCCCGGGGCTTAAATTACATCATGCCGCCCATGCCTCCCATTCCACCCATGGGATCCATGCCGCCGCCGGCTGCAGCCGGTGCTTCTTCCTGAGGCTCCTCGGCAACCATCGCCTCGGTGGTGATCATCAGGGCTGAAACGGAAGCAGCGTTCTGCAGAGCAGAGCGGGTGACCTTGGTCGGGTCAAGAATACCCATGTCGACCATGTCGCCGTACTCGCCATTTGCAGCGTTGAAGCCGTAGTTACCTTCGCCGTTTACAACATTGTTGAGAACAACTGAAGGCTCGCCGCCTGCGTTAGAAACGATCTGGCGCAGAGGCTCTTCCATTGCACGACGTGCCAGTTTGATACCGACATCCTGGTCGTGGTTATCGGCAGTCAGGCCGGAGATTGCACTGAGTGCGCGAACCAGGGCAACACCACCGCCCGGGACGATGCCTTCTTCAACAGCAGCGCGGGTTGCATGCAGCGCATCTTCAACACGTGCTTTTTTCTCTTTCATTTCAACTTCAGTCGCAGCACCAACCTTGATGACGGCAACACCGCCGGCCAGCTTGGCAACACGTTCCTGCAGCTTTTCGCGGTCGTAATCTGAAGAAGTCTCTTCGATCTGTGCGCGAATCTGCTCAACGCGTGACTTGATGTCATTCTCGACACCGGCACCGTCGATAACAGTGGTCTCTTCCTTGGTGATGATAATGCGCTTGGCAGTACCCAGCTCGTTAAGAGTTGCTTTCTCGAGAGTCAGGCCAACCTCTTCAGAGATCACGGTAGAACCGGTGAGGATGGCTAGATCCTGCAGCATTGCCTTACGGCGGTCACCGAAACCCGGTGCCTTGACTGCAGCAACCTTGACGATGCCACGAATGGTGTTAACTACCAGGGTCGCCAGTGCTTCGCCTTCAACATCTTCTGCGATAATCAGCAGAGGACGGCTTGCCTTGGCAACGGCTTCCAGTACGGGAAGCAGGTCACGGATGTTGGAGATCTTCTTGTCGAATAGAAGGATGAAGGGATCTTCCATTTCAACATTCTGTGCTTCCTGGTTGTTGATAAAGTAAGGAGAGAGGTAGCCACGGTCAAACTGCATGCCTTCAACGACATCCAGCTCGTTTTCCAGTGCTGAACCTTCCTCAACAGTGATAACGCCTTCTTTGCCAACCTTGCCCATCGCATCGGCAATGATGTTGCCGATGGAGGTGTCGGAGTTCGCAGAGATTGAACCAACCTGTGCGATCTGATCTTCGGTTTCACATGGCTTTGAGAGGTTACGCAACTCTTCGATTGCAGCAGCAGTTGCCTTGTCGATGCCGCGCTTCAGATCCATCGGGTTCATACCGGCAGCAACTGCCTTGAGGCCTTCGCGAACCATTGCCTGGGCGAGAACGGTTGCGGTAGTGGTACCGTCACCGGCGATATCAGAAGTCTGTGAAGAGACCTCTTTAACCATCTGTGCACCCATGTTTTCGAACTTGTCAGTCAGCTCGATCTCTTTAGCGACCGAGACGCCGTCCTTGGTGATGGTTGGCGCGCCGAAGCTCTTTTCGAGAACAACGTTGCGGCCTTTCGGGCCAAGGGTAACCTTTACAGCATTGGCGAGGACGTTAACACCTGCCAGCATTCTGTGGCGAGCGTCGTCGCCAAAACGTACTTCTTTTGCACTCATTTGAAATATCCTGTGGAATTAAGTTTGCTTAGCCTTCGATAACGCCCATGATGTCTTCTTCGCGCATCACGAGTACTTCTTCACCGTCAACCTTCACTTCGGTGCCCGAGTATTTGCCGAACAGAATCTTGTCGCCGACTTTAACGTCGAGGGCGCGGACTTCGCCGCTATCAAGGATTTTGCCGTTGCCAACAGCGAGGATTTCGCCTTCGGCAGGTTTTTCTGTAGCGCTGTCTGGCAGCACGATACCGCCTGCGCTGGTGCGTTCTTCTTCCATGCGGCGTACGACGACGCGATCATGTAAAGGACGAATGTTCATTGAGGACATCTCCTGAAACTTATTAGTTTGTGGTTAAAACAAGTCGTGTGCTGTTAGCACTCGTTAATTGTGAGTGCTAATAATAGGGGCAAAATTTCTCAGGTCAAGCCCGAATCGTGGCTAATTTAGGGTTGTGGTGCCTGAAGACCCATCAGCAGCATCGACATATCCTTGCCGTTAATGACGAGGCCCTTCTCGGGGGAGAAGACAATATCGTAGGCATACTGGTCCTTTTCGATCGCCTCGCCGAACCCCCTGATGAGTGACGTTACCAGCACCACTTGCATCAGCTCGGGCTGCTGCTGCGACCTTTGCGCGGCCTGGGTGGAGATAAAGTCGAGTTCGTTGATCGTTCCCTTGAGGTGTCCGTCGAGAAAATCGAGTGGCGTGTCGCTGTTGGCAAGAAACTGTTTTGGATCGCTGTCAGGCGGCAGCAGGGGTTCGACCGTGCCAATGAACTGCAGGTCAAATTTACCACCAGCAATTTGTAACTTGTTGATTTTTAATAGCGGGGGCTGTTGCAGAAGGATTTTCTGCAGCAACTGGCCAATCAGTTGGCGGTCGCTTTCACCAACCGGGAGGAGTGTTGCCAGGCTCTCAAGAAAGCGTATCAGCGGCAACCTGGCCACGGTTATATCCAGCTGCAGGCTGATGGGCTGCAGTTCGGCTGTAACTTGCGGCAGGGAAAGGTGGAGATTCCTGAAATGGAAGCTCCCGCGCAGATCACTGAGTTCTTCTTGTCCTGTGTAACTCGCCAGGCTACCAATCTCATCCAGGCTGGCAACTTGCAGACCATCCTCGCTGTAAGTCAGGTTCACAATGCGGCCATCGGATGTCAGGGAGGAACCGGATGCCGTGCGCAAGAGGCCAAGAATGTAGTTGAGAACCAGTTTCTGATTCTCTGCCTTGTCCAGCTCTTCCTGCTCAATATTCACTAATGCATCCATCTGCTCCATCAGCGAAAGCAACAGAGGGAGTGAAAATTTCTCAAGGCTTGCGTTGGAGATGATTTTTTCCACTTCCACTTGCTGGCCACTGCCGCTATCGAAGTGGATTCCGCTGGCATTGAAATCTGATTTTCCACCGATCACACCATCCTGCTCTGTGACTGCCTGCTGGAAACTGACAGAGTTGATTGTCAGGTAGGGCCCCTTGCGGAGATTTATCTTTTCAATAGTCTGTACGGTGATTGATTCAAGGCGGCAATCCGTACCTGTGCTGAGTAGTTGCCAATAGCTTCCATTACAATGTTGATCGGCAATATCGACTGTCAGCAGTGGCTTGCCCTTGTCGAGGATGATCCACTGGGACGGAATTGTGAGCTGATAGCTGAATTTTTCATCTTCACCGGGTGTTGTCCGGTAGACAAAATCGCCGAATTGAATGCCATTTCCTGCGGGATCAGTAAGTCGGGTGTCGAGCAAGGCAACTTCTATGATTTCACCTTTGCGTACAGCCTCGATCGGCTTGCCGACCTGCAGGGAGAGTTCGCGCGGGACGCCATGTGCAGATTTCAGTGAACCAACAAGGGCTTTCAGAACCATCTCTTCCTGCGAGCCCGGTGTGGCTGGAACAACGGTCAGCTTCGGAGTTGCAATGGCATCTGGCTGTACAGCAGGTTTCTCTTCGGTTGCCTGGAGCAGGGCTGGCTGGAGTGTGCAGGCAGTCAGCAGGAGTGCTGCGCTGACTCTCTTTTTCAAGGATTTCTTTACGTACGGTTTAACTTTGTGGCTTGCTGTCATCCTGACCGTTCCTTTTGAATTCGCCCTCGATAATATCACCCTCACGTGAGTATCGAATCTCTTCGCGAATGATGGTGACATCCGGTTTTTCACCTGCCGGTGTGATGATTTGACTATTTTTCAGCCAGCGCAAAACAAGAAGGTGGCGCAATGGTGGTATCAGCAGCAGAAAGCCGATGGTGTCGGTGACGAAACCCGGCAGCAGAAGGGAGATGCCAGCGACCGCAAGTAGGATGCCCTGCAGCATATCGAATGCCGGGGCCTCACCCTGATCGAGTTGCTGGCGCATACGGAAAATGGTCGAAATGCCTTGCTGGCGAACCAGCCAGCCACCGATGACGGCTGTCAGGATGACCAGCCAGATGGTCGCAAAAGCACCAATCTCGCTACCGACCTCTATCATAATGTAGAGTTCAGTTGCGGGAACGGCAACAAAAAACAGCAGGAAGAGTAGGGGCATAGGGGCTTTTCTGGTGTCAGTTGAATGGATGGCTACGGCCGATTTCGGTTGTCATGGACGCGCAGCCGTTATTAGCCCTAAAATAGGGCCGCTATAAAAGAATTACAAGAGCATTGTCTCGCTGATGAAGCTGATCGTCTACTGTACATGCCCTGACAAGGGTGTTGCTGAAACAATTGCAGAGATGCTGGTTGAACGGCGGCTTGCCGCTTGCGTCAATATATTGCCGCAGGTGCAATCGATTTACCGCTGGCAGGGTCAGATAGAACATGATGATGAGATTTTGCTGCTGATCAAGAGTGATGTTGCGCATTTTGAATCCCTCAGGGAGGCGATTATGGCGCAGCACCCCTATGATCTCCCAGAAATAATAGGTGTCCCGGTCGCGGCCGGTCACCCGGAGTATTTAACGTGGATTACAAACGAGCTTACCAAGTCCTGACTTTACTGCTTGCAGCTGGTGTGGCATTGATGTCCACCTCGGCCTTTGCGCTGTTTGAGGAGGACGAATTCCTGATGCCCGACGAGGCGTTCAAGGCAGACCTTGTCGAGGTTGATGGACGGCTCGAGGCACGCTGGCAAATCGTTGACGGCTATTATCTCTATCGCGACAAGCTCAAGTTTGAAAGCCTGACTTACGGCGTGGTGCTGGGCGAACCGCAGCTGCCTGAATCCAAGACCAAGAACGATCCCAATTTCGGAAACACCGAGGTTTATTACCATGCATTGATCGCGAGCCTGCCGGTGGAGCAGGGCAGTGGAGATGCCGAGGTGCGCGTCACCTACCAGGGTTGTGCAGAAAAGGGTCTCTGTTATCCGCCACAGCGCAAGGTGTTCCCTGTGGTGCTTGCAGCGCTTGCTACGCCCGCACAGGCTGCACCTGCGAATGACCCGGTACAAGAGATCGCCGCTATTGGTGATTCACTCGGTTTTGATGATGATTTGTTGCCGCCAGAACAGGCGTTCAATTTTGATGCGCAGCTTGTCGATGACAGCACGTTGCGCGTGAACTGGAACGTGGCAGATGGCATTTACCTCTATGCCGACAAGATGAAGCTTGCCGTCAGCGGTGGCGCAACGGCAGGAGAATTCACTTTTCCGGCTCCAGAGAAAAAGTGGGGACTGGCACCGGATGGTACCGAAGGCGAACTGGATGTCTACCACGGTTTAGTGACTGTCGATGTACCGCTCAATCGCGTGAGTAATGATCCCGTTGTACTGAATGCCGGTTACCAGGGGTGTGCAGAGATTGGTATCTGCTACCCGCCACAGAAAAAACAGCTGAGCTTTCCTTTCTCGACAGCTGATGCATCAATGGCAGCGGTGGCTCAGCCGGTTGAACCGACCCCTGTTCCTCAAACAGTCGATGTCAAACCAATGGGGCCGCTGTGCGATGATGTTTCAGGTGCCAATGCCACGTTTGGCAACAAGGGGTTCTGGACGATTATCCTGTCGTTTTTCATCATCGGTGCGCTCTTGTCGCTGACACCATGTGTCTTCCCGATGATTCCGATCCTGTCAGGAATCATTACCGGGCATAGCGGAAAGATGACGCCGGCGAAGGGCTTCATGCTCTCGGTGATCTACGTATTGGCGATGGCGGTTACCTACACTTTGGCAGGTATCATCGCAGCCAAGTCGGGTGAGAACCTGCAGGTCGCGCTGCAAAGCCCGATCGCACTCTCACTGTTTGCCGGACTGTTTGTGTTGCTGGCGCTGTCAATGTTCGGTTTTTATGAACTGCAGCTGCCTTCCAGCCTGCAGAGCAAGCTGACCGAGTTCAGCAACAAGCAGAAAGGCGGTAGCTATACTGGCGTTGCCATCATGGGTTTCCTCTCGGCACTCATTGTCGGACCATGTGTTGCACCGCCACTGGCAGCTTCGCTTGCCTATATCAGCCAGACTGGTGACGTGGTACTTGGCGGAACAGCCCTGTTTGTCATGTCGATCGGTATGGGTCTGCCGCTGCTGGCACTTGGTGCCTCGGCAGGCAAGCTGTTGCCTCGTGCAGGCGGTTGGATGGATGCGGTCAAGGCTGTCTTTGGCGTTGTCATGCTGGCGATCGGTATCACCATGCTGGAACGTCTCGCACCGACCTTTATTCCTGCTTACCTGCCGATGATCCTGTGGGGGCTGTTGCTGATTGCATCGGCAATCTACATGGGCGCACTTGAGCAGTTGCCTGAAGGCGCTTCCGGATGGCGCAAACTGTGGAAAGCCCTCGGTATCGCCTTTATTGCCTGGGGTGCCGTTGTTCTGATCGGCGCTGCCAGCGGCAAGGATGATCCATTGCAGCCACTGGTTCATACAGAGCATGTGGAGTTCAAGCGAATTACTACCGTGGAGCAGCTTGATGCCGAACTGGCTGCAGCGCGTGCGGCAGGCAAGCCGGTCGTGCTCGATTTCTATGCCGACTGGTGTGTCTATTGTAAAACCATGGAACGCGAAATCTTCCCGCACCCGCTGGTGCAGGAGAAGTTCGAGGGCAAACTGCTGCTGCAGGCTGATGTTACTTCCAACACCGAGCTGATGGATGAGTTTGGCCTGGTGGCACCACCGACAATACTGCTGTTTGATGCGGAGGGTACCGAGCTGTGCAACTATCGCATGATCGGTAACGTGACCGTCGACCAGTTGCTCGAACGTCTGAACGCGGCGGGCATGTGACTGCAGTGAAAAAACATGGGCTGTTGGCCGGATTGCTGATTGTCGCACTGGGTGCAGGTATTGGCCTGGGTGTGATGCAGCAGAATGGTTCCCTGCAGAGGGGATTCGATACGCTGACGATCAAGCTGTTCGGTCAATACATGCCTGAATTTTCATTGTCTGACCTTAAGGGTGAACTGCACAGTAGCAGCGAGTGGCAGGATAATGTGGTGGTACTCAACTTCTGGGCAACCTGGTGTCCGCCATGCACTGCTGAAATGCCGATGTTCGATGCTTTGCAAGATGAATACGAAGAAGCCGGCGTGAAATTTGTGGGTATCGCAATTGATAACCAGGCAGATGTCGAAACATTCATCACGGAGAAAGAGATTGGCTATGAGATACTCATGGGAAATCCGGACAGTATGACCTTGTCCAAATCTCTGGGTAATAAAAACGGTGGACTTCCCTTTACGGCTGTTTTTGATCGTGCCGGCAAACTGGTTGCAACAGTTGTTGGCGAGGTGCCGCGTGAACGTCTCAATAATCTTCTGGCAGTATTAACCTCCTCATGAGTGAACAAAAACCACTACTGGTACTGGTCGATGGCTCCTCCTACCTGTTCCGCGCTTACCATGCATTGCCGCCACTGACGAATTCGAAAGGCGAGGCGACAGGTGCGCTGGTTGGTGTGATTAACATGTTGCGCAAGCTGATTGCCGACTACCAGCCGAGTAATATCGGCGTTGTTTTCGATGCGCCGGGTAAAACCTTTCGCAACGATCTCTACGCAGAATACAAGGCCAATCGCCCACCGATGCCGGATGACCTGCGTGAGCAGATAAAGCCGTTGCACGAGATCATTCGTGCCATGGGCCTGCCAGTGATTATCGAGTCTGGTGTAGAGGCAGATGACGTGATTGGAACGCTTGCTGCAGAAGCAACGCGTGATGGTGTTGAGACGGTGATCTCCACCAGCGACAAGGATCTCGCACAGCTGGTTAGCGATCACGTCACCCTGGTTAACACCATGTCGGAGACAAAAAGCGACCGCCAGGGTGTGATCGACAAGTTCGGTGTCGCACCTGAGCAGATCATCGATTACCTGGCACTGGTTGGCGATACCTCGGACAATATTCCCGGCGTGCCAAAGTGTGGCCCCAAGACTGCTGCCAAGTGGCTGTCTGAGTTTGGTGACATTGATAACCTGCTTGCCAATGCTGACAGCATCAAGGGCAAGATTGGTGAAAGCCTGCGTGCCTCAATGGAGCAGATACCGCTGTCGCGTGAACTCACCACGATCAAGACAGATGTGAAATTGCACGAGTCGATTCCCGATCTTGTTGCCACACCAGCAGATACGCAAAAACTGCGTGAGTGGTATCGGCACATTGAATCAAACCGCCTGCTGGCAACGCTTGATGAAGAGGCTGGAGTGGCAGATGCAGAGACGCCCGAGGCTGAAGCACCTGCAGAGCTGAAATATGAAACCATTCTGACACAGGATGATTTTGAGCGTTGGCTCGAAAAGCTCTCCAGTGCCGAGCTGATTTGTATTGATACGGAAACCACCAGTCTCGACTATATGCAGGCAGAAATTGTCGGCCTGTCGTTTTCAGTCGAGGCGGGAGAGGCCTGCTATATTCCCGTTGCCCACAACTACCCGGGTGCACCGGATCAGCTCGACCGGGAGATGGTGCTGACGACTCTCAAGCCGTTGCTCGAGGATGCGAACATCGCCAAGGTGGGGCAGCATCTCAAATATGACATGAACATACTGGCGAATGCCGGAATTAACCTGCAGGGTGTTGCCTATGACACCATGCTTGAATCCTACGTCTTCAACTCGACCGCGACACGGCATGACATGGATTCGCTTGCGCAGACCTACCTGAACCTCAAAACAATCAAGTATGAAGAGGTTGCCGGCAAGGGTGCAAAGCAACTGACATTTGACCAGGTGCCGCTGGAGCAGGCTGCTCCCTATGCAGCGGAAGATGCCGACATTACATTGCGCCTGCATCAGGCGATCTGGCCAAAACTTTCCGCAGAGAGTGGCCCTAAATCGGTTTTCGAAACAATCGAAATTCCACTCGTGCCTGTGCTGTCGCGCATCGAATGCACAGGTGTGCGCATAGATTCGGCGATGTTGGTCAAGCAGAGCGGCGAACTGGCAACCCGTATGCACAAGCTCGAGGAGCAGGCGTACGAAATTGCAGGACGCTCCTTCAATATGGGATCACCCAAGCAGATTGGGCAGATCTTCTTCGAGGAACTCGAACTGCCGGTAATCTCCAAGACTCCCAAGGGGGCACCATCGACAGCAGAGTCCGTGTTGCAGGAACTGGCCGAGCAGGGACATGAGCTTCCGCAGGTGATCCTGTCGCACCGCGGTCTTGCCAAGTTACGCTCAACCTATACAGACAAGCTGCCGGAGATGGTTGATCCCGACACTGGCAGGGTACACACCTCGTATCATCAGGCAGTGGCTGCGACCGGACGCCTCAGTTCATCGGATCCAAACTTGCAGAACATCCCTGTGCGCACCGAAGAGGGACGCAGAATTCGTCAGGCATTTGTGCCTGAGGATGGTTATCGCATGGTGGCTGCTGACTACTCGCAGGTCGAGTTGCGCATCATGGCGCACCTGTCAGGCGACAAGGCTCTGATGGGTGCATTCTCCGACAACATGGATGTTCACCGTGCCACTGCAGCAGAGGTGTTTGGTGTCACGCCTGATGAGGTGACACCTGATCAGCGTCGTTCTGCCAAGGCGATCAACTTTGGCCTGATCTACGGCATGTCGGCATTCGGGCTGGCCAAGCAACTGGGCGTTGAGCGCTCTGTGGCGCAGGAGTATGTCGATCTCTATTTCGAACGCTACCCGGGCGTTCGGGAGTTCATGGATTCAATCCGTGCCGATGCGCATCAGAACGGTTATGTCGAGACAGTGTTTGGACGCCGCCTCTACCTGCCGGAGATCAATTCACGCAACGGCATGCGTCGTGCAGCATCTGAACGTACCGCGATCAATGCACCGATGCAGGGAACAGCAGCAGATATCATCAAGTTGGCAATGCTGGATGTTGATGGCTGGATTCGCAATGACAAGCCTGATGTACGCATGATCATGCAGGTGCACGACGAGCTTGTGTTCGAGGTTGCTGAAGGCCAGCTCGATTCTGCGGTTGAGCAAATCAGCAGCAGAATGTCACAGGCTGCAGAACTGAAAGTACCGCTTGTTGTTGATGTTGGTATTGGTGATAACTGGGACGAGGCACACTAAGTAAAGGCCGGTTTATCAGACCGCCTTGATGGTTGTCGCTGTGTCAGCATGAAATTCGAACACCAGGTAGGCGCACGGCTCTGTTCCCTCATTGTGCGTGTTATGCAGTTCACCGGCCCGGATGAAAAAGACACCACCACGGCCAAGTCGTTGATTGAGTACGCTTAATTCACCTTCAAGAACAATAATTGCAGTGTCGTATTGATCGACATGCCGCTTGAATGATTGGCCAGGTTGCAGTCGGGTGAAATGCATGTGCAGATGTTTTAGCCCGGAACTCTGGTGGTTGACTGAAAGCCGATTGTTTCCTGCATCATAGAAGGATTTTTTATATCCGACAGTTTTTGCTGGCCTGGATTGCGCTGCCCGTGCGCTCCAGCGGAACATGAGGTATTGAATCGGTTCTTCACTGCCGTTGTAGATCGTATGTGTTTGCCCTGAAGGATAATAGAAAAAATCTCCGGCGAGGGATGGATATGCCCGAAGTGCTCCCTTGCCCGGTTCGTTGATGAAGATGGTTGCTGTGCCTGAGAGGACGAGCAGGATCTCCTCGTCATCATGATCATGTGGCATATGCGGCATGCATCCCGGCAGCAGTTCTGAAGCATGACACGAGAACTTTCTGAAAATCCGGGTCGGCGTGTTGAAGTAAGGGAAGGCGGCCCAGTTCAACTGTTTCTTGTTTGCAAGTTCAGGCTGTACGGCAATAGATGCTGCCGTATAGGTCAGTTGTCCGTTCTTTTCCAGAACATTGTGATTGACCAAGGGGTCAGGTTTTCCCTGGACTGGCATCACTGGAGGGGCACTTGCATGGCCGTCATTATAAACAAATGGGTAAGACATATAGTCCTTAGCGAACCTGATCGGTATGCCACGTTTGCCATACTGCAGTAACAGGGTACGTCGTGGAAGCCTGTTATGGTTGAAAGTGCCATGCCACAAGCGGCCGTCAAAGAATATGCCATCTCCATCATTGCAGGATGGGGCCATAATGCTGGCTTCAGAATCGTATTCAAGCGCTTTTTCAAGTACGGCCACGCCATCGGGGTCATATCTTGCCGGGTCTTCATAGGCAAAGAATTTCTGCACAGGCACCCCATATGTATGGCTGCCGGGAATCGCCATCAAGGTGCTGTTCTCATCAACACCGGAGATGCCGATCCAGAGTGAAACGAAGCCACCTTCAGGCCGGCTGGTTTCGTTGTCTGAATGCCAGAGATGGATCTGGTCAGGCTCGCGATCAATAATTTGGGCGCCCCATAAATAGTAATCGCTGTTTTCGAAAAGTGAGTCCAGCTGGTGACGGATGGTTTGGCTGGTAGCAAGCTGTCGCACTTGCGTATCTGTCATCCACAGTCGCTTCAGCTCATTGGGTTTGCTTAGATCACCTGAGTCTACGTCCAGAGATGCGAGGTAATCGATGGTTTCGCTATCGATTAATTGTCTCGCAGCGATGTATCCCTGTTTTTTCCACTCTTCAGTCATGTCAGCGAGTTCATTCAGCCTGTATGTTGTACCACTCGTTGAGCTTGGCATGGATTTCATCAACGCCGCGTTTTTTGAGTGCGGAGAAGAGTTGTACGGTGACATCGGGGTACTCTGCGATGCGCTTGCGAACCTTGAGCATGGCGGCGGTGGCGGGACCGTTTTTGAGCTTGTCCGACTTGGTCATCAGGATATGAACCGGCAGTTCGAGATGAACGCACCATTCAATCATTTGCATGTCGAGATCCTTCATCGGGTGGCGGCAATCCATCATGACTACGACGCCCTTGAGGCACTCACGCTGTTCGATGTAATTGGATAACAATCCACGCCACTGTTCGCGAATTGAGCTGTGTACCTTGGCAAATCCATACCCGGGCAGATCGACAAGTCGACGATTCTCATCAAGGGAGAAGAGATTGATCAGCTGGGTGCGGCCGGGGGTTTTACTGGTGCGTGCCAGACTCTTCTGGTTTGTCAGTGTGTTGATGGCGCTCGACTTGCCTGCGTTTGAACGGCCGGCAAAAGCGACCTCGTAGGCATCTTCGCAGCTGGGTAGTTGCTCCAGTGCGGCAGCGCTCATGTCAAATTTAGCCTGGTAGAAAAAAGGGTTCACTGAAGATCCTCTGGTGATCGGTTGAATATGGCGGCCAGGCCGTCGTCAAGCGTAGGGTACTCCAGTTCGAGTTCGAGGTCTGCCATCAGTTTTGCATTGGAGAGGCGGCGCGACTCTTTCAGGTAGCTCAGCAGACCCTTGCTGAGCACCCCCTGTGCTTCTGCCATGCTGATTGTCGGCGGGTGCGGTAATCCAGCAAAATCGGCAACGCGCATGAAATAGTCAGTCATATTGCCCGGCTGACCGTCAGTCACGTTATAGATTTCCCCGTTACGGCCCTTTTCACCCAGGGCGAGAATGATGCTGGCAAGATCGTCGACATGAATACGGTTGGTAAATGGCGCCTGATCGGCACATAATAGCGGCTCTTGACTCTCGAGGCGCTGTAATGGCAGCCGGTTCGGGCCATAGATGCCGGCAACACGAATGATGATATGGGGCCAGCCTTCCCGTGTCGCCTTTTGTCTGATCTGCTGTTCCGCATCGAGACGTCTCTTTGCACGCTCGGCTTTGGGTGCGACAGTTGCAGTTTCGTCGATCCATGCTCCATGGCAGTCGCCATAGACGCCAGTTGTGCTTAAGTAGATAAGGCTTTTCGGCGTGCCTGACACGGCATCGAGAAAATGTTGCATGCGTGTGTCGACACTCCCCTGTGGAGGTGGCGGCGCAAGATAGAGCAGGTGTTTGGCATCGATATTGATGGGTGCAATAGCAGTGTCGAGGTCTGCGATGCAAGGCGTAACGCCTTCATGGGCAAGTTGTTGTGCGCTCTTGTCTGAGCGTACTAGACCCGTAACAGAAGCACCTTGCCGGAGCAGTTTTGCGGCAATTCGGCGCCCGAGGTCGCCGCAGCCAACGATTAACGTTGCAGTCATTAGGTTTTAATTCGGCCCGAAATACGGGACAATTTCGCAATTTTTACGGATTCAAGCAAGTTTATGTCTGATTTTCAGGTCACAATCGAGTCAAATGGGCAGCAATTTACCGTTCACAAGGGTGAAGCCATCCTTGATGCAGCTCTGCACCAGAATGTTATTTTGCCCTATGGGTGTCGCAGCGGCAGTTGTGGCTCTTGTGCGGTTACCCTGGTCGAGGGCGAAGTCGAGTATCCATTTGGAATCCCGGGTGCAATGCCTGATGAGGAGGGTGCATGCCTTACTTGCCAGGCCCAGCCCCTGTCGGATGTGACAATTCGTGCCGAAGTGCTCGAAACTATCGAGGAGATCGAGGTTAAGGCGTTGCCATGCAAGCTTGAGCACATGGAGCAGCTGTGCCATGACGTCATGGGTCTGCATCTCAAGCTGCCGGACAGCCAGCGTTTTCGTTTTCTGGCTGGTCAGTACCTTGATATCATCCTGCCGAACGGCCACCGTCGTGCCTTCTCGATCGCCAATGCGCCGCACGATGATGAAGTCATCGAACTGCATGTGCGCTATGTTTCGGGTGGTGAGTTCACCGAGACTGTATTCAACTCCCTGCAGGAGAAGACAATACTGCGTATCGAGGCGCCACTGGGATCGTTTATCCTGCGTGAACACTCAGACCGTCCGATGCTGTTTGTTGCCGGTGGCACCGGTTTTGCGCCGATCAAGGCGATGGTCGAACACGCCCTGTATGTCGGTGAGAAGCGGCCAATGAAAATTTACTGGGGTGTGCGCTCCAGTCGTGATCTTTACCTTCCGGATATGCCGCAGAAGTGGGCCGACGAAAATGCTAATGTCGAGTTTGTACCCGTACTGTCAGAACCGGATGAAGGTTGGCAAGGACGTTCGGGCTTCGTTCACGAGGCAGTGGTTGAAGACATCGAGGATATTGCCGATTATGATGTCTACATGGCAGGTCCGCCGGTCATGGTCGAGGCGTGTGCAAACGCTTTTGCGGATAAAGGGCTGTCACGAGACCACATGTATTCAGATGTATTCGAATATGCTGCGGCCAAAGAGAAACAAGAGGTTTCCTAATGCCTGAATATCGCGGGACAACAATCCTATCTGTACGTCGAAACGGCAAAGTTGTTATCGGTGGTGATGGCCAGGTGAGCCTTGGCAACACCGTCATGAAAGGTAATGCGCGCAAGGTGCGCCGTCTCTACAAGGATCGTGTGATTGCCGGATTTGCCGGTGCAACAGCCGATGCGTTTACCCTGTTTGAGCGTTTTGAAGGCAAGCTTGAACAGCATGGGGGGCACCTGACGCGTGCCGCTGTAGAGATGGCAAAAGACTGGCGTACCGACAAAATGCTGCGCCAGCTCGAAGCGCTCTTGTGTGTTGCTGATCATTCAGCATCGCTGATTCTTTCCGGTAATGGTGATGTCATTCAGCCGGAAGACGACCTCATGGCGATCGGTTCCGGTGGCGCTTATGCCCAGGCTGCTGCCCGTGCCCTGCTAGACAACAGCGAGCTTGATGCACGCGGGATTGTCGAGAAGGGGCTGCATATTGCGGCAGATATCTGTGTCTATACCAATCACAATCTCGTCATCGAAGAACTTGAAATCCAGGACTCCTGATTTGTACCATGTCTGAAATTACTCCCCGCGAAATCGTCGCAGAACTCGATAAACATATCATTGGTCAGGCCGAGGCGAAGCGCGCCGTGGCGATTGCTCTGCGAAATCGCTGGCGTCGTTCACAGGTTGACGAGGAGATGCGTGCCGAGATCACACCAAAGAATATTCTAATGATCGGTCCGACCGGTGTCGGAAAAACCGAGATCGCACGTCGCCTGGCAAAGCTGGCCAATGCGCCTTTCATCAAGGTTGAGGCAACCAAGTTTACCGAGGTTGGCTATGTCGGACGCGAAGTTGACAGTATCATTCGTGACCTTGCCGATTCGGCCACCAAAATGGCACGTGAAGTGGCGATGGAAGAAGTGCGCGACAAGGCGCGCGAAGCAGCCGAGGAACGTGTGCTTGATGCCCTGTTGCCGTCAGCCACCCCCACGACATGGGAGCAGGAGAGCCAGGAAACACCTGAAGAGTCGTCGACACGTACCAAGTTTCGTTACAAGCTGCGTCGCGGCGAACTGGATGACAAGGAGATCGAGATAGAGGTTGCTGCACAGAAGGTCGGTGTCGAGATCATGACGCCACCGGGCATGGAGGAGATGACCGGCCAGTTGCAGGAGATGTTCCAGAACATGGGCGGCTCAGGTCGTTCAAAACGGCGCAAGCTGCATATCAAGGAAGCCCTCAGGCTGATTGAGGATGAAGAGGCAGCCAAACGGGTCAACGAGGAAGAGATGAAGCTGCAGGCAATAGATAATGTTGAGCAGCATGGCATTGTCTTTATCGACGAGATCGACAAGGTCTGTTCACGCGCCCAGGCAAGTGGTGCTGACGTCTCCCGCGAAGGAGTGCAACGTGATTTACTGCCGCTGGTCGAGGGATGTACCGTCTCCACCAAGCAGGGCATGGTGAAAACAGATCACATCCTCTTCATCGCCTCGGGCGCTTTCCACCTGGCCAAGCCATCTGACCTGATTCCTGAACTGCAGGGGCGTATGCCGATTCGGGTTGAGCTTTCGGCACTTAGTGTTGAGGATTTCTCACGTATTCTGACCGAGCCGGATGCATCCCTGACAGAGCAGTACCAGGCTCTGATGCAGACCGAGGGTGTTTCGGTAGAGTTCGAAGCGAGTGGCATCCAGCGCATTGCCGAGATCGCATGGCAGGTTAACGAGAAGACAGAGAATATCGGTGCACGCCGTCTGCACACCGTGCTGGAACGCTTGCTCGAAAGCCTCTCGTATGAAGCCTCGGACAGGGCGGGAGTCAGTGTCACAATTGATGCGGCCTATGTTGACGAGAGTCTTGGCGAGCTGGCGCAGGATGAAGATCTGACGCGCTACATCCTTTAACATCAGACACACTGCGGAATCTCCGCAGAAGATGGCGTTACAATACCGCCATTGAATCGATTTTCGAGGTTTTTATCATGTCCAGACCAATGCCAACAGAGCTTAACCTGCACCGTCAGTCGCGGGTACTCGAGGTTGCATTTGACGATGGCAACAAGTTCTCGCTGCCGTGTGAATTTCTGCGTGTCTATTCGCCCTCAGCCGAAGTACAGGGACATACTCCTGACCAGCGCGTGCTGCAGGTTGGTAAAGAGGCTGTCAATATCGAGCGTATTGAACCGGTCGGCAATTATGCTGTTGCGCTGCATTTTGATGACGGACACAACACCGGTATCTATTCATGGGAGACGCTCTACACCATGGGCGCTAACTATGACGAGATGTGGCAAGAGTATCTCTCCGAACTCGAAGCTGCCGGGAAAGAGAGAAAGGCAGACTCCTGAAACCGGGTCATGCGGGCCGTAATTGGGTATACTTTGAGGCTGAAGAGGTATCCAGCAGGGGCAAGGCATGAATAGCGACAAAACCACCCATTTCGGCTTCGAGACTGTCAAGGCAGAGGAGAAGGCTGGCCGCGTCCGCGAGGTGTTCGATTCGGTCGCCTCGAATTACGACATCATGAATGACCTGATGTCGCTCGGCGTCCACCGCCTGTGGAAGCACGTTGCGATTGATCTTTCTGCAGTTCGAAACGGCCAGCATGTGCTTGATCTTGCCTCGGGCACCGGAGACCTTGCCTCTCGTTTTGCCGGACTGGTGGGCCCCGAGGGCCGCGTGGTGATGTCCGACATTAACCTCGCAATGCTCGAAGAGGGCAGAAAACGCATGGTCGACTCAGGCCATGTCGGTAATGTTGAATACCTGCAGATCAACGCCGAGGAGATTCCATTTCCGGACAACAGTTTCGATTGTGTCACTATCGGTTTCGGCCTGCGTAACGTGACCGACAAGGACAAGGCGCTGCGCGAGATGTTTCGCGTCATCAAGCCGGGTGGCCGGGTGCTGGTGCTTGAGTTCTCAAAACCGGTCAACAAGCCGCTTGAGAAGATTTACGATTTCTACTCTTTCAAGGCACTGCCCCTGATGGGCAAGTTGGTGGCAAAGGATGCTGACAGCTATCGTTACCTTGCGGAGTCGATTCGCATGCATCCTGACCAGGAAACGCTCAAGCAGATGATAGAAGATGCGGGTTTCGAGCGTTGTGATTATCACAACCTGACAGGTGGTGTGGTCGCTATTCACCGCGGTTTCAAACTCTGATCATGGAAGTCTCCAATACCCTGTTGGTGGGACTGGAGTCTGCTGTTAACCAGGTGCTGGAGAAAGACCAGGTTACCAGGGAGCGTCTGGCAAAATTGCACGGCCGTCGTATCGCCATTGAACTGGTTGGATGGGTGACACTGCATTGCGTACCCGATGGCAGGGGTGCATTGCAGATTTTCAGCGCACCGGTAGAAGAGGCGGAAGCAGTCATTTCGGCAACGCCGTTCAACTTTGCCGAGACTGCAATGGCAGACCGTCGCGAGGACCAGGTTTTCAAAGGCAAGATTCGCCTGCGGGGTGATATCCATCTTGCCGAGGCATTCTCCAACATTCTTGCCGATTTTGATTTTGACTGGGAAGAGGCACTCTCGAAAATTGCCGGCGACCTGGTGGCGCACCAGTTGGGCAACAATTTACGCGGTGTTGCCAAGTGGGCATGGCGCGGCAGGCGTCATCTGAATGCCGCACTTGGCGAATATCTGACCGAGGAGGCACAACTACTGCCGACTGCATTCGAAGTCGATGAGTGGCGAGATGCGGTCGATGAGACGCGAGATGCGGTTGAGCGTTTGCAAGCGCGTATTGACCTGCTCGCAAGCAAGATAAAACAGGGCGGAACTGCATGATTGGTATACGTGAAGGTGTGCGTCTTGCGCACATCAGTTGGGTGCTGTTACGCCATGGTTTGGATGAGATTGTGCTCTCTGCACACTTGCTCCGGCCGCTCCGGTTTCTCAAGTATTTTTCGCCATTTTTCTGGTTTCGTTCCGAAACATCTGCACCCTACGGCTATCGTATCCGGCGTGCACTGGAAGATCTCGGGCCTATTTTTATCAAGTTCGGGCAGATTCTCTCAACGCGCAGAGACCTGCTGCCTGATGATATTGCCGATGAGCTTGCCAAGTTGCAGGACCAGGTACCGCCTTTTCCGGCAGCACAGTCCACGCGCCTGATTGAGAAAGCGCTTGGTGACTCGGTCGATCATGTTTTTGCCCGCTTTGAGCGTAAACCGCTGGCATCAGCCTCAATTGCACAGGTACACACGGCAACATTGCTCAGTGGTGAGGATGTTGTCGTCAAGGTGGTGCGTCCAGGTATCGAGAAAACCATTCGTCGTGATATCGACCTGCTGTTCCTGATAGCACGTCTTGCACAGAAATATTCGAAAGAGGCACGACGCCTGCGTCCCGTTGAAGTGGTCGAAGAGTATGAAAAGACCATTTTCGATGAGCTAGACCTGATGCGCGAGGCAGCCAATGCTTCACAGTTGCGGCGCAACTTCGACAACTCGGAGATGCTCTACGTACCGCAGGTGCACTGGGAGTATTGCCGTCCCAACGTGATGGTCATGGAGCGTATCTACGGTACCCCGGTGAGTGAAGTTGAAACTCTGCAGGTCAAGGGCATCAGTATGCAGATGCTTGGTGAGCGCGGTGTCGAGATATTCTTCACACAGGTGTTCCGTGACAACTTTTTCCATGCAGATATGCATCCGGGCAACATCTTTGTTGAAGATGACGGGCGCTATGTCGGTGTCGACTTCGGCATTATGGGCACCCTGACGACCGAGGATCAGCGCTACCTTGCCGAGAACCTGCTGGCCTTTTTCAACCGTGACTATAATCGTGTTGCAGTACTGCATGTCGAATCGGGTTGGGTGCCACCTGATACCCGTGTTGATGAATTCGAGTCGGCAATCCGTTCTGTCTCCGAGCCGATTTTCGACAGGCCGATTGCCGAAATCTCATTTGGCCATTTCCTGCTGCGCCTGTTCCAGACAGCGCGTCGTTTCGACATGGAAGTCCAGCCGCAGCTGGTCTTGCTGCAAAAAACCCTGCTCAATATCGAGGGCCTGGGCCGGCAGCTCTATCCCGAGCTCGATCTGTGGACAACGGCCAAGCCCTTCCTCGAGCGCTGGATGGAAGAGCAGGTCGGGCCAAAAGCACTTCTGCGACGTGTGAAAGAGAACTTCCCACAAGTTTCCGAGCAGTTGCCGGAGATCCCCCTGCTTGCCTACAAAGTGTTAAAGGATGCCGACCAGGGCAAGCTGAAAATCCAGTGGCAGTCTGCCGAACTGGAGAAGATGCGTGAGCAGATTGCACGTTCCAACCGTAAGACAAAAGCGGCTGTTTCAGGCGGTACATTGCTGATAACGGCTGCCGTTGTGGCCGGTATGCCGCCTGCCGCATTGACACTCATGGCTGGCCAGGTCGTGTCTGCTGCGTTGGCGGGAGTTGGTGCTGTTATGCTGCTGTTTGCCTGGAAGTCAGGCTGATCAGGCGCTCTTTCGAACAATCCGAAAAAGGATAGTCATAATGAGTCGTATTGTTTACGTCAACGGTGAATACCTGCCGGAAGAGAAGGCAAAGATTTCGGTTTTTGACCGGGGCTTTCTCTTCTCTGATGGTGTCTACGAGGTTATCTCGGTTCTCAACGGAAAGCTGATCGACACCCGGGGGCACATGCTGCGACTGAATCGTTCACTTGGCGAACTCGATATGGCAGCGCCTTGTAGTGCAGTCGAGATAGAGTCGATAGTGAAAAAACTGGTCGCTGAAAACAGTGTTGAGCAGGGATTGGTCTATTTGCAGATTACACGCGGTGCTGCAGACCGGGACTTCTTCTACCCGGAAAACCCTTCACCCACCCTGGTGATGTTCACCCAGTCAAAGAACCTGCTTGATGACCCGAATGCCGAGCAGGGAATCGATGTGATTACTGTTCCGGACTTGCGCTGGCAGCGTCGTGATATCAAGAGCGTTGGTCTGCTCTATCCCTGCATGGCGAAGATGGAGGCAAAGATGGCGGGGGCCAAGGATGCCTGGATGCTTGATGCGGATGGCTATGTGACAGAGGGAACTTCCAATAATGCCTGGATTATCACGCAAGAGGGAACAATCGTCACACGTCAATTGAGCAACGATATATTGCATGGCATCACGCGCAAAGCTGTTATGGCACTGGCTGGAGAGAATGACTTCAGTGTCGAACAACGTCCCTTCACTCCGGCAGAAGCATACGAGGCGGCGGAGGCCTTTGTTACATCGGCGACGACATTTGTTATGCCTGTCGTAAAGATTGATGCTGCGACTATCGGGAATGGCTTGCCAGGGGAGATGACAGGTAAACTGCGTGAGATCTATATTGATATGGCGTTGCGCACCGAGTAGTAGGTGTCGCTGCGCGACATATTGGGAGCCCTGGTTACCCTGAACTGCCTTCCATCATGCCGGCCTTGAGCCGGCATTCAACTCTGCGTACTGTTCCTGATGGACCCCGGGTCAAGCCCGGGGTGACGAATCCTCATCGGTTTTTAGTTCTCCTATGGCGCCCTGTGTTGCTCATTGACGCCACTGATGGGGAATTCTGTCCTAACCCACGTTCGGTAGGTGCTGCTGTGACTCCTTGATTGCCTCTTCCGGATAATCGAAGTTAGACAATTCACCGGCGATGAAACGCTCATAGGAAGTCATGTCGAAATGGCCATGTCCAGAGAGGTTGAACAGCAGGGTCTTGGCTTCACCGGTCTCTTTACAGCGTTTTGCTTCACGAATCGCACCTGCGATTGCATGGCAGGACTCGGGCGCCGGAACAATGCCTTCGGTTCGTGCGAATTGGACGCCTGCTTCAAATGTTTCCAGCTGGGGAACTGCTACCGCATCGATCAAACCTTCCTTGTAGAGTTGGCTCACCAGTGCCGAGTCGCCATGGTAGCGCAGGCCGCCTGCGTGGATTCCCGGTGGCATGAAGTCATGTCCGAGCGTGAACATCTTCATGAGTGGAGTCAGTCCGATAGTGTCGCCGAAATCATAGGCGTAGACGCCCTTGGTGAGGGTCGGGCAGTAGCTTGGCTCAACCGCGACCAGGTCAATTTTCTTGCCGGCTGCCTTGTCAGCAAAGAAGGGGAAGGCGATACCGCCGAAGTTTGATCCGCCACCACAAGGCGCGAAAATCATATCCGGATAGTCTCCGACCATTTCCAGCTGTTTCTTTGCTTCAAGGCCGATAATGGTCTGGTGCAACAAGACGTGATTGAGTACTGAACCGAGCGCATAGTTGGTGTCATCACGGCCTGCAGCTTCCTCAACCGCTTCAGAAATGGAGATGCCGAGCGAGCCCTGCGAGTCCGGGTGCTGGGCAAGAATTGTTCTGCCAGCCTCGGTCATGTCAGTCGGACTTGGGAAAACCTCTGCGCCCCAGGTCTGCATCAGGGAGCGGCGATAGGGTTTCTGCTCATAGCTGACCTTGACCATGAAGACACGTACGTCAATGCCAAACATCTGACCGGCGAGTGCCAGTGAGCAGCCCCATTGGCCCGCACCGGTTTCCGTGGTCAGGCGTTTGATACCAGCTTCCTTGTTGTAATAGGCCTGTGCTACAGCGGTGTTGGGCTTGTGTGATCCTGCAGGACTGATCGACTCGTTTTTGAAATAGATTTTTGCCGGTGTTCTAAGCTCTTTTTCAAGCCTGTGGGCACGAACCAGTGGTGATGGGTGCCACATGGTGAGTGCTTCACGCACTTCCTGCGGGATCGGGATCCAGCGCTCAGCCGAGACTTCCTGCATGACCAGTGCCTCGGGGAAAATCTGCATCATTGCTTCAGGAGGAACGGGGTTGCCGTCAGGGCCTAGGTAGGGAGCCGGGGCATTTGGCATGTCCGCGACGACGTTGTACCAGTGATCTGGCAGGTCTTTCTCATCCAGCAGGATTTTGGTCTGTTGCATCGGTTTCTCCCTTGGGCTTGTGCCCTGTTGTTATTTGGTTGCCATGGCGACCGTGTAGTTCTTACTCTGTTTGATTTTTTTGTGATTACCAAACACTTCAATGAAAGCACGCTTGATGAACTGGCGCAAACCCGAAATCACGACGACATAGATACGTCCACCCGGTTCAAGGTGCTCATAGATATCCTGGAAAAAGAGATAGTAGTGCTCGTTGCTTGTCTTCGCAGGCAGATTGGTGACTGCGAGAGTGAATTTCTGTTGCCGGTCGATATGCTTGAGGCCATCGCTGAGCATGGCGGAAGCGTTATCGATGTGATTGCGCGCTGCGTTGGCATTAGCATACTCGACAGCAACGAAATCCTTGTCGACCATCAGGCATTCACCTTGTGGTGCTGATTTTGCTATCGTTAGTCCGAGAGGACCGTAACCGCAGCCGAGATCAATCGCCCTGTCGTTCTCACGAATTTCAAGATGTTCAAGTAGCAGGCGTGTGCCTTCATCGATTGCGCGAGGTGAAAAAATGCCCCAGGTGGTATGAAATACCAGTGTGTGGCCATTCAGGGTTTCGCTGAAATGAATATCCTGACGCAAACGGTCAATGGTGTTGCGGTCGAGTGGCGCCAATAGTTTCTTTCCGGAAAAGGTTCAGAGATAGTGTCGCCAGTGGTTCGGGCGATGGTCGCGACAGCCGTGCTGGCCATGGCGATAATGTTCAATAAATACTTTGCGAGTGCAGTTGCTGTTGCCCTTGGCGCAGCCCTGGTTGGCGCGTTCAACCTCTTCGGTGTAGTAGTGGAGTGCGCGTTTGATTTTATGCATCAGCTTGTTGCTGAGGTGGAAGCCTGCATCGATCAGGCCGGTCTCTATCTGTTCAAGACTGATCTCAAGGAGTTCATAATGGACGCGCAGGCTCTGCGTTGAGGTGACATGTACTTCGAGGATACCCGTGATATCGGCAAGACTCAGTGCTGCAGCCTGTACCTGGTCCGGATCTGGGTGAGCCGGATCGAAGGCGAGTTCGCGCACTTTGAAGTTGTTCTTTTTATCCTCCATTCACACATGCTATCGAAAATCCCGCATCTTGCAAGCGGGTTTTGTTCGTCAGGCAAGAGTGCCGAATGTGACGCGCTGGTTGCCGCCATGGTCGAGGCAGGTCTCTATCTGATTAAATCCTGCACTATCAAATAGTTGTGTGACATCTTCGGCCTGGTCGTAGCCGTGTTCAAACATCAGCATGCCGCCTGGTGCCAGGTGGGCTGGAGCCTCCCGAACCAGTTGCCGGATGGCATTGAGGCCGTCAGGACCGGAGGTGAGGGCCAGTTGTGGCTCGAAACGGACATCGCCCTGCACCAGGTGCGGGTCGTTTTCACAAATGTATGGGGGGTTGCTGACCAGCAGGTCAAAACGGAGTTCATCGGGAATCGTTTCGAACCAGCTTCCCTGGTGAAACCGGATGTCCAGGTGATGCCTGGCAGCATTCTCACGTGCCACGTCCAGCGCCTTGTCCGAGATGTCCGAGGCGTGGATTTCCCACTGTTTACGTTCGCTGGCGAGTGCAAGAGCAATTGCCCCGGTACCCGTGCCCAGATCGAGGATGCGTAGCCGGGATTGATCATCAAACAGGTTGAGCAGGGTCTCGATCACTGTTTCCGTGTCAGGCCGTGGAATCAGTACATCCGGAGTTACCTTGAGTTCAAGCGTCCAGAAGCTGCGATGACTGAGCAGGTGAGCAATCGGTTTGCCCTGCAGACGCTGTTCAAGAAGTTGTTCAAAGCGGGCTTGCTGATCAGCAGTCGGTTGATGCTCTGGCCAGGCGATGAGCCAGCTTTCAGATTTGTCCAGAAGGTGAGCGAGAAGCAGCCGAGCTTCGAGGGCCGGTGTGTCTGTCACTTCTTCGAGCCGGGCTGTTGCCTGTTGCAACAGCTCCTTTACCTGCATCACGCGGATTCGGCCATCGATGCAAGCAGTTCCGCCTGTTGCTCCTGTATCAGCGGATCGATCACCTGGTCGAAAGCGCCATTCATTACCTCGTCGAGCTTGTAGAGGGTCAGGTTGATGCGATGATCGGTGATGCGGTTCTGCGGGAAGTTGTAAGTGCGAATACGCTCGGAGCGATCACCGCTGCCGACCTGCAGTTTGCGGTCTGCGGCCACTTCGCTCTGATGTGCTTGCTGCACCTGGTCGAGCATGCGTGATGAAAGCAGTGACAGCGCACGCGCCTTGTTTTTGTGCTGCGAACGTTCATCCTGGCACTCGACGACGATGCCTGTCGGCAAGTGCGTGATGCGTACAGCTGAATCGGTTTTGTTGACGTGCTGTCCACCGGCTCCGGAGGCACGGTAGGTATCAATACGCAGGTCTGCCGGGTTGATGTCGACTGCATCGATTTCATCGGCTTCAGGCAGAATTGCAACAGTACAGGCAGAGGTATGAATGCGGCCCTGTGATTCAGTTTCTGGCACACGCTGTACGCGATGGGTGCCGGATTCAAACTTGAGGCGTGAGTAGACACCGTTGCCGGTGATGCGCACAACAGCTTCCTTGCAGCCGCCCTGGTCGCCTTCGCTTTCACTGATAGTCTCTACCTGCCAGCCACGTGTTTCGGCATAGCGCAGGTAAGCACGCAGCAGTGCGCCTGCAAATAGCGCCGCTTCTGCGCCGCCGGTTCCGGCGCGAATTTCGAGAAAGATATTGCGTTCGTCGTTGGGATCGGTTGGTAACAGCAGCAGTTGCAGTTCAGGTTCAAGATCGGCGAGACGCGCACTGGCATTATCAAGTTCTTCCTGTGCCAGTTCAGCCATCTCGGGGTCATCAAGCATCTGCCTGGCGCCGTCGATTTCGGCCTCGGTTTCGGTAAAACGCCTGTAGGTGTCGACCAGTGGTTCGATTTGCGAGTACTCGCGGCTAAGGGAGCGGAACTGGTTCTGATCACTCTGTACAGAAGGTTCCGAGAGCAACGCAGTGATCTCCTGGAAGCGGTCACTGACCTGCTCCAGCTTGTGACGAATTGAGGACTTCATCTATTTTTTATCGACGCCGATGGCAAACAGCTTGTCGGCCGCATCAAGTAGTTCCGATTGGCCGTTACTGCCTGCTTCACGCATCTTGGCACAAGGCGTATGCAGCAAGCGGTTTGTCAGGGTGTGGGCAAGGAACTGCAGTGCTTCCTGTGGATTTTTTCCGTTTTCAACCTGCCTGATGGCGCGTTCAAGCACCTCGTCACGAGCACTCTCTGCCTGTGTGCGGAACGATTGAATCAGGGATACGGCATCGAGTGACTTGAGCCACTCCAGGAAATTGTGTGTCTGCTGTTCGATGATTTCGGCGGCTTCTTCGGCTGCCAGCAAGCGGGATTGCTTGTTCTCTTCGATAACAGTTTCGAGATCATCAACCGTGTAGAGGTAGACATCATCCAGCTTGCCGACCTCGGTTTCGATATCTCGTGGCACGGCGATATCCACCATGAAGATCGGTTGGTGCTTGCGTGCCTTGAGGGCGCTCTCAACCATGCCCTTGCCCAGAATCGGCAACGGGCTTGCTGTCGAGGCAATCACGATATCGGCCTCGGCGAGGTGTGCCGGAAGGTCCTGCAGGCCAATCGCATAACCCTCGAATTCCGAGGCGAGCGCAGCTGCCTTCTCGATGGTGCGGTTGGCGATGATGATGTGCTTGATACCCTGCTGGTGCAGATGGCGTGCTGCCAGTTCGATGGTTTCGCCTGCACCAATCAGCAGGGCTGTCTGCTCGCTGAGGTCTGCAAAAATCTGTTTTGCGAGATTGACCGCGGCAAAAGCAACCGAGACCGGACTGGAGCCTATCGCCGTATCGGTGCGCACTTGCTTGGCAACGGAGAAGCTGTTCTGGAAGAGGCGGTCGAGCATCTTGCCGCTCGATTTTGTTGATACTGAGACCTGGTAGGCATCTTTCACCTGGCCGAGAATTTGCGGTTCACCGAGTACCAGTGAGTCGAGGCCGCTGGCGACGCGCATCAGGTGAGTGACACAGTCCTTGTCTGTATGTGCATAGAGATAAGGTGTCAGCTGAGATTTGTCGATGCCATGAAAATCGCTTATCCACTCGCTGAGCGCATCAACGCTGGAGTCGTTAACAGAGGCGTAAATCTCGGTGCGGTTACAGGTTGAGAGGATGACTGCTTCCTCTGCACCAGCCTGTTCGCGCAAGCCACGCAGGGCTGCTACGACAATATCCGGGCCAAACGCGACCTTCTCCCGTATGTCGACGGGAGCTGTTTTGTGATTGATGCCCAGGTTGAGCAGCATCTCAGGAACTGATCTGTTTCGGTTGCATATCGCTGCCTATTCTAGCAAGGTCGGCGCTGGATTGGAAAATATAGGCGCGGCCCTTATACTCACTGGTATGCACTATTCGAAATTACTGACGCGTTCGCGGCGATCTCTCCATGCCTGTTGCCTGATTCTTCTGAGCATCCTGGCCTCTCCTGCAATGTCCGAGAAAAGTGCGGATATATCAGCTTCGCGCTCACCGGTATTTGCTTCCCCGGATCTTATGAGTCGTTACCTTGCCGCCGAGATCAATGCCCATCGCGGCAGGCTTGAGGAGGCGCTGGATGACTACTGGATTGTAGCCCAGGCATCGCTGGATCCCATGGTGGTTCGCCGTACGGCACGTATTGCCCTGCATCTCTCTTCAGAGCGGGCGCTGCAGGCTGTTGAATTGTGGGTGCGTGTTTCTCCTGATGCTATCGATGCGCACCAGGCACTGCTGTTGCTGCATTTGAAGGAAGGGCGGCAGGAGGATGCGTTGGCGGCGGCAGAGACCTTGATGCGCTCGGCGGCAATCGCTGACAAGGACGGCTATCTTGAAATTGCGGCAGTTGCGACGGCTTTGGGTGATGTCGACGAGGCTGTCATATTGCTTGAGACAGTGGCGCAGAAAAACAGCGAAGACCCCGGTTCACACTATGCACTGGGTGTCGCACTTTTCGGCATGAAGAAGTACGTAAGGGCTGAGTCTGCATTGCGTCAGGCGATCGAGCTGAACAAGGATGATGCACGTTACTGGATATTGTTGAGTCGCCTGCTGTCGGTTCAAGATCAATTCGAAGAGGCAGAGAAGGTGCTTTCGCAGGCAGTTTCACACCATCCGGAAGATCGTGTTATGCAACTCGCATATGCTGGCAGCCTGGTTACGCATAATAAATACCAGGCAGCATTCGAAGTCTACAGGAACATGCTGAAGGCCGAGCCCGATGATCCCGACTTGCTGCAGACTGCTGGTGTATTGGCAATTGAACTTAACCTGTGGCCTGAAGCCAGACTCTACCTGGAGAAGCTCCTTGAATACCCGAAGATGCGTGATCATGCCCGCTTGCTTCTCGGCAAGGTCGAACTCGGGTTTGGAGACATGGATGCCGCGAGTGACTACTTCAACAGCGTCAAGGGCGAATTGCAGGGCGAGGCTATTGTTCAGTTGGCGAAAATCGAGTTTGAAGCAGGCAGAATTGAATCCGGACACAAGCTCTTTGATCAGCAGCGGCTTGCGGAGCCTGATGAGGCAATCGCCTATTACCTGGCAGAAGCTGAGCTACTCAAGTTGGCTGATTACATCGATGAGGGACTTGAATTACTGGCTGCGGCAATCAAAATCTATCCCGATGATCTGGACCTGCTCTATTCACACGGCATGCTGTCGATAGATAACGGCGACATTGTCACGCTTGAGAAACGCATGCGTGAAATCATTGCGGCAAACCCTGACCATGCATTGGCACTCAATGCACTCGGATATACGCTTGCTGATGAGACTGACAGGTACGAGGAAGCGCTCGAATTAATCACCAGGGCATTGGAGCTGATGCCGAAAAGCCCGGCAATACTCGACAGTATGGGGTGGGTGCTGTTTCGCATGGGGCGTTTAGATGAGTCGATCTCCTATCTTCAGCAGGCGGCTGATATAAACAGTGATGGTGAAATTACCGCACACCTCGGCGAGGTTCTGTGGCACAGCGGCAAGCGCGAGGAGGCGATGAGCGTTTGGAAAAGCGGGCTTGAACGCGAGCCTGACAACAAGCATATAGTTGAGGCGATGAAACGGCTTCAGAAATGATGAACCTTGCAGTGAACCGCTTTCCTGCTCCTGCCAAACTCAACCTGATGCTGCACATCACCGGACGGCGTGATGACGGATATCATCTTCTGCAGACGGTATTCCAGTTCCTCGATTACGGAGACGAGCTTGGTTTCGAGGTACTCGAGAGTGGAGAGATTGAAAATTCCACTCCGCCAGCTGGTGTAGCACACGATGATGATCTTATCGTCAAGGCAGCGCGCTTACTGCAAAGTGACAGCGGAACCAGGCTGGGAGCCAGGATTGAACTCGACAAGCGATTGCCAATGGGCGGTGGGCTCGGCGGAGGCAGTTCAGATGCCGCTACCACCCTGGTTGCACTGAACCGCTTGTGGGGGCTCGAATACTCGAAACAGCAACTTGCTGACCTCGGTTTGCAGTTGGGCGCAGACGTGCCAATCTTCGTCCATGGCGAAGCCGCATGGGGTGAGGGAGTGGGTGAAAAACTGACCCGAATCGAGCTTCCTGAACGCTGGTTTCTGGTTGTCAGACCCGATATTCACATCGAGACGCACAAATTATTTCATGATTCTGAATTGACAAGGAATTGTCATCCCATCACAATAGCCGACTTTCTCGCGGGATCGGGCGAAAATGTCTTTTTTCCAGTGGTAAAAAGACGCTATCCGGCGGTTGCTGAAATTGTCGATAGGCTCTCGGCTCTTGGCGATGTAAAATTGACGGGAACTGGTTCCTGCCTTTTTATCGCTTTTGAAGATGAAAAGCGCGCGCAGGATGCCGCGACGAAACTCCCGCAAGGGCTAGACTATTTTGTTGCCCGGGGTGTGAACCGTTCGCCGCTGTATGCGGTTTGAGAGAAAGATTTATTGGGGCGTGGCCAAGTGGGTGAACTGAGGTCGGCGCAGCCGAACAAAAGCCATTTAACATGGCTTTTGTAACAGTGAACGCGAGGCCGTGGATGGCCGAGCTGGGCGATGCTTCATGGATGAATCGCCCGAACAAGTAGAGATAGCGAGTTTTGAATAACTGCAAATGGCAGGATTCGAAATTCAAAGAGAAGTTTTATTGGGGCGTGGCCAAGTGGTTAAGGCACCGGACTTTGACTCCGGCATCGCAGGTTCGAGTCCTGCCGCCCCAGCCATATTAAGAAGTACCTGTTAGCAGTAACTGACTTGAACATCAACCGAGAGAGGTGATTGTTGTGAGTGGCATGATGGTGTTTGCCGGGAATGCTCACCCGGAACTGTCGAGCAAAATCGCGCAGCATCTGAACCAGCCACTTGGCAAGGCGGTTGTTGGTCAGTTCAGTGACGGCGAGATTATGGTTGAGATCCAGGAGAATGTCCGCGGACGCGATGTCTTTATCGTGCAGCCGACTTCCGAGCCAACCAATGACAACCTGATGGAACTGCTGGTGATGATTGATGCTCTGAGGCTCTCATCGGCAGGACGCATCACCGCGGTGATGCCCTATTTCGGTTACGCCAGGCAGGATCGACGCCCACGTTCGGCACGAGTGCCGATTACGGCGAGACTGGCTGCGAAAATGATCAGTGCCGCAGGTGCAGATCGTGTGCTGACAATGGATCTGCATGCTGACCAGATTCAGGGCTTTTTTGATATACCGGTGGATAACGTCTATGCGTCGCCGGTGCTGCTGCAGGATATCTGGCTACGTGAGTATCCGGACCTGATGGTTGTGTCGCCCGATGTCGGCGGTGTGGTACGTGCCCGTGCACTGGCGAAACGACTTGATGACGCTGAACTGGCGATTATCGACAAGCGCCGTCCGCGTGCCAATGAGGCGCGGGTCATGAATATCATCGGTGATGTCGAAGGACGCACCTGCGTCATGATCGATGACCTGGTTGATACAGCGGGAACCTTGTGCAAGGCTGCTGGTGCTCTCAAGGAGCATGGCGCAACCAAGGTGCTGGCTTACTGTACGCACGCGGTACTGTCCGGACCGGCGGTACATAAGATTGAGGCGTCGGTGCTGGATGAGCTGGTGGTAACGAATTCAATACCGCTGTCACAGCAGGCGCGTAAATGCGAACGTATCCGACAGCTGAATGTTGCAGGGCTGCTGGCGGAGACAATGCGTCGCATCAGCAACGAAGAATCTGTCAGTTCACTGTTTGTGGATTGATTTTTAACGGGTCGAAAGGCTCGTAACTGGAATCCTCTCTTTCCTGGTCGCGGGAAGAGAGGATGTTTTTTATCAGCAAATTTGGGAGAAAACCATGGCTGAAGATTTTAATTTGAATGCGGAATCCCGCAGCGATACAGGAAAGGGTGCGAGCCGCCGCCTGCGTCGCACGGGTTTGGTACCTGGGATTATTTACGGTTCTGACAAAGAGCCGGAGATGATTTCAGTTAATCACAATGAACTTGTGCTTCACCTCGATAATGAGGCCTTCTATTCGCACATCCTTACCGTCACTGTCGACGGAAAGACGCAGAAGGTTGTTCTCAAGGACCTGCAGCGTCATCCGGCTAAGCCTTTTGTCATGCATCTTGACCTGCTGCGCGTCAAATCTGGCGAGAAGCTCAAGATGTCTGTTCCTCTGCACTTCGAGAACATGGAGACTGCACCAGGCGCGAAGGCTGGCGGTATCGCTTCTCAGCACGTTACAGAGGTCGAGGTTAGCTGTCTGCCGAAAGACCTGCCTGAGTACATCTCTATCGATGTCGGTGCGCTCGAAATTGGCGATTCTGTTCACCTTTCCGAGGTCAAGTTGCCTGAAGGTGTGGAAATTCCTGCACTGGCACTTGGCGAGGATCACGACCAGGCAATCTTTGCCTTCGTCGCTGCCCGTAAGGAAGTGGAGCCTGAAGAAGAAGCTGTTGAAGGCGGCGAAGAGGCTGCTGCTGAAGGCGGTGAAGAAGAGACCGAAGAGTAATTCGGTATATGCACCGGAAGCGTTCGGCTTCCGGTGCCTTTTCCTCCAGTGAGTAACAATTCCCCCATCCGTCTGATTGCCGGCCTTGGCAACCCGGGCGAAAAATACGCCAATACGCGTCACAATGCCGGTTTCTGGTTTGCTGATGCTGTTGCTTCAAAATACCATGCCAGTTTTCGTGAGCAGTCGCGCTTCCATGGTATGGCCGCGCAGGTCAGTGTTGGTGGCAACGAGTGCTGGTTGCTTAAGCCTGCAACCTTCATGAATCGCAGCGGACAGGCGGTTGGTGCCCTGTGTCATTACTACAAGATTAAACCCGAGGAAGTGTTGGTCGTTCATGATGAGCTGGACCTGGATCCGGGTGTGATCCGTCTGAAGTCGGGCGGCGGCCACGGCGGCCATAATGGCTTGCGTGATCTTCACCAGGTACTGGGGCCTGATTACCAGCGTCTGCGCGTCGGTATTGGTCATCCGGGCGATAAACGACAGGTGGTGAATTACGTCCTCAAACCCGCCTCGAAAGAGGATTCCATCGAGATCGAGCGCGCACTCGATCGTGCGCTTGATGAACTGCCTGCGATCATTGCGGGTGATATGGCGCAGGCAATGAATCGTTTGCACCAGGTGTAAAACTCCCCAGCATTTACCACGAGCCTCGACATCAAGCTGACACGGGTCAGGATTCGAAGGTAGAATTTGAATTAGAACACTTGCCGGGATGAGTCCGGTATCCGGGAGCGTATCAGTGAATAACAGCGAGATTCATAACTTCTATGCAGGACCAGGGAAATTGCCCCTGTCAGTTCTGGAGCGAATCGAGAACGAGTTATACGACTATCGGAATACCGGTATGTCGATCATGGAGATCAGTCATCGGGCTCCTCCGGTGGTTGAGTTGCTGGAACGGACAAAAGAAAAAATCCGACGCCTCATGGGACTGGCAGATACTGATGCTGTACTGTTTCTGCAGGGCGGTGGTTCAATGCAGTTCCACATGGTGCCCATGAACTTGTCAGAAGAGGGTGATGCTGTCGACTATGTCGATACAGGTTACTGGACGACCAAGGCCATCAATGCTGCGCAGGCAATGGGTCGTGACGTAGGTATTGTTGCCAGTGATCATGGTGCAATTCCAAGTGACTTCGACACGCGCCCTGATTCGAAATATCTCCACATCTGTTCAAATAACACAGTGGTTGGCACCCAGTGGCATGACTTTCCCGAAGTGGATGCCCCCCTGGTTGCAGATATGAGTTCCGATATTCTGAGCCGTCGAATTGACAGTTCCCAATTTGGGCTTATCTATGCACATGCGCAGAAGACGATTGGTGCGGCAGGCGTTACAGTTGTCATTGTGCCCCAGGCTACACTCGAGCGGATTCCGGGTGGGTTGCCTCCATTCTTCGATTATCGCGCCCACAATGCAGCCTCCTCGAATTACCATACGCCACCTGTATTTGCGATTTACGTGGTTGAATGCATGCTCGACTGGATAGAGAAAGAGATGGGCGGCATGGTTGCCCTGGAAGAGCGTAATAAACGCAAGGCGGAGCTTTTATATAGCTGTCTGGTTCATTCGGGCTTGTTTAATTGTGATGTGGAGCCGGATTCGCGTTCTCTGATGAACGTGGTTTTTGACCTGGCCGACCAGGCATTGTCTGAAAGCTTCTCACGGGAAGCGCGTGAAGCCGGATTGATCGGCCTGGATGGTCATCGTTCTCGAGGTGGATTCAGGGCAAGTATTTACAACGCCGTGGAACCGGACGATGTTAAAAGCCTGGCAGAATTCATCGCGGAATTTGAACGCCGTCGAGGCTGATATTCGGAGCCTGAAAAGAGAGTGTTTCCATCGATGGGGCAGTGCATGCTTGTTAGGAATTACTCTCTGTCTGTTCGTTGATATAGCGCCTGAACGAGGAGGCAAGACGCTCTTCCGCCTCCACGGGGTGAGGCATTGATTTATCAGCAGATGATAACAGCAGCATGGTGGCGTTGGCTTCAAAGAAGAGAATTTCCCCATCGCTGGTGACGTCAAAATCGATACCAAATACTTCCAGGGGAATTCTCTTTCTGATTTCTTCCAGAATATGCATGGTCGACTCGCCAAGTTCTTCGGATGGATTGGCGCAAATACGCTCTTCTGCTGCAAGGAGTTCAGGGTGTTGGCGATAAAATTCGATTCTATGCGGGGCGTTTGACATTCGTCCATGGACTTTCCAGTCGGGGCTGTGGTCAACACGAACAATGTGAACCTCGTCACCGACGATAGCTGCCCTGACTTTTCGGAACAGGCCCGATTCGTGCCGGCTTTCGATAAATTCAGTGGTATAGAAGTTACCCGGCTTATCGTCAAGCGACTGGTACAGTGACTCCCTGTCATTTACCACCACCATGCCTTTTCCCTCTTGGGCGGAGAGAGTCCGGATGATAAACGGGTATTTGACCTGGGATTCGATCTCTTCGACAATGTCATCGCGAGATCTATTGAGCGTTGAAAAGCGTGTTGTTCCCGGGGCGATGACGCCCGGAATGTCTCTAATGAGCCTTACCGTCTCTTCCCTGCTTGTTGAGAGGGCTTTGTTCGGATGGTTGACGACAGGTACACCAAAGCTGTCTATAAAGTCGCAAAGCAGAGGCAGGTCTTGCTGTCCGGCGAGGGTTTCGGCATTTGTCTGGTTGTTGATAATCAAGTCGGGCCTGGGAAGTTCTTTTACAGCATTCCTGCTGGTCTCTGTTGCAGTGAAGATGGATGAAAAGTGAAATTCATCTGCCAGTTGCTCTCTCAGCTGGCCCGGATAGTTGCCTTTAAATTGAGACCCCCGTTCATCTGCCTGGGTTGTGCCTGAAAGGTCGGGGTGTCCATAAAGAATGAGAATGCTTTTTGAGTGTTCCGGTTGCTTTGGAATATTATGTGTGGGGTGTTCATCAGTGGCACGTTCTGCGATGGAAGTCATGAGCTCTAGGTTGCCCACCCCGGCTGCTGCCTGGTAGATTCTCGCAAGCAGGCTCAGGTCTGATCTTGGCTGGATAGCGCGGTCAACCGTGGTAAATGTCTCGAGTGCTTCTGTGTACTGCTCTTCAAGCATCTGGATGATGCCTATCGAGGCCATGACCTCGACATCGTCGTGAAGAGTGGTGGCGATCTGTTCCAGCAGGTTCCGTGCAGATTCATACTGCCCTGATTTTGCCAGCAAATTTGCGAGATCAATTATTCTGTCCCGCTCTTGCTTGTTGGGTGTGTGGTTTTGAGGCCATTCAGGCAGCTTCATGGAGGCATGCTTGGCAGCAGCTTCGAGGTTCCCCTCCTTGCGGAGCACATGCAGGAATGTATGCAAATTCGAAAATAAGACCTCGGGTTGTTTTGCATGTTTCAGCGACTGCTTCCACAGGTTCCTTGCTGCCTTCTTTTCATCGCGCAGGTAGAGAATCTTTGCAAGCAGGTCGAGCGCTTCAGGGTTTTTGCTCTCGACTTGCAGAATCTCTTTCAGGAGTTGTTCTGCCCGGGTAAAGTTTTTTGAAGAGAGTAGTACTTTTGCTGTTTGGAGTTGGTTCGCAGCCACACTGGCGGCGGTATCTGTTTTTTTCATCATCATTTATCCGTTCTCCGCTCTATTGCCGGCGGATTGCTTTAATGATACATGATGATGGGCAGCAGGGCTTACCCAGATAGTATAGATTAATTGTCGGATACTTGAACAAGACTCCGACAATTGGTTGGTAGGTACGGGAGTCAAGCCCGTACCGGTTAGAATGTTAGTTGATGGCGCATTGGCCCGGATCGATTCCGGTCCTTTTTTTCTCGCGCTTGCGCTGGCGCATGCAGCAGGCGACTGCAACAGCGCTTTTCACCAGGTGGTAGCCATTGAATGTTAACAGTCCCAGTCCTATCAGGCTGGTCAGCCAGAAATTGAAGCTGAGAATAAGGGCGAGGCCAAGCAGAGCCCAGCCGAAAGTAACAGCGATCGGTGTTCTGTTATTGCGAGCAAATTCGCTTCTGTAGTGTGAGCAAAACATATTTTCCACTTCCCTCCCAGGAAACAACCGGGATAATTTGTCATTACAATATAAGTTATTGCTAATATAGTAAAGTTCTATCTGGAAGTCAATGATATTTCGCAATGCAATAAAAAAGGGAGTGAAAATCACTCCCTTTATGGTTTTTAGAATTTAACCGCTTGAATCAGTTACAGCTACCAGCTGAAATGGTAGCGGCATCTTCACGAACATCGTCAACCAGTTGCAGGTAGGCATTAAATGGGCCCATGACGCTCATGGCCTCCATCTTGGGGCCATTAAACTTGAGCTTGCCCCACATCATGGCACCCATCGCGCCAGTTTCACCAGTGCCCATTTTGGCCCAGTTCTTGTCGCTGGCATGCATCTCGTAGTCCATGCTTTTGTCGAAAACAGCCGCCTTGGCATCCGGAGCGCCGCCATAGGTGCAGACAGCCTTGCCACCCTTGTCCTCGATGGTCATCTGGACTCTTGAGGCCTGGCCACAAGGAGCTGCTCCGCCGCTGTCTTTGCCGCGATAGGAGAGGATCAGCTTATAGCCGCGTCCGCCATTATTGCCAGCCCAGTCACCGCCGAGTTCGTTGGTGAGGGTGGAGTTAGCATTCCAAGCATCACAGGCCATGGCTGCCCAGTCGGCGTCCATGAATTCGGCGTTTGCTGTCAGTGGTGCCGCAATCAGTGCTGCAGCAATCAGTGTTTTTTTCATGTGTTCTCCTCCAACAGAGAAATTACAGAGGGAAAAAGGCCCGCGCTAGGCGGGCCAATAATCGTTATTGTTGTTTTTAGAATTTTTTGTTGTAGCTGATACCGAAGGCATGCTGGTCCATTTCGATTTCACCATCACTTACTAGTGCAGCATGATCCGGGAATCCAAGCATAAACAAGCCATCCTGAGACTTACTCATTGTGCGGATATAGGATCCAGTGATTGACGCGCCATCACCCAGGCCTTTGGTGAAGCCGAGGGTAACGTGCTTCTCGGTGACGCCAGGTGCAAGAGTGTTAAATGCAAACCCAAGGCCTTCGGTATTAACCGGAGTTTCACCGTAGTTGAGGCCTGCACGAAGGGTCAGGTCATCGCTATACTGGTATGCCATTCCAAGTTTATATACGGTTTGATTTTCCCAACCGAATCCCGGACCATTTGAGTTGCCAAGTTGTGCTCCAGTCATGAGAGAGTTCGGGCTGTTGCCCATGGCATTGGTTTCACCATACATAATCTGCATAACATCCATGGCGATATCCAGCTTGTCGGTTGCCTTGATAGCAATACCGACACCCCAGTTGGCAGGAATGTCCATCGTTCCCTGGTCCGGGAAAAGACCAGCATATTCATCGAACTCGCTCATGTTGGCCTTTGTCTGGTAAGTGGCACCAACTGTGATTGCGTCGCTCAGTTGAGCCTGCATACCAACACGCAGGCTGGCACCATAGGCATAAGAGTTACCGTTATTTGTGAGAGCTGACATGTCTGATGACTGACCACCAAACATATACAGGCCTTCAGCAGAGAAACGAGCAGCGATCAGGTTGAGGCTAGCACCGATTGAAAGCTTATCATTGACCTTGTATGAAATTGTTGGTGCAACGAAGAGTTGCATCAGGTCGATTCCGACATCAGGACACGCAAATAGATTTCCTTCGCAAGGTCCTCCCTCCTCAGCTGGGACGGCCGCAAGAAGGTGTGAAAATGGATGATTATTTCCATATGTAGTGTTCATGCCGCCGTTGCCGAAGACAGAAACACCAACAGAGAGATTGTCGTTTATCATGCGGTTGTAGCCGAATTCAGGAATCGGGAACCATGATTCCATTACGCCGCTACCAGTGCCGTCAAATGAATAAGCTTCTATCTCATTTAACATGCCAGCGGCTTCTGCAGCCTCGCCTCCGCCTTCAGATCCATATTCCCCTACGTTAAATCCACGATCTGGCATAAAGATCTCAATACCGACATCCATCCGGTTGCCAAGATGGACCATACCGGCCGGGTTGTTACCACCCTGCAGTGTGTCTTGTGGGTATGCAATACTTGCGCCGCCCATACCTTTTGCTGCCTGGCCTAGACCAACTGGTGCCATACCGTTGGTCGCAAAAGCCGGTGCGACGAGTGCAGCGCTGATCGCCAGCGCCGTTAAAGATTTTTTCATGACTCCTCCAAAACTTGAGTATGAATGCTCAGGGAATATATTCCTGAATATATTGTTTTATTAACTAGTTAATTCGCCGGTTATTATTATTGATCGATCGAATTACCGTAATATTGTTGCATTAATTGTAATATGTCAATCTTTATCGGCATCTTGCAAATTTATATCAGTATAAGCTTATGTCGTCTTTTGCGGAGTTCGGTCGAACATTGTTGTTGACACGGCATGCTGCTTGTAGCAAAATGCGCACCTCTTTTTTGGAGGGGTTCCCGAGTGGTCAAAGGGATCAGACTGTAAATCTGACGGCTCAGCCTTCGGAGGTTCAAATCCTCCCCCCTCCACCATATTAAAAGGCAGTAGCCGACCGATTTGTTGGCTCTGGTAGTACAGTAGTCGCTTGCGTCTGCTGTTTTTGCGCGAATAGCAATGCGAGGCCGTGGATGGCCGAGCTGGGCAAGGCTTCAGGATGAACTGAAGCGCAGTGGTAAAAAATTTAGCGGGTGTAGTTCAATGGTAGAACTTCAGCCTTCCAAGCTGACTATGTGGGTTCGATTCCCATCACCCGCTCCAATCAGCTTGGCGCTGTAAAAGCCAGGCCCAGATAGCTCAGTTGGTAGAGCACACCCTTGGTAAGGGTGAGGTCGGCGGTTCAAATCCGCTTCTGGGCTCCATTTTATTTGTAGTGGCGTGCGGTAAGCGCGCGAATTTGACTTATCTATATTAATGTTATTGGGGCGATTTCATGTCTAAGGAAAAATTCGAACGTACGAAACCGCACGTGAACGTTGGTACAATTGGCCACGTTGACCACGGTAAAACAACACTGACAGCGGCACTGACTCGAGTGTGTGCAGAGACC
>NZ_MPQG01000002.1:0-301621 GCF_002020255.1 Solemya velum gill symbiont | reverse complement strand
CTTCTGGACGATCTCTTCCGGTTTGTGTCGCTTGATTCCCATTTTTGGTCCTCCGTTTTTCTCATCATAAGGGTGGACCAACTTATTGGGGGAGGATCACTGCTGCCTAATAGGGCATCTTCATTTGCCTTAAGTTTGGCAAGAGTATTTTCGCACTCGTTTTGTGCTGAATATATTTCTTTTACAAACAATTCACCCAGACTAGAAGCGTATTCTGCCCACTTGAAACTCCAAGGGTAAGAATAAGTAACACCGACAACACCATTCTCATTAAGAATGATCATTTTTTCAGCCCGTTGAGGAGCTGTTAAGACCACTTCACCTTCCTTTTCTTGAGCAAATGCTGTCTGCAAGCAAAGAAATGCCAATAGTGCAATAAGATATAAACCCTGCCTAATAGTCATGTATCTCCCATTATTTGTTGTATTCATATTTCACTAGATTCGATCAATCAGATTGAGACTGCAGGCTAAATGTACCTGACTTGGCTCATTCCGTTCGGATGAATGGCTGCGTATCATTGCCGTATCTTACTTATAGGTCATTTGCGCGACGAGGGTGAAGCGCTCTTTAAGTTGCCGTGTACTCGACCACTTCACGATGGTCTCAAGACCGATTACATCACATTGATAATGGCTAGGCTGATGTTCAATCACAATGCGCCAGAAATTGGTTAAATCTATTACCTGACTCCCGTTAAACCCTGGCTGTTTGATCGTTTGGTATTGCTTCCATTGATCACCAGTCCCTGTGAAAGACCCAGCGTATTGCGATGTAACTTGGTGATAAGGATAAAGCTTCAGATCGAAGTTCATCAATTGTTTGTAATCTGTCATCAAGCAATCATACGATAAACACTCAGTTTGGTGGCTCATAATCTTATTTTCTGCTTTTGGCCGAAAGTAGACCGTGGCGAGATTTGGTTAGCTCAACCAGACTGAATGGCAGTTAACGACCCAAAGCGGTCATTCGTTTGAGACTAAATCTAAAATCCCTTTGGGAGATTATTTTTGTTACTTTGGCGGATAATAATCTTATTTGCCGGGGCAATCTTCCCAATCATGATGATCGGCATACCCTTGATACCATTCGCCGTCTTCTATTTGCCACATTTCAAGAGCTTTTGAGTCATCTTTGCTCTCATCTTTGAATGTTAATCTAAGTAAAACAGTACATCTGAAAAAACTCCGCCCATTCGGAAAAACGGCCCAATTGCAGTCACATATCTTTTCCGGTTCAACACTCGAAATCTTGGTGTCAGACAATTTTTTCGACCAGATTTTTTTCCAGCTTTCGTATGGCTGTCTATATTCTGGTACTTTTGTTTCATAAAGTCGTCTTAAATCATTCTTAACAAAAGCCTCATATCGCTCCCTAACTCTTTCCTTTAGCCGCTCCTTATCTGGCATGACATCCATGCCAGGGGATGACTCGTCTGAGGGCTTAAGATCATCCAAAACATCAGAATGAGCATTCGTAATAGTGAAAGTTGCAATTCCAAACACCACACAAAACACGAATTTGCACATTTGTCCGAGCCACAACATGCTTAGTTCTCCCAAGGGCGTGCTAATCAGAATACACCTCCTTCTATGTAAAGCTTAGACGATAGCAATGAACTGAGATTGATTTCGATCAAATGAAGAAGACTAAGGTGATTGGCAAGGTCCGCTTCTGGCCGAAAGCGGTCGTTGAAATGCTAGTCTCATTTGTGTGCTTGGATAACCCAAAAAATATCACAGGGGTACACGAAAGGGCGCACTAGACTGTCAATAAAAAGAAAAAACGCCTATGTATCAAATACATAAGCGCTGTATATGGCGGAGGGGCAGGGATTCGAACCCTGGATGGGCTATTAACCCATGCCGGTTTTCAAGACCGGTGCATTCAACCGCTCTGCCACCCCTCCGGCAAGTCGTGCAATATAATGAATTTCGCTGCAATTTTCCAGTTTCTTTTTCAGTTTTTTGTAGATGCTGTCTGTGTAACGCTGCCATGTTGACCTTTTGGGCGCTATACTTTGAGAAGAATCATGCTCGAATTCATTCACGCAGGACAATAATGGCCAAATTGCTGATCGTGGAAGATGACCCCTCTACTCGAATTATTCTTGAGGCAATGCTTAATAAAGCAGGTCATGAGACACAAACTGCTAGCGATGGAGTGTAAGCCCTACCGCTCTTAGCGAATCACGAGTGGGATATACCTGATGGTGCGAACTCCAGTCTCGGATTTGGAATCGGCACTATTCAGTCGTTCATAGATGGAGTGACGGATGAGTATGTTGATGGAGGTAACAGGCTTGCAATGAGAAAAATCGTCACCTAGTGATTTCCTAACAGAGACGAGATTTCCTACTAATTAGTGTATCTTCATTATGGTATAGCCTTCAGCTTTATTGCTATGATTAATCGATAAAGCCAATACGAATGGAGAGGCTGCTCGTTAAATCGGCCAGCACTCACTCCACCACAAGGGAGATGGAATGAAAGCGATGATTTTGGCGGCCGGAAAGGGCACCAGGGTACAGCCAATTACCCACGAGATTCCAAAGCCGATGATCCCGGTGATCAACCAGCCCGTCATGGAACTGATTATCTCCCATCTCAAAACACACGGTTTCAGCGACTTTATTGTTAACGTTAGTCACCTTGCTCAGCATATCGAGGATTACTTCAAGGATGGCAGCCGTCTCGGCGTCAACATGGCGTATTCATGGGAAGGCCATTTTGACGGTGACGAGTGGGTCGGGCAGGCAATGGGTTCTGCTGGCGGTATGCGCCTGATCCAGGATCGTACCGGCTTTTTCGACTCGACCTTCGCCGTACTGTGCGGCGACGCGGTGATTGATGTTGATTTCAGTGAGGCGCTCGCCTTCCATCGTGAAAAAGGCTCGATCGCTACTATTATTATGAAGCAGGTACCGCGTGATGAGGTAAGTAGCTACGGCGTGGTCGTGACCGATGATGATGGCCGCGTAGAGTCCTTCCAGGAAAAGCCCGCTCCCGAAGAGGCGAAGAGTGATGTGGTGAATACCGGTATCTATATCTTTGAACCGGAAATATTCAATTTCATTCCATCCGAGGGTGAATATGACATCGGTTCCGAGCTCTTTCCGGCGCTCGTCGAGGCTGGCGCGCCATTCTACGGGGTAACCCTGCCGTTCCAGTGGATCGATATCGGCACGACTCCCGATCTGTGGGATGCTACGGAGATGGCGCTCAACAACGAGATTCACGGCTTCACGATTCCAGGTGAGGAGGTCTCGCCCGGTGTTTATACTGGTGCCAACGTGTTGATTGAAGAAGGTGCAGACATCAAGAGCCCGGTCTATATCGGTGGCTCCACCGTGATCAGGAAAGATGCAGTTGTCCACGGGCCGGCGTTGATACATTCCGGTTGCGTGATTGAGAGTGATGCAGAAATCCGCAATAGCATCGTCTGGCATCACACGCGCATATCGGGTGGAGCGACACTCGATATGAAAATTGTTTTCGGTCCGCACTGTATTGATTTCGCGGGCAATGTCGTACACCTTGGCGAAGGCGGTTTCGACTGGCTCATCAGTGATGTGCGCAGTAAATCCGTCAGCGAGTCACCCTTGAAATAAATTTGTCTGCAGAAGGCTTACATGAGTGAATAATCCAAGTCAGAGAAACTCTCAGTTGTTATCTTTATCGATGCATTGGGCTGGGAAGTATTGTGCGGGCGCAAGGGCCGTGGCACGCAACCTCGCGATTAATGTACGGGATTTCGGTCCCGGAGTGCTGTTTTCGGTTTCTGGCTAGGCATGGCGTTACCCCAGGGAACGACTGATTTCAGTCTTGCCGTTACTGCTGGAGATGGAATCGGATGATATTGATGCGGCGACTGCATCAGCTCTAGGCATGTCATCGCATGACTGGTCTGCAGCAGTAGATCGATTTATAACCTTTTGGCACAAATATGCCTGATAGTATGGAATGCAATAAAAATGAAAGTAGAGAAGTATGACATCACCGCAACTGATAGCTGGTCGGCACTGAAGAAACTCACCCGGTCGATTAGTGAACTTCGTATCAGTGAACTCTATGCCGCAGACAACAGCAGGGTAGAGAAATATTCACTCAAATGCGCTGGCGTCTACCTGGACTTCTCCAAGAACCTGGTAGATGAAAATGTCAGAAGAGCACTATTGGACCTGCTGTCTGAATCGCCTTTCGAAGAGCAGCGTGAAGCGATGTTCCGCGGTTATGCAATCAATACCACCGAACAGCGTCCGGTATTGCACACCGCGCTCCGTTCTGACAAGCAGATGCTTGCCGATGATGGTCTCGAGAACCTTGGTACACAAATCGAGGCGCAAAAACAGCATATAAAGGAAGTCAGCGACAAGATCCGGTCCGGTAACTGGCGCGGTTCCTCCGGGAGGCAGGTGACAGATGTCATCAACCTGGGTATCGGTGGTTCAGACCTCGGTCCCCGCATGGTATGCGAGGCACTCAAGGAGTTTGCCCATCCATCGGTACGCTGTCACTTTGTTTCCAATGTTGATGGTGAGTTGATCAACTCAACGCTTAAGAAACTCGATCCGGAAACTACCCTGGTTATCATTTCCAGTAAAACTTTTACCACCCAGGAGACCTTGCTGAATGCGAATACTGCGGCTGCATGGTTTCGCGAACACCTCAGTTTGGAAAATCCCTATGCAACATCACATTTTATCGGTGTGACTGCCTCGCCTGAGAATGCCATCAAGCTGGGTGTGCTGGAAGAGAACCTGCTAGAGTTCTGGGATTGGGTTGGTGGGCGCTACTCGCTGTGGTCGACCATCGGCTTGTCAATCGCCATCTCTCTTGGTTACGAACGCTTTGAAAAACTGTTGAATGGCGCGAGAGAGATGGACAGGCATTTCAGGTCATCACCAGCGGATCAGAACATGCCCGTCATCATGGCGCTGCTGGGGTTGTGGTACACGGATTTTTTCGATGCCGAAAGCCAGGCTGTGATTCCCTATTGCCAGCGTATGGTCGAATTCCCCACCTATCTTCAGCAGCTCGACATGGAGAGTAACGGAAAGTTGGTCATGCATGATGGCAGTGCAGTTAACTGCAAGACCGGGCCGATTGTCTGGGGGCAGACAGGCACCAATGGCCAGCACAGCTTTTTTCAGCTTCTTCACCAGGGAAGCCACATGGTACCGGTCGATTTCATCGGTGTACTCAAGGACAAAATGAGTTCGCCAGATCACCACCGTGTTCTGCTTGCCAATATGCTGGCACAGTCAGCGGCGTTAATGCAGGGCAAGCAGGCAGAAGAAAGCGAGCCGTACAGACATTACCCGGGGAATCGCCCGTCGAATGTCATACTGATGGATGAGCTCTCGCCGTATACACTCGGCGCACTGATTGCTCTCTATGAGCACAAAGTGTTTGTTCAGGGCTGCCTGTGGAATATTAACTCCTTCGACCAATGGGGTGTTGAACTTGGCAAGGTTCTCGCTGACAAGCTGTTGAGTGAAGAGAGTGACAAGTCGGATCTCGACGATTCGACTCGTACATTGCTTGCTGCTGTTGATGCCACGCTTTAGCAGGTATGGTGTTTTAACTAATGTTTATATCTGGGTTTGCTTGCCCAGCTGAATTGAGAAGGGATCTCGCACTATGCTGTTACCAGTCATCATGGCCGGAGGATCTGGCTCACGTCTGTGGCCGTTATCGCGCCAGTTGAATCCTAAGCAGTTTCTCGCCGTAACCGATGAGAAATACTCCATGCTGCAGTCTACCATTCTGCGCTTGCAGGGGCTGGATGTTGCACTGCCGAGACTGATCTGTAACGAGGAGCATCGATTCCTTGCTGCAGAGCAACTGCGACAGCTTGACATGGAGGAAGCGAATATTCTGCTTGAGCCGGTTGGACGCAATACTGCACCGGCAATCGCGCTGGCTGCATTGACAGCGGTTGAACAGGATGATGATCCAATCATGCTGGTACTGGCTGCAGATCACCTGATACACGATGTTGATGCCTTCCAGCTCAGTATCAAGGCTGCATTGCCACAGGCAGAGGCTGGCAAGCTGGTGACATTCGGTATCGTACCGAGCAAGCCCGAAATCGGCTACGGTTATATTGAGCAGGGTGATGCACTGGAACAGGGTGGCTTCGAGGTCAGCCGTTTTGTAGAAAAGCCCGATCTGGAAACTGCACAGGAGTATCTTTCCAGCGGCAGTTATTACTGGAACAGCGGTATGTTCATGTTCCGCGCCAGTCGCTACCTGCAGGAGCTGGAGGCATTCAGCCCGGATATCCTCAACACATGCCGGGATGCGTTAAAAGGTTCATCACAGGATATGCACTTTACCCGTGTTGATGATGCTATTTTTTCCACCTGTCCTGCCGATTCTATCGACTACGCGGTCATGGAAAAAACTGCCGATGCAGTCATGGTTCCGCTCGATGCCGGCTGGAGTGATATTGGTGCCTGGTCAGCCTTGTGGGAGGTGAGTGAAAAGAACGGTGACGGCAACGTTCTTAAGGGGGATGTCATTCAGCATGACAGCAACAACTGCTATATCCATGCCGACAGTAGCCTGGTGACTGCCGTTGGTGTTGATGATCTTGTTATAGTCCAGACACTTGATGCTGTGTTGGTCGCGCATAAAGACAAGGTGCAGGAGGTCAAGAAAATCGTCGAGCAGATCAGCAGTGACGGGCGTCACGAGCATATGAACCACCGCGAGGTGTATCGCCCGTGGGGTGAGTATGACTCAATTGATTACGGCGAACGTTACAAGGTCAAGCGAATCACGGTAAAACCGGGTGCCAAGCTCTCGGTGCAGATGCATCATCATCGCGCTGAGCACTGGGTTGTTGTCAACGGAACCGCAAAGGTAACCAACGGAGAGGAGACTTACCTTGTATCAGAGAACGAGTCAACCTATATTCCAATCGGCCAGGTACATGCGCTTGAAAACCCCGGTGTAATTCCACTGGAACTGATCGAGGTTCAATCTGGTACCTACCTGGATGAGGATGATATCGTCCGTTTTGAAGATCGTTACGGTCGCGCTTCTGAATCCGGGGAAGGCTGACTAATGAATAAGTTAATCGGCGACCTGATGGAGACATCCGGTGTCGGCTTCGGTACAAGCGGTGTTCGTGGGCTTGTCGAGCAGATGTCGGATGAACTCTGCTATGCTTATTCCGCCGCTTTTCTGCAGGCTGTATCGAGTAACGGGGAAAAGTTCGGGCATGTTGTGCTCGGCCACGATCTACGTCCCAGCAGCCCCGCAATCGCACGTGCCTGTGCAACGGCAATTACCGACGCCGGTCTTGAGATTGTCTATGCAGGCGCCCTGCCTACACCGGCACTGGGACTCTACGCAGCCAAGACAAATTCTCCTGCAATTGTCGTCACAGGCAGTCACATTCCTTTTGACCGCAACGGTATCAAGTTCTATCGCGCCGAAGGTGAAATCACCAAGGCTGACGAAGGAACGATACGCAATGCGGTAGTCACTATTCCGAATCAGTTCGAGGTAATTGAACTTCCGCCGCTCTCACGCGAAGTTGGGGATGACTATACATCCAGGTATCCGGACTATTTCGGCGATCAGTCGCTGGTTGGCATGCGTGTCGCCGTCTATGAGCATTCCAGTGTTGCGCGCGACCTGTTGCATACAACTCTCGATAGTATGGGGGCAGAGGTTATTTCACTGGGGCGTACCGACCAGTTCATACCTATTGATACCGAGGCTGTACGCCCCGAGGATATTGAGCAGGCTCACTTGTGGGCACAGGAGAATAATTTTGATGCACTCCTATCCACAGATGGTGACGGAGACAGGCCACTGATCGGCGACGAGAAGGGCAAATGGTTTCGTGGTGATGATGTCGGCGTCCTGTGCGCAGGCTACCTGCAGGCGAATATCGTGGTAACTCCGGTTAACAGCAACACCTCGGTCGAGAAGTGTGGCTGGTTTGAAAAAGTGGTGCGCACGCGCATTGGCTCACCCTACGTGATAGAGGGAATGGACACATCTGCAGCTGAGTACAAGGGTGTTGTCGGGTACGAGGCCAACGGTGGCTTTCTACTCGGAAGTGATATCGAAAGAGAAGGGCGTACCTTGACCGCTCTGCCAACCAGGGATGCACTTCTGCCGATGCTGGCACTGCTATGCATGGCAAAAGAGAAAGGGCTGCTGTTGTCTGAATTGCCAACGACCCTGCCATCAAGGTTTACGGCCAGTGACAGAATAGAGAACTTTCCAACTGAGCAGAGCCACCGCTTGATCGGGAGTTTGCAGAAAAACCATGATCAGGCCGCTGCATTGCTTGCGCCTGGGTCAGGCACTGTTGCTGGTGTAGACCTGACAGATGGTTTAAGGGTGACATTTGAAAGCGGCGTGATTGTTCATTTGAGGCCATCTGGGAATGCACCCGAACTGCGCTGTTATGCCGAAGCTGATACACCTGAACGCGCCAATGTACTTTGCCAGTCGTGTCTTTCACGACTAAAGGTATCTGCCAATATACCTGGTTAGCTGAAGAGAAATAAAAAAATGCCATGTCGCACACACCTCTATATGCGACACGGCGATAAACCCGGCAAGCCGGATTAAGCCTCTTTTGGGGTTAACGGGACGAGTGAGGCTTCAACCTCGTCCTTCAGGGGAAGTAGTTGCTCATCCATGACACCGATGATGCCGACTGCGCCATCACCGTGCTGGAATAGGATGCCGTGAAACTGCTCACGTCCCATCATGCTGGCTCGATCTACCTCGGCGCCCGGCATGAAAAACAGTGTTACCGGACCTGATTCACCATCAAACACGATGTGCAAACTCGTGAGGTTTTCAAGTTCACATTTGCTTGCATGACGCATGCGTTCCGTCAGCACCTCCGAGATTCGGATGCCATATTCATCCAGTAGCGGCCGTAACTTCTGTTGTGGAAATTTGGTGCGAATGTGTGTGACTTCCATGTGATCATAGAGGTGATCCATCATGCTTTCGGACAGCGCAGGTTCGGGTTGTAGCAACAGGCCGAAAACGACCACCATGGCGGCGACAAAACTGGCGGCAATGGAGTAGGCGGGCCTGAGCGCAGATTTGAACCATGAGGATTCCTCTTTGGCATGCTCCTCATCCATTTCCTGAGGGATCAGTTTGAGGCTCTCCGGGTCAAAGTCACTTTGAAGTCGCATGGCATCCTTGAGCTGTGCATCAAAATCAAGATATTCCTCCCTGATCTTGTGCAGCTCTGAATCCTGCATCGCTTCAACAAAGCGCTCGTCCTCGCTGTTGGGATCGATTACACACTGTTTTCTGAATTCGATCTCATTCATGGATACAACCTCGCTACATTCGAACTTTGTGTCTCTGTCAAACTGCCCTTGACCTTCTGCTTGGCGCGAAACAGTCGCGTCATGACAGTATTTTCAGGCAGGTCCATCGTCTCGGCAATTTCCCGACAACTCATGCCGTGTATTACCTGCATTACCAGCGGTTCCCTGTAGTCAATCGGGAGGGCCGCGATCGCCTTTCTCATAATGCTGATCTCGGTCCGGTTTTCCGGTTCAGAATCAGCGCTTGCTGTTACCTGGGTATTGTCGATGTCCACAAGATCAAACTGTTTACGCTGGAAACGCCTGGCATTCTCGTTCCTGACGATGGTCAGTAACCGGGACTTGGCAACGCTTTCGTCTTTTAATTGATCCAGGTTTTTCCAGGCTCTTGCGTAAGCTTCCTGCACAACATCCTCTGCTGTGTGATGGTCTTTTGTCAGCCACAGTGCAAAACGATGAATATCTTGCGCGTAGAGGTCGACAAGTCGTTCGAATTGCCTCTTTTTCTTCTTCATGACTCTGTTTTCATCGTTTTTCTCCATATCTCAGGGAAGGAGACACAGCCAACCGGGATTTTCTTTCACACGAATGAAAAAAATCACATCTCTTTGCTTTTTGGCATGTTTGCGTGCTTTTGGAAGGCGTTGAGGAGTCTGTCCCTCTGCATGGTGTCATCCACAATCTCGGCGTAATACCATTTGATTGCGGCTTTTATCATTGGTAGTTGCCGACTACTGATGGCGAGTGAGCCATCAGCAGCCTTCGCAGCGTAATCAAGCAAGGTCTCGCGGCTGGTAGCGGCGCACTCCGAGCCACCGGGAGGATAGGCCGTGTGTGCGTATCGACGCATTAATTCAGCGAGCTGTTCCCCTCTACCGTCCGAATTCTCGAAAGTGAGCCGGGGGCGCCGCATCATGGTCTCAGCTTTTGCCGTAAACCGGCACAGCGGCACCGGTAACGCAGCGTGCTGCATCTGAGCACAGGAACGCGACGACATCGGCGAGTGCTGCGGGTGGAACCCAGTTGTCAAAATCAGCGTCAGGCATGGCTGAGCGGTTTTCCGGTGTATCGATGGTACCGGGAAGGATGCAGTTAACATTGATGTTATCCATTTTATGCTCTGCAGCCATGCTTTCTGTCAGGGTGATTACAGCTGCCTTGGAAGCGCAGTAGGGTCCCATGGTTGCCTTACCTTCCCTGGCTGCGCGTGCAGAGATGCTGACGATCCGGCCAGCACCTGTTTCAATCATCTGCGGGATGGTGACACGAGAGCTGTGGAAGACAGACTGCGCGTTAAGTCCCATCATCATCTGCCACTCCCTGTCACTCGCCTCGTAGAGCTTGGAGCCCATTGCGAAACCGCCAGCGATATTTGCAAGGTAGTCACAGTTGCCGAACTGCTGCTTTACTGCATCTGCCATGGCAGCTACCGATTCAGGTTCGAACAGGTTGGTTTTGATGCTGATACAGGTGGTTTCTGCAGGGAGCCTTGAAGCGGTTTCTGCCATACCTTCCTCGTCGATATCAACCAGGGCGATTTTTGCACCATCCTGAGCAAACCTTTGTGCTACTGCTTCACCCAGGTTGCCAGCCGCACCCGTGATGATAATGACCTTGTCTTTGAACTCCGACATTCTTATCCCCTTGTGGTTTCTGCTTTTTAACAGTTTCAGCTATGAGCAGAAAGTTACAAGTTACAAGTTATAAGGTTTTGTAGCGAAACCAGGGACAGTCAGTTGTCAGCAACTAATGAGCAACGATCAACTAACCCAGCAGTGCTTTGATATTTGCCAGGTGCGCCTTGCCTTTTTCTACGGTTTTTTTCTGTTCGCCCTTGCGGCCCTGCCATTCGAGCAGCTCTTCCGGTAGTTCGTCGAGGAATCGACTCGGTTCACAGCTTTGCCATTCGCCGAATCGACGGCGTTTTTCACACATGGTCATGACCAGGCGGTGGCGTGCACGGGTTATTCCTACATAGGCAAGGCGGCGCTCTTCCTCGATATTCTCATCATCGATACTGTTCTGGTGGGGGAGGATGCCCTCCTCGATACCGACAAGATAGACTACAGGAAATTCCAGCCCCTTGGCAGCGTGTAGGGTCATCAGGTTGACGCGGTCCGTGTCGCTGCCCTCGTCCTGGCGTTCGAGGATATCCATCAATGCAAGATGATTGACCAGTTCCAGTGGTTCAGCCTCTTTCTCTTCCTCAAGTTTCGCCAGCCAGTTGACCAGTTCCAGTACGTTTTCCCAGCGTTTCATGGCTACTGTTTCCGAGGTGCTCTTTTCGTGCAGCCAGTCAGGGTATTCGATTTCGTTGAGGGCCTGTAGCAGGCTGCCGGGGACGCCTTCTTCGAGAGCCATGCGCTGGAATGTTTCGATCCAGTCAGAAAATGCATGCAGGCGCTTGCAGCGGCGTTCGTCAATCGTCTCCCTGATGCCGAATTCACGACAAGCCGAGAGTAGGCTGATGTCACGCTCGTTGGCGTATTGTGCAAGCTTTTCCAGCGTGGCCGGTCCGATATCACGGCGTGGAATATTGATGATACGCAGAAATGCGGTGTTGTCGTCGGGATTGGCAATCAGGCGCAGGTAGGCCATTGCATCCTTCACTTCGGCACGTCCAAAGAAGGAGAGGCTACCGCTGAGAAAGTAGGGCAGGTCATGGTGGCGCAGCGCTTTCTCGAAGGCACGAGCCTGGTGATTACTGCGATAGAGAATGGCAATATCGCCAAGTTTCCTGCCCTGAAACTTGTGCATCAGAATGTCTGAAACGACCTGTTCGGCTTCCTGCTCCTCTCCCTTGCACTGGATTACCTGGATCTTCTCACCCTGTGCCAGCTGGCTCCACAGGCGTTTCTCGAAAATGTGGGGGTTGTTGGCGATCAGGCTGTTTGCAGCATCGAGTATAGTGCTGACGGAGCGGTAGTTCTGTTCCAGCTTGATTACCTTCAGCATCGGGAAATCCTGCTGCAGTTGGCGCAGGTTATCGGGATTTGCGCCGCGCCAGGCGTAGATTGACTGGTCGTCGTCGCCGACCACTGTGAAGGCCTGCCTGATGCCTGCGATCTGCTTGACCAGTTCATACTGACTCAGGTCAGTGTCCTGGTATTCGTCAACAAGCAGGTAGCGAATCCGGTTCTGCCACGCCTCAAGAACTTGCGGATGCTCACGGAATAACAGTACCGGGAGACGAATCAGATCATCAAAATCGACTGCATTGTAGGCTCTGAGAGTGCGTTCGTAGGCGCCGTAGCATTGTGCAGCGCGTAGTTCGAGGGCGTCTTCAGCCATGCTGACTGCCTGTGCGGGCGTGATCAGCTTGCCTTTCCATTCGGAGATTTTCCAGCGGATACCTTCGGACTTGTCGTCGTCATCCGCGTTGCGCAGCAGTTCCTGCACAAGTGGGCCAGTATCTTGTTCGTCGAGCAGGGTGAAGCCCGCTTTCAGGCCAACATGCATATGTTCCTTCCTGAGGATTGTCAGGCCCAGTTGGTGGAAAGTACTGACCTTGAGCCCACGTGCTTTGCCGCTATCCATCAGACCGCTGACACGACCTCGCATCTCGCGCGCAGCCTTGTTGGTGAAGGTGACGGCCATGATCGCGTGCGCCGGTATGCCGGCTTTTTCAATCAGCCAGGCGATTTTGTGTGTAATCACACCCGTTTTGCCAGAACCGGCTCCGGCAAGTACCAGTAGCGGAGAGCCTAGGTGGTGGACCGCAGACTGCTGCTCAGGGTTGAGATTTGTGGCAGCCATCAGCGAGTGATTCCGGTATCTGTTTCAGGGTAACTGGGCAATTGATTCGATCAGGTTAGTCGGCTCAGCATCACTGGCGCCGTGTTTTGTCAGGAAGTGGTATTATCCAGATCAACACACAAAAAGTAACCTGTATTTAGTGGCAATGGATAAAAAAAATAGCAAAATCGAAAGCATGTCTCAGCGCCCGGCGCATGAGTCCTGGCGAGTTTTCCAGATCATGGCCGAATTTGTCGGTGGTTTCGAGAAGTTACAGTCAATCCAGCCTGCGGTTAGCATTTTCGGGTCGGCTCGTACGCCGGAGATGCACCCCTGGTACGAGAAGACGGTGACACTGTCGCGGCTCTGTTCGGAAGCCGGTTTCGCTGTCGTATCTGGTGGTGGGCCCGGTATCATGGAAGCAGCTAATCGGGGCGGCAAGATGGGCAAGGCACCCAGCGTCGGCCTCAATATCTCCCTTCCCCAGGAGCAATTTTCAAACCACTACCAGGATATTAGCCTCGATTTTACGCACTTCTTTGCGCGCAAGGTGATGTTCGTTAAGCATGCTGTCGCCTATATTGTTATGCCCGGTGGTTTTGGCACACTGGATGAGTTTGCCGAGATTGTCACCCTGATCCAGACTGGCAAGAGCCGCCGCATCCCGATTATCCTTGTAGAGAGGGATTTCTGGACAGGTCTGATCGACTGGTTTGAAAAAACCATGCTGCATCATGGCACAATCAGTGAAAATGACCTTGATTTGATTCAGATTATCGACGATCCTGAAGAGGTCGTTGAAGCAATATTCAAACATTATGAAGGGCGTAGCCTTGAACCCTCTGAAGCAGAAAAAGATCTGCTGATGGAGCTTTAAACAGGATCCAATATGAAACCGATTGTATACAGTATTTGTCTTGTATTGCTCTCCAGTGGAGCAGTTACCGCAGCTGATCAGGTAGCGGCACCGCCACCGCCAAAACTGCAAAAGCCCGGGGATGTGACGCTTAAACGCTACCTTGCCGAAGAGCAGCGCAGGAAACAGGAAGAGTCAGCACCGGCACGACATAATGTCACTGTCGTCAAGGGAGAGGGTGCGACTGTTTACGAGTACCGCCGCGATGGTGGCCTCTATCGAACCGAGATTGACCCCAAGCACGGGCCGGTCTATATATTCGATGACACGGATGCTGACGGGACTGTCAACGACGGTGGAGCCGATCCACACTCCCAAGATACGCAGATGTGGAACCTGATGAAGTGGTAAATCTGGCTGCCTGATATTTCTCTGCTTCGTTCATCTTCTGTTCAGGGTGGTTCATCTAGTCTGTTAGCCACAGTAAGAACGAATGGCTCAACAGGAGAAACAAAATGAAACTTCGACTTATTTCAGTTGCAACTGCAATATCAGCACTACTGGTTGTCACACCTGCAGTTGCTGACAAAAAGGATGGTCACCACAAGCACGGCGGTAAAGATAGTAGCGTGATTGTTGTTCGTGGAGACAGGGATCGCGTCACCAGGCATTCGCACAAGCATCGCCATGGTGACAGAAAGCATGTCCACAAACATCGCCACGGTCCAAGGTACAGTCACCACCGAAATGGACATGGTCATAAAAAGGGTCGTCATCACCGTCGTGACCATGTGGTAAAACATAAGCATTGGCATCGTCATCCCGGTGGTCTAAAACATTCGCACAAGCATAAGCACGGAAGAAACTTTTCACATCACCGTGATCACGTCCGTCACTATTCAAGCCATGATCATTTTGATGCGGAAGACTTCTTTGCCGGAATGCTTCTCTACGGAATCATTGATGGACTTGACGAGCATTAAGAGTAAGCCAACTTGTCCAGCAATTCTCAATGTCAGGAGTCACGCAGAATGTACCTACGACTCGCACTGCTGATATTCCTGCTACTGGCACAAGGTTCTCTCGCTGCCCGTTCTCACGATAATGGGAACGGGCACAGGGAGCTCTCGCGTGAACAGGCAGCAGCGATAGCCCGCAAGCGGCACCCTGGCAAGGTGCTTTCGGTCAGGCGCATTAAAGGCAAGAAGCCACCCGCATACCGCGTCAAGATACTTTCTAAAGGTGACGTGCGTGTGATCAGGGTGCCCTGAGGGGATTGCCGTGCGTGTACTGATTATAGAAGATGATGACAGGCTGCGTGCTCAGCTTGTACAGTTGCTTCAAGATGGTGGCTATGCGGTTGACATGGCGTCTGATGGTGATGATGGTCTATTCCAGGCGCTTGAAAATCCGCTTGATATGGAGGTCATTGATCTTGGCTTGCCGGGAGTCGCGGGCGACGAGATTATTCGCCAGGTACGTGCTGCCGGTCTCGACTATCCCATCCTTATCCTGACTGCACGTGATGCCTGGCAAAGCAAGGTCGAGGGGCTTGAAGCCGGAGCTGACGACTACCTGGTTAAACCTTTTCACCCCAAGGAACTGATTGCACGTCTGGGTGCGCTACTGCGCAGAACCGGTGGCTGGACTCAGGCGGTGATGCAGTGTGGTCCGTTAAAGCTGGATACTGCCCGACAACGTGTGACGATGCATGACGAGGAGATTGAGCTCACCGCATATGAGTATCGTGTTCTCGAATATCTCGTATTGCATGTCGGTGAAGTGGTTTCAAAACGCGCGCTGATTGAACAACTCTATGACGAGGAGAGCGACCGCTACAGTAATACCATCGAAGTGTTTATCAGGCGCTTGCGCAAAAAACTCGATCACGACAACAAGCTCGATCCCATCGAAACACTGCGCGGGCGGGGTTACCGTCTGACACTCGAGCGGAGCAATCATTGAATTCAATTCACGCTCGCCTGCTTCTGGCAGCAACGGCCGTGTTGCTGCTATTTGTCGTTATAACAGCGTGGGTTATGCAGCGTGCCGATCAGGAGCGCCTGCTGGTTGCGGTTGATACCAGGCTGCAGGGCCTTGTATACGGTGTGCTTGGTGCTACCGAGGTGAGTGACAGAGGTGAGATCCTTGTTGACCGCTTCAGCCTGCCTGATTCGAGCCTCGCGCAAGCCGGTTCCGGACGTTACGTGGTCATACAGGATGCGCAGGGCAGGATAGTGTGGAAATCGGACTCTGTCATTGATCAGCTTCCACCGCTGCAAACACCGACAGTCGGCGAATGGCTAAAGATACAGGATGGTGACTATATTGGCAGCGGGCTCGGTGTACGCTGGTATGTTGATGACAATCCCCATCGCCTGACATTGTGGGCACTTGAATCGGCCTCCATGTCGAGAAGTGAATCAGAGGTGTTTGCCACCACACTTGTTATCTGGCTTGGCTTGTTGTCGCTGTTGCTCCTGGCGATTCTATACCTGGTTCTTCGTTGGGCGGCTGCTCCGATTAACAGGCTGGGCAGGGCAGTGGATGAGGTACGCTCTGGCGAGCGTCGCGAAATTGTTGCCGCAATGCCGAAGGAGCTTGAAACGGTAAAGGCTGCAATCAATCGTCTGTTGAAACACGAACGTGGACGTCAGTCACACTACCGTAACAGCCTTGGTGACCTGGCACATAGCCTCAAAACACCGCTCGCTGTATTGTCGAATGATGCACACGCAGCGAATGATGAAAGCAGGATAGAGCAGTTGCAGCGCATTGAAGAAATACTCTCATACCATTTAACACGCGCAACAAGTAGTGAAACTACTGCTTTTGCCGAACCACTCGCCATTTCATCTCTTCTGCGCCGCCTGTGTGATTCTCTGCAACGTGTTTATCGTGACAAGGGGGTCACAGTCAGCCTGAACTGTACAGAGGGACTGCTTGCCAGTTGTGACGAAAAACTCTTTTTCGAGGTCGCCGGAAACCTGCTTGATAACGCTTTCAAGTGGACTGAATCAAGTGTCACGGTGAGATGCGAGAAACAGGGTGGCAGCATGATTGCCATCGTCATCACTGACGATGGCCCGGGTTTCGGCGAGTCTGATCCATCAATCTACCTGCAGCGAGGTGTGCGTGCTGATGAACGTGTGGCAGGGCAGGGTATCGGCCTGTCAGTTGCCCAACTCCTTGTGACTGAGGCTGGTGGTGAGTTGAAGCTGGAAAATGCACCTGCAGGCGGAGCCAGGGTATCTCTTTTTCTGCCTGCGGTTTCTCAGAATTGACCTGTCGTTCATACTATTGACTTCACCACCCCGAACAGGCTTCCCGTATTGGTGTAATGGCCTTTAGGAGCGTCGTCACCGGCGCGATAAAATGTCCTGGGGCCCGTCAGAAACAGTGCATGAATACCAGTACTCAGGATAGGGCCTCAACCAGCATACGCAGCGCCATACCACGATGACTCATACTGTTCTTGGTATCAGGATCGAGCTCAGCTGAGCTACAGTTGTGTGATGGCACGAAGAATATCGGGTCGTAGCCGAAGCCGTTTTCACCGCTTGGTTCGGTCAGGATGCGTCCTTCCCATGTACCCTGGCAGATAATTGGTGTCGGGTCTTTTGCATGGCGCATGTAAACCATGATGCACTGGAATCGCCCGGTGCGTTGTTCCGGCGCAACGCCCTCCAGATCCTTCAGTAGCTTGATGAGATTCTCTTCGTCGGAAGCGCCTTCACCTGCATAGCGCGCCGAGTAAATACCGGGTGCCCCGTCGAGTGCATCCACTTCGATGCCCGAGTCGTCAGCAATTGCTGGAAGGCCACTGTGAAGTGCGGCATTGCGAGCCTTGAGTATGGCATTTTCGACGAAAGTCAGACCGGTCTCCTCGACTTCTTCAACAGAGAAGTCCGACTGAGGAATCACTTCGATGTGGCTGGATTCCAGCAGCTGGTTAATTTCGCGAACCTTGCCGGGGTTGCCTGAGGCGAGAACAAATTGGCGTGTTGTCATGGTGCTAATGAATATCTGGATGAAACTGCAAACATCATACCATTTCAGGATTATGAGCCGTACCCTGGTAAAGAAAAAAGCCGGGACAGTTGCCCCGGCTTCTCAGTTAGCCTAGTGCCCTCGCAGGCTGTCGAAATACTCCGGCAGGAAGAGTGATATCTGCGGAATATAGGTGATCAGCATGAGGAAGAAGAGCAGTAGCAACATCCAAGGCAGAACCGCCTTGATGACCCAGCCCATGCTGTGCCCGGTTATCCCCGCGGTAACGAACAGGTTGAGCCCTACCGGCGGTGTCAGCATGCCGATCTCCATGTTGACGACCATGATGATGCCGAGATGAATCGGGTCGATGCCGAGTTGTGTCGCAATCGGGAACAGGATTGGGGCCATGATCAGCAGGATCGCCGATGGCTCCATGAAGTTGCCGGCAGCCAGCAGAAGCAGGTTGACGACGATCAGGAATGCCCATGGCGGCAGGCCCATTCCCATGATGCCCTCGGTAATCATGTGCGGAATACGCTCTGTTGTCAGCACGTGTGCAAACAGGAAAGCGTTGCCGATGATGAAGAGCAGCATGATACTGACCTTGGCAGCTTCCATAACGACTTTACGCACTTCGGGATCGAAGAATGACTTGACGATCACGGTTGGGAACTGGTGAAGGGCGCGAGTCAGAACCGACGCGCTTGATTCACCCTCATGGCGCCATGGAACGTTCTTCAACGGACCTATATCGCGATAACCGTAGACGGCAATCAGGAATGCATACACGGCGGCAACAGACGCGGCTTCAGTCGGGCTGGCAACACCACCGTAAATGGAACCGAGCACGATGAAAATCAGCATCATGCCACCAAGCGCTACCCAGCCTGTTTTCAGGAAATGCTTGATGCCGGGGAAGGGTTGTGAAGGCAGGCCTTTGATGCGTGCAACAATATAGATAGCTATCATCAGGAAGCCACCCATCATCAGGCCGGGAATAAAGCCCGCCTCGAACATGCGTGCAGCGGAGACCTCTGTCGCTGCAGCATAGACCAGCATGACGATTGATGGTGGTATCAGGATGCCCAGGGTTCCGGCATTGGTAATGACACCGGCAGCAAATTTTTCCGGGTATCCGGCGCGTACCATGCCAGCGATAACAATAGTTCCGATTGCGGCAACCGTGGCCGGAGAGGAACCTGAAACTGCAGCAAACAGCATACAGGCCATGACGGATGCCATTGCAAGTCCACCCCTGACGTGTCCGATTGCGGCAATCGCGAAATCGATCAGGCGTTTTGCAACACCGCCGGTTGAGAGGAAGGTGGACGAGAGAATGAAAAAGGGAATTGCGAGCAGGGTGTAGTGCTCGGATTCGGCCTCGAACAGTTTCAGCGCAACTGACCCGAGAGAATCGTGCGAGAAAAAGAGTATTGTCAGCACGCTCGACAGGCCGAGTGCCACGGCGATTGGCGTGCCGATAAAAATCAGTACAAAGAGCGCGAGAAAGAGAAAGGCAGTTGTCATGACTTGTTCTCCTTCAGTTCGGCAGCGAGTTGCATGTTCTCTTCGGCTTCGTCATGCATCATCAAGCGTGTTTGCTTGCCCTTGATGACACGAATCAATACCTCCAGCAGGCGTACGCCAAGAAAAACAAAGCCGAGCAACAGGATGCTGTGCGCTTGCCATTTCTGTATTGGTAAATCATCAAGTTCAATACCAATAAGTACCATCTTGTCGAGATAAACATAAGCGCCGTAGATAAACAGCCCGCAATAAGTGAGTGCCGCCAGCAGCATGATGCCGGTAACGATACGTTGTGCGTTGTGGGGCAGTTTCTTGACCAGGAAATCGACACCGATGTGTGCGCCAACCCTGAGTCCGTAAGACATACCGAAGAGGACCAGCCATGCAGATAGGTGCAGTGTTAATTCCTGTGCCCACATAACACCCGCGCCAAAAGCGAAACGCATCAGTGTTTCGGTAAAAACCAGTAATGTCATGGAGACGAGTAGCAGGGCGATGATGGTTTCTTCTGCCTTGTGGAGTATGCGAAGCAGCATGGACCTTTCCTTTATCTCTTGTTATCTGTTGTTATGTGTCTCCGGCTGCTGTGAGGCAACCGGAGACAGTATGAACAAGTCTAGTTGATATTCAGGCGATGTGTTATTGATGGCTTATTGGCCAATAAACGTTTGCCTGAAAACCAGTCTCTTGCTTACATGTTTGAAGCAGCTGCTGCCTCGATCAGGTCTGCGCCGATATCACCTTCAAACTGCTTCCATACAGGTTTCATCGCCTCTACCCACTGCGCACGCTCTGCATCACTGAGAGAAAGAACCTCGGAACGACCGCTGTCGATAATCTTCTGACGATCTTCAACAGCTTTCTGTGCTGCAATTTCGTTACCGATAACGAGTGCCTCGTTTAGCGCTTGTTGTACGCCGTTACGGGTATTAGCATCCATTCCATTCCAGAACTCGGCTGATGTGACCACCATGTAGTCGAGAACGCCGTGATTCGACTCGGTAATGTATGGCTGCACTTCAAAGAATTTCTTTGAAAAGATGTTGGACCAGGTGTTCTCCTGGCCATCGATCGCCCTGGTCTGCAACAGGGTGAAAACCTCCGAGAAAGGCTTTTTCAGTGGAACGGCTTCAACCGCTTCGAACTGTGCAGCGAGTACGTCGGAAGACATGATGCGGAACTTCAGTTTTGATGCATCGGCTGGAGTGCGCAGGGGCTTTGATGCAGAGAGCTGCTTAAGACCATTGTGCAGGTAACCAAGGCCAACGAGTCCCTTGCTTTCGAGAGAAGTCAGCAGCTTTACACCAGCATCACTTTTCTGGAAACGCTCAACTGCTGCCATGTCCTTGAACAGGAAGGGGAGGTCATAGACCTGCAGTGCCTTGGTGTATTTCTTGAACTTGGAGAGTGAAGGCGCAGCGATCTGCACGTCGCCCAGTAACATGGCCTCGAGAACCTTGTTGTCTCCAAATAGCTGTGAGTTAGGGAAAACTTCTACAACAACCTTGTCACCCATGCGCTCGGCAATCAGGTCCTTGAACTTGTTTGCCATCTGGCCTTTTGGGGTATTCTCGGCAACAACATGCGAGAACTTGATCGTAATCGGTGCCGCAAGTGCTGTGACTGAGGTCATGGCAAAGCTGCCGGCAACAGCCAGTGCGATAAGAGCTTTTTTCATTGTCTGATTTCTCCATTATTGGTTTAAGTGCCCGATCCGTTAGAGACGGACTTCGGTCACGTAAAAGCATTGGAAGAATCGTGCCAAGCTTTTGTTCTAGGAAATAATAATTATAATAAATATACTAAAACAAATAGTTAACAATAAAATCTATTGTATATTCTAGATATATTATTTTCCGTAATTGGCGGAAATCCGCCACTTTTCAGGTGATAGCCATGGGGGAAAACCGCCCCTCAGGGATGTGGAAGTGTCCCGGGAGGCAGGACGCCGGGAGGGACCGCCCCTCCAGCAAGGACGCAGTAATGTCTCGGGAGGGACAGTCGGTAATTATTCGATTTCGCTGTCGCGGTAGCGTTTTCGATCAAGCTGATATTTCTGCATCTTGTCCGAGAGTGTCTTGCGAGGCAGACCAAGGGCTTCCATGGTCTCCTTGATGTTGCCCTTATGGCGCAACAGAGACTGCTCGATCATCGCCTTTTCAAAACAGGCCACCTGCTCTGGCAAGGGTACGCCGCCGCTAACATCGCCCGATTGCATCAATGCAGCAAGGTCGTAGTTGAACTCCTCTCCCATCAGAACATAGCGTTCGGCAATGTTGCGCAGCTCACGGATATTGCCTGGCCAGTCATGCCCCATCAATGTATGCAAGGCCTCGGCTGAGAGCGGGGGTACTTCTGATTCACAACGGGCGGATGCAACCAATAAAAAATGCTGGAACAGCAGTGGAATATCCTCGCGGCGTTCACGTAGTGGTGGCAGCTCGAGGGTTAATACGTTGAGTCGATAATATAGATCCTCGCGGAATTCGCCACGCTCTGCTGCTTCTTTAAGGTCAATCTTGGCCGCGGTGACAACGCGCAGGTCCAGTTCAATCTGCTGATTAGAACCAAGGCGTTCGATACTGCGCTCCTGCAGAACACGCAAAATGGGGACTTGGGTTGAAAGTGGCATGCTTTCTATCTCGTCGAGAAACAGGGTTCCGCCATTTGCATGTTCGAACTTGCCGACGCGTTGTGCCTTGGCATCGGTAAATGCGCCCGCCTCGTGACCAAAGAGTTCACTATCGAGAAGCTGCTCGGGGATTGCGCCACAGTTGATTGCAACAAAGTTGTTGTTACGACGCTGGCTGTGTTCGTGCAGTGAGCGTGCGACCAGTTCCTTACCGGTACCGGTTTCGCCAATGATGAGCACGTCAGTATCCGTGTTGGCGATACGAGCAATAGTCCGCCGCAGGGATTCAATCGCAGGTGCCTTGCCGAGGATGCGTGGCCCGATCCTGGAGCTCTCTTCAAGTTCCTGGCGGAGTTCACGGTTTTCCAGGCTCAGGCGTCTCTTTTCAACTGCTCGCCTTGTCGTGTCGACCAGTTCTGATGACGGGAAGGGTTTTTCGAGCAGGTCATAGCCGCCTTCTCGTATTGCAGCGACGGCTGTCGAGACATCGGCATGGCCGCTGATCAGAATGACAGGTATATCTTTATCAATAGCGATAACCTGCCGCATCAATTCAAAACCATCTATTCCCGGCATGCGAATATCTGTGATCAGCGCGCCGTCAAAACTATCGCTGATCTGAGCCAGTGCATCAGCTGCATTGTCGAATGGTAGAACATCAAAGCCAGCCAGCTTCAGCGATTGGGACGCCGATTCGCGTACCGGGGCTTCGTCGTCAACCAGGATGATCTGTGTCATTGCATCTTTCCGCTAGTGGGCAGGGTCAGGGTAAAGACGGCGCCGCCATCTTCATGATTGCGTGCCTCGAGTGTGCCGCCCATCTCTTTTGCAAGCCGATAGGAGATCGAAAGGCCAAGCCCGAGGCCCTTGCCAACTGACTTGGTCGTAAAAAATGGCTCAAACAGGTTTGGGATAACCTCGGTATCGATACCCGGGCCATTATCCCTGACCGACAGGCAAATCGTATCCTTCTGTTCCGGTTTCATCTGGCGCCTGATTGCTATGTGGATTTTCGGTTGCTCTCTATTCTGGATTGCCTCGACTGCATTCGTCAAAAGATTTACCAGGATCTGTTCTACCCAGATCAGGTCTGCCATTGCGTAAGGCTTTGAATCAGGTGGGGTCCATTCGACCACGGCATCACTGATGCGTGAGAGGCGAGGGTGCAGGATTGCGAGTGCATTTTCCACTGCGACGCTGAGATCAACACAGACTATCTCTCCCTGGCTTTTACGTGAGAAGCTTTTCAGTTGATGCGTAATTGCTGCCATGCGCTCAGTCAGTTTCGTGATTTCACCGAGGTTGGTTTCGACTGTCTCCGAATCGCCATGGGCAAGGAACTGGGTTGCATTATCTGCATAGGCACGAATTGCAGTGAGTGGGTTGTTCAGTTCGTGGTTGATGCCTGCGGCGAGTTCACCAAGCGCTGCCATCTTTGCAGCCTGAACCAGGTTCTCTTGCGCCAGTCTTAGTTCAGCTGTTCGTTGCTCAACCTTTGTTTCAAGTTCCTCGCGTGCACGAATTTCAAACAGGCGGCGTTCGGCCTGGCGTTGCCACCAGACGCCTAGCAAAAGCCCCGCCAGCAGCAATACAACCAGTCCAATTGATGTGACCAACACAGAGAAGTTGGTCACACTCGTGGTCGGTGCAAGAACCGAGACTGTCCAGTTGGCAGTATTCATTATACGGCTCTGTACCAGGTAATCACTCTTGCCAATACGCCAATGGAGGGCATTTTCACCACCCCTGCTTTTCTGGCTGATGCCGATGGCGTCGAGCTTGACTTTGCCGTAGCGACGACTCTCCCTGAGAGCTTTTTCCTGTGCGCTGCTGAGTGGTTCCAGCGGCCTCAGGCGCCACTGGCTGTTACTCGAGAGAAACACCATTTCATCAGGGCCCGTGACGATAAATTCAAATTTTTCATCAGGCCAGTTTTCTTCAAAATCACTGATGGAGATTTTCGTGGTGACCACACCGGTGACATTATTTCCGTCATATACGGGTCTGGAAAAGTAGTAGCCACGCGCTTTCGAGGTGGAGCCTAGCGCGTAGTAGCGCCCCAGCTTGCCCTGCATTGCTTCCTGGAAATAGGGGCGGAATGAGAAGTTCTTGCCGATAAATGTCTGTTCAAGATTCCAGTTACTCGCAGCTACCGTGGTGCCGTGTGGAGTCATCAGGTAAATATCAGAGGTGCCGGCAATATGGTTGGATTTCTCCAAGTAGCGGTTGACAGCATCGGGGTTGGTTGTGTGTCCGTCTGCAAGATCAGAGAGATAGTTCTTCACTGCATTCTGTTCTGCCAGGAGTGCAGGCAGGTAGATATGTCGTGCCAGTGTTGTACTCAGACCGTTATAGATTCGTGCCAGGTGCTGTGAGGCTGCCTCGTTGAGTTGTTCCTCTGCGATATTGCTGGAGGCCAGGTAGAGGGGGATCAGTGCGGCAAGCAGAAACAGTATCAGCAAGGGGCGAAACGCGCCGTGCTTGTACTCAACAGGTGGTTGTCTCAATTGCTCCATGACATGATTGTGCCTTGATCAGGATGGATGCACCAGTCGGCAGATTCTGAACTGTCTGTATATGATCTACCTCATTGATAAGATGTCGGCTTTAGGATAGCCTGTGCGCTGGAATTTTTTTTGATAACACTCGACTCCATTTTGGAAACAGAAACGACCTCATCATCAAAGCTACTGCTCGAAGCGGACTCGCTCGCCTGCATTCGCGATGATCGCTTGCTGTTCGAGAATCTCTCGTTCGGTATTCACTCGGGTGAGGCGGTTGTGCTTGAGGGCAGGAATGGAACCGGCAAGACGACCTTACTGCGAATTCTATGCGGATTGCGCCGTCCCGACGAAGGTGAGGTGCGCTGGAATGGAGAGTCAATCGAGCGCTGTACCACCGAATATCATCGCTATATGGCCTTCGTCGGACATACGGATGGTGTCAAGCGGGAACTCACTCCTCTTGAGAATCTGCGCGTTCTTCAGACGCTCTGTGGAAAGGGGAATCTATCTATAGAACAGGCACTTGAAGCAGTAAAGTTATACGGTTTCGAGGATGTTCCCGTGCACTACCTGTCTGCCGGACAGAAGCGCCGCGCCGGGCTTGCGAGACTGCTGGTGACTGATGCACGTATCTGGGTTCTCGATGAGCCATTCACCTCGCTGGACCGGGAGGGTATCAAGCTGACCGAGTCCCTGATGGACCTGCATCTATCTAATGGTGGTGCGTTGGTCATGACCTCGCACCATGAAGTCAACCTGCTTGCGCCAAATACGCAAGTGATTAACCTGTCGGCCTGATTATGTCTGTCTGGAGCGCTTTTATTCAGCTGATTCGTCGCGACCTCGTCCTTGCACTGCGCAGACGCTCCGAACTGGCCAACCCGATTCTCTTTTTCGTCATGGTGATTGTGCTGTTTCCGCTTGGCATCGGAGCAGAGCCCAATCTCCTGGCACGCATGGCGCCTGGTATCGTGTGGGTTTCCGCACTACTTGCAGCGCTCTTGTCAATGGACGCGATTTTCCGTTCCGACTTCGAGGATGGAACACTTGAGCAGTTGCTGCTGAGCGCGCAACCGCTGCCGGTACTGATTCTTGCAAAGGTATCCGCTCACTGGCTGGTCACTGGCCTGCCGCTGCTGATCGTTGCACCTCTGCTGGCGGTTTTTCTGGGTATGTCGGAAACTGCCCTGGGTGCACTGCTGATTTCACTCGCGCTGGGTACACCAGTACTTAGCCTGATCGGTACAATTGGCGTTGCACTGACTGTCGGTTTACGCCGTGGTGGTGTGATACTCTCGCTGCTGGTACTGCCGCTTTACGTGCCGGTACTCATTTTTGGTGCATCGATGGTCGATTCGGCTGCAACTGGATTGTCTTTCAGTGGTCAGATATATATTCTTGCAGCATTTCTTGCGCTGGCGCTGTCACTGGCACCTGTTGCCGCAGCTTCAGCGCTTCGCATTAGTTTAAGTTAGGGTAATACGGGACAAGATGAACATCTTCATGAAATGGTTCCACCGGTTGGGTTCACCACCGTGGTTTTATAATATCAGCGGCAAGCTGATTCCCTGGTTTGCTGTTACGACCATCCTTACACTGGTGGTCGGGATGTACGGCGGCCTTATACTGGCACCGGCCGATTACCAACAGGGTGACAGTTTCCGGATTATCTATGTTCATGTGCCTGCGGCATGGATGTCACTCTTTATTTATATCGTTATGGCGGTCGCAGGTGCAATCAGCCTCGTCTGGCGCATGAAGATGGCAGACGTCATGCTCATCAGCAGTGCATCTGTCGGTGCTTCCTTTACTTTTATTGCCCTGGTGACCGGTTCCCTGTGGGGTAAGCCGATGTGGGGGACCTACTGGACTTGGGATGCGCGCCTGACCTCTGAACTGCTGCTGCTGTTCCTCTATTTCGGTATCATTGCGCTCTACAATGCGGTCGAGGACCGCCAGACGGCATCTCGCGCTGTTGCTGTCCTGACCCTTGTGGGTGTAGTCAATATACCGATTATTCACTACTCTGTGGAGTGGTGGAACACACTGCACCAGGGAACCACGGTGGCTCGTATGGATGGCCCGGCAATGGACAGCTCGATGCTGTGGCCCTTGCTGACCATGGCAGTCTGTTTCAAGCTCTATTATATCTGGGTGTTGTTGGTAAAGGCGCGTGCCGAGTTACTTTCACGTGAGATCAATAACGGCTGGGTCAGGGAGTTGGTTGGAGGAAAAGCCAATGGCTGAATTTTTCGCAATGGGCGGTTACGCCTTCTTTGTCTGGATGTCACTCGGCATCACGGCAGTTGTACTGGTGGCAAATCTTGCCTGGGCAAGTATGAGTCATCGTAAGCAGTTGCAGCGCATTTCAAGACGCGTACGCAGGGAGAATCTGAAAACATGAGAGCTATTCGCAAAAAACGACTCGGTCTGATCCTGTTAATGGTAGCTGGCGTCGCTGTTGCCGTCGGCCTGACACTGATGGCACTTAACGAGAACATCAACCACTTTTATGATCCTACCCAGATCAAGGCCGGTGAGGCACCTGATAATCACATCTTCCGCGTTGGCGGCATGGTTGTTGATGGCAGCGTCAGGCGCAATGAGGGTGATATTAACGTCGAGTTCGGACTTACTGATTACAAGGAGTCTGTAACGGTACGCTATAGCGGAATTCTTCCAGACCTGTTCCGTGAGGGGCAGGGCATCGTAGCACTCGGCAAACTCGATTCTGAAGGTGTCTTTGTGGCCGAAGAGGTTCTCGCCAAGCATGATGAAAATTACATGCCTCCTGAAGTTGCCGATTCACTCAAAAAGTCAGCTTCCGCTGACAAGTAGACGGGCTTAATCATGATTCCTGAACTTGGACAGGTTGCACTGGTACTCGCACTCGGGATGGCATTCATCCAGGGTATATTGCCGTTGATCGGCGCTCAATTCGGTTACCGCGGCTGGGTCGCGATTGCACGACCGGCTGCTCGTGGACAGACGTTCTTTCTGCTGGTCGCATTTGTAGCCTTGCTCTACTCATTCCTGACCAATGATTTCTCGGTCAAGTATGTTGCGACCAACTCCAACACACTGTTGCCAACGATTTACAAGGTCTCTGCTGTATGGGGCGGACATGAGGGTTCACTGCTGTTGTGGGCGTTCACACTGTCGATCTGGAGCTTCTTAATCACTTTCTTCTCCCGTAGTATGCCTGACCTCGTGGTTGCAAGAGTTATCGGTGTAATGGGACTCATCAGTGTCGGCTTTCTGCTTTTCATGATCCTGACTTCGAACCCGTTTGACAGGGTGCTGCCGGCACTTGCCGAGGGACGTGACCTGAATCCGCTGTTGCAGGATTTCGGGCTGGCGATACACCCACCGATGCTTTATCTCGGCTATGTCGGATTTGCAGTGCCATTCGCCTTTGCTGTTGCCGCCATGCTGGGTGGAAAACTGGATGCTTCGTGGGCGCGCTGGTCAAGGCCGTGGACAAATGTAGCCTGGATGTTCCTGACCCTGGGTATTGCACTTGGTAGCTGGTGGGCTTACTACGAGCTTGGCTGGGGAGGCTGGTGGTTCTGGGATCCTGTCGAGAATGCCTCCTTTATGCCATGGCTTGTTGGTACTGCCCTGATGCACTCGCTAGCTGTGACTGAAAAACGCGGTACATTCAAGGCGTGGACAGTATTGCTGGCAATTTTCACTTTCTCATTGAGCCTGTTGGGTACGTTCCTGGTGCGTTCAGGTGTTCTCACTTCGGTACACGCCTTTGCATCTGACCCCGAGCGTGGTGTGTTCATACTTGCCTTCCTGTTCGCGGTTGTTGGCAGTTCGCTGACACTCTATGCATTCCGTGCAGCCGATATACGCAGCCAGACGAAATTTGAGCTGGTGTCGCGCGAGACGGGTCTGCTGATGAACAATATTCTCCTGGTGGTGGCTTGCGCCAGTGTGTTGCTGGGTACGCTTTACCCGCTGGTGCTCGATTCGCTCGAGCTTGGGAAAATCTCTGTTGGCCCTCCCTATTTCAACTCGGTGTTCGTACCATTGATGGTGCCTCTGGGTGTGCTGCTTGGTTTTGGAGCCCTGGCGCGCTGGAAGCGTGACAGCTTTGCAGATCTGCTGAAGAAACTCTCACCTGCAGTTGTGATCAGCGTGGTCGGAAGTATCGGTCTGACCTTCCTGATGCCGCAGTTCAAATGGCTTTCAGTACTCGGGCTTTTCATTGCACTGTGGGTTATCTCTGCAACCGTTATTGCTTTCAGGCAGCAGCTGGGCGGTCGTTCACCGTTCGCTTTGTCGAGAGGATTCTGGGGCATGACACTTGGACATATCGGTATCGCTGTATTTACCGTTGGTGTAACCCTGACCTCACTCTACAGCGTGGAAAAAGATGTCAGCCTCAAGGCGGGTGATCATTATGAACTTGCCGGATTCGATTTCCATCTTAAAGAGATACAGCCGGTTCGCGGTCCTAATTATCAGGGTCACCGTGGTGTTATCGAAGTTATCGATGCGGAAGGTCAACGTGAATCACAGCTGTATGCCGAGAAGCGAAACTATTTCTCAAGCTCCATGCCGATGACTGAAGCGGGTATCGATGCAGGCCTCACGCGTGATCTGTTTGTGGCCCTCGGTGAGCCGCTTGGTGGTGATGCCTGGGCAGTCCGTCTCTATCACAAGCCTTTCATTCGATGGATCTGGTTGGGAGCAATCATCATGTCGTTGGGAGGCCTGTTAGGTGCAACCGACCGTCGCTACTTTGCAATGGCTCGTCGTAGGTCCAGGGTGGTTAAAGGCGCTGCGGAGGCTGCTGCATGAAGAAAACACTTTTACCGCTGATCTTTTTTGTTGGTATGGCGGCGCTTTTCTATTTTGTACTCGGCAAGATGAACAAGGGGGAATACAACCCGCGTGATATTCCGACCGAGTTTATTGGCCGTGCAGCACCTGAATTTGCTCTGCCAGACCTGTTTGACCCCAGCGAGACTGTCAGGCCATCCGATATGATGGGCAAGGTCTGGTTACTCAATGTATGGGGAACCTGGTGTCCCGAGTGCTGGCGTGAGCATGATTACCTTCTCAAGCTGAAGCGTGACGGTGTGCCGATTATCGGCGTCGACTGGCGCGATACAGAGGAAGATGCAAAGGACTTCCTCAGGCGCAAAGGCAATCCGTTTATCAAGGTGCCCTTTGATCCGAAAAGCGTTGCGGCAATCGAGTGGGGTGTTTACGGTGCACCTGAAACATTTCTTATCGATGCGCAAGGCATAATACGCGTCAAGCATGCAGGTGGTATGGATCCCAAGGTATGGAATGAAAAGTTTGAACCCTGGTTTTCTGACGGGAGTGCAGTCAAGTGAGAGTTCTAGTTTTAATCATTAGCATGGTGCTTTCCGCAAGCGTGTTTGCCAAGGTTGAGGCGCTGACATTCGATACGCCTCAGCAGGAAGAAACCTACAAGCGCCTGATTGGTGAGTTGCGTTGCCTCGTCTGCCAGAATCAAAATATTGCTGATTCAAACGCTGAACTGGCACAGGACCTGCGTGCCAGGACATACGACCTGGTCAAGCAGGGCATGAGTGAACAGGAGATTATCGATCACATGGTGCAGCGCTATGGCGACTTCGTCATGTATCGTCCACCACTCAAGTCGACCACCATTTTTTTATGGATAGGTCCTTTTATTCTGATGTTTGTTGCTGTTGTTCTTGTTCTTCTCTATGTTAAGAGACGCAGAAACGAAGAGCAGGAAACCAACGTTGATGACGCCAAGCTCGACGCGGCGCGTAAACTGCTGGAGAGCGAAAAAGAATGACTCTTTTCTGGATAGTAACGGCTGTCATGCTTGTGATTGCCATGGTGATGGTTGCGCCTGCATTACTGCGGCCTGTGATTCGTAATACATCTACCGGTGATTCGGAGAATACCGAGATTGCACGTGAGAGACTGGAACAGATTCGCCAGTCACATACTCACGGTGAATTGAGTGACTCTGAATTCGCCCAGGGTGTGTCGGAAGTTGAAGCGATACTCGCCGAGGAGTTGGCAACACAGGAGAGGAGCGAACTTACGGGTAACCCGTTTGGGAAAGTTGCTCTGATCGCAATAGTTTTGTCATTGCCGGTGTTTACATTTTTTCTCTATCAGTTCGTTGGTACTCCTGAGGGAATCGATGCTGAGAAAAGTGCAGCTCAGCAGCAACAGACTCCTGCCGGTCATCAAACTTCACAAGAAGGTGAAATGCCATCTATGCCTGACCTGGTGGACCAGTTGGCTATCAAGCTGCAACAGGAACCGGAAAATGCAGACGGCTGGTTCATGCTGGGACGCAGCCAGATGACTCTCGGCCGCTACGAGGATGCCGTCGCTTCGTTCCGTCAAGTGGACGGACTGGTTCCGAACACCTCACCCGTGCTGCTTGCACTGGCCAATGCCGTTGCGATGGCACAGGGTGGACAGATTGCCGGTGAACCTGAAGAGTTGGTTTTAAGAGCGCTCGAGATCGAACCGAATGATTCAATCGGCTTGTGGCTTGCCGGTAATGCGCGCCATGAAGCGGGCGATTTTCAGGGTGCGATCGATTACTGGCAGCGTGCAATTCCCCTGTTGGCGGATAGTCCTGCAGACCAGCAGGAGCTGACTACACGTATGCAGACAGTTGCCTCGCAGGCAGGTATTAGTCTAAACGATACGCCTCAGGCACTAGCACCAGTATCGAAAACCCTTACAGTAAAAGTCTCTCTCGACGCTGCACTGGCTGATCAGCTGACAGGCACCGAAACCCTGTTCGTGTTTGCTCGTGCCGTCAGTGGATCGCCAATGCCACTTGCCGCCTCAAGGCATAGCGTTAATGAATTGCCGGTTGAGGTTGAACTGACCGATGCCATGGCAATGATGCCGGCGATGAAGCTGTCCGGTTTTGACGAGGTCAAGGTAAGTGCAAAAATCTCTTCCAGCGGTAGTGCGACGCCCGGTGAAACTGATCTTGTTTCCGAGGCTGTGGTTGCAAATCCTGGGCAGGGCGAAGCAGTTTCACTCGTCGTCAACAAGCAGCGTCAGTAACAAAAGTATCGTGTACAAAACAATCGAGACGACCATTGGCAACACGCCGCTCGTGCGGCTGCAGCGCATTGTGCCGCAAGGCGCAAGTACGCTACTGGTCAAGCTGGAGGGAAACAATCCCGCCGGTTCGGTTAAGGACCGGCCAGCTCTCTACATGATCAAGTGCGCCGAAGAGCGCGGTGACATCAAGCCGGGCGATTGCCTGATTGAGGCCACCAGTGGTAACACAGGTATTGCACTGGCGATGGCTGCTGCGATTAAAGGCTATCGCATGATTCTCATCATGCCCGACAATCTCAGTGTAGAACGCCGTGCCGCCATGCGTGCCTATGGTGCCGAGCTGGTGCTGGTGACACAGGAAGAGGGCATGGAAGGTGCGCGTGATCTTGCCGATAAAATGCAGGACGAGGGCAAGGGTATCGTGCTCAACCAGTTCGGCAATTTCGATAATCCGCAAGCCCATTACGAAACCACCGGTCCAGAGATCTGGCGTGACACCAATGGCGAAGTGACTCATTATGTCAGTGCCATGGGAACCACCGGCACCATCATGGGCACATCGCGTTTCCTGAAAGAGAAAAATCCGGCTATACAAATCATCGGTGTGCAACCGGAAGAGGGAGCCTCTATCCCGGGTATACGCCGCTGGCCGCAAGAGTACCTGCCTACCATTTTTGAATCACAGCGTGTCGATGAAGAACTCGATGTAACCCAGGATGAGGCGGAAGATATGACTCGTCGCCTTGCAGCAGAAGAGGGTATCTTCTGCGGTATCTCCTCCGGGGGCGCTGTCGCTTCGGCGCTCAAGGTTGCACAGAGCAACCCCGGTGCAACCGTTGTTGCCATCATCTGTGACCGTGGTGACCGTTACCTGTCGACCGGCGTTTTCCCCGCAGAATGAATATGCGCTTTATTTACTGCCAGACACTGCCCGATATTGATGGTGCGCGCGCTCTATACGATTTGGATGAGAGCATTAGTGACAAGCAGGTAGCCAAGATCATTTTTCATCATCACACCCAGGAGCAGGGCAGGGATGCAGCATTCCTCGCACCTTTCCAGGCGATGCTGAGCGTGGTTGCCATGTTCGAAATTCGTGATTTTGAGACGCGCCTTGTTATTACAGATATAGCTGATCGCAGCGAGATGGAACTGCTAGCAGCAATTGCACCAAGACTCGATGGACAGCAGGCTCTGTGCTGGGATGATGGTCATCAACTTGAAGCACTGATCAAAACACGTGCGCTTGTTCATGCCGAGTCACTCATGGATCTGCAACTGCAACCGGTCGAGGAAATGCTGTCACTGCGTCCCGGCGATGTCGGTCTCGTGCAGATGGCTGGCCGGCTTGGAATAACCGCGCACAAGACAATCAGTGATGAGTCCGCCTGGGATGTCTACCGTAAAGAAGGCATTACGCCGCTGGTTGATCGTTGCAGGGAGAACCTGCTGGCAACAACCCTGGTTGGCCTGAGAAAAATGTGGCTGGCTGATCTTATCGACGAAGATGAATGTGATGAGTTGAGTGAAGCCTGTCGTGTACACGCCAACAACTATCCAGGCGAATCCCGGAACAAATAATATTAATGGCCAGACGTCGTAGAAAACAGCTACCGCAGGGTAGTTTTCCCGCCACGATTGAATCTCTCAGTCATGATGGCCGTGGTGTCGCACACATCGATGGCAAGGTGACTTTTATCCCGACAACACTGCAGGGTGAAGAGATACAGTTCCACTATAGCTATCGTTCGCGCAAACATGACGAGGGCATACTCGATGGTGTCGACAAGGCGTCTGACGAGCGTGTCGAAGCGGGATGTGCACACTTTGGTATCTGTGGTGGTTGCAGCCTGCAACACATGGCGGCCGAGGCGCAGATGGCTTACAAGCAAGAGGCGCTGATGGATGCTTTCGAACGCATCGGCAATGTCACTCCTGAGGCAGTTGCCGCGCCCTTGCATTCAGAACCATGGGGATACCGGCGCAAGGCACGCCTTGGAGTCAGGCATGTATTCAAGAAAGGACGCGTGTTGGTCGGTTTTCGTGAACGTGGCACCTCCTACCTGGCAGATATCCGTCACTGTAAAGTGTTGCATCCATCTGTCGGTGAGCACCTGGAGGCACTCGGTGACATGATCATGACGCTTTCGATCAGCGAACAGTTGCCTCAGATTGAGGTTGCTGTCGGTGACGATGCAACGGTCATGATTTTCCGCATTCTTGAACCTCTCACCGAGTCGGACGAAAAAACTATTGCCGATTTCTGTGCGCAAAGAGAGTGGACGCCTTATCTGCAGGATGGTGGACCGCAGACGGTCAAGCCGCTGCATGATGCGGCCACGCTGACCTACTCATTGCCACAGGAGTCGCTGCAGTTCGAATTTCTGCCCAACGATTTCACCCAGGTTAACAGTGACATCAACAGGCAGATGATCAGCCAGGCAATGGAGTGGCTGGATTTGCAGGGTGACGAGAAGGTACTGGATCTTTTCTGTGGCCTGGGCAACTTCACCCTGCCACTGGCGCGCAGGGCAGAATCTGTGCATGGTGTTGAAGGTGACACGGCACTGGTTGAACGCGCTCGGCAAAACGCGGTTCGAAACAGTATCGACAATGTCAGTTTTGATGTCGCCAATCTCTACGATGAAGAGACGCCTGCATTCAAGTGGGCAAAGCAGAAGTACGATGCCGTCCTGCTTGATCCACCGCGCAGCGGTGCGCTTGAGATGATGCCGCTGGTGGCAAAAATGGGGGCGGAAAAAATCCTCTATGTTTCCTGTTACCCGGGTACTTTGGCGCGCGATGCCGATGTGCTGGTGAATCAGCATGGCTACCGCATGGTCAAGGCCGGTGTAATGGATATGTTTCCACACACAGCGCACGTCGAATCAATGGCACTATTTGTCAAAGATTGATTTTTCTGTCTGACACCTCCATTATTATTATGCACTGCAGCATGGCTGCAATCAGCAAAACAACCCGGGGCAGTAAATGAGCCGTATAAGCATTACACAGCTTGAAGAGATGAAACAGAAAGGCGAGAAAATCGCCATGCTGACCAGTTATGACGCCAGCTTTACCCGTCAGATTGAAGAGGCAGGTATTGAGACGATTCTCATTGGTGACTCTCTTGGCATGGTCATCCAGGGACATGACAGCACGATACCGGTCACGGTTGATGACATTGTCTACCATGTCAGTAATGTTGCCCGGGTCAGTCGTCGTGCACTGCTGATTGCAGATATGCCTTTTCTCAGCGACAGCTCCCCGCAAAAGGCTCTCGCGACAGCCAAGCGCCTGATGAAAGAGGGCGGAGCCCAAATGGTCAAGCTCGAGGGCGCAGGTGAGCGTCTTGCCGTGATTGAAACCCTGGCATCCCACTCGGTTCCCGTGTGCGGACATCTTGGCTTGTTGCCACAGTCGGTTTTTCTTCTTGGCGGCTACCGTGTACAGGGACGCGAGGAGCAAGAGGCGCAGCAGATGCTGAATGACGCAATTGCTATCCAGGATGCCGGTGCGCAGATGCTCGTGCTTGAGTGCGTGCCACGTCGGCTTGCCGAGGAGATCAGCAAGGCGCTTGTTATTCCTGTCATTGGTATTGGTGCAGGCGCAGCTTGTGATGGCCAGGTACTGGTTGTCTATGACATGCTCGGGATTACTCCCGGAAAGCTGCCAAAATTTGTCAAAAATTTCCTTGAGGGCAGCGGTTCGGTCGCGGCTGCACTTAAAAGCTACAACAGGGAAGTCAAGGAAGGCACCTTTCCTGAAAGCGAGCACGCTTTTCTGTAGGTACTGTCAGTATGATTACGCTGCATGATGTGATTGTATTACGCGCCCGCGTCGCCGATTGGAAGTCGCAGGGCAAACGTGTCGCGCTGGTTCCAACCATGGGCAACCTGCATAGCGGCCATATCTCCCTGGTGGAACGAGCGAAAGAGCTGGCTGATGTTGTTGTCAGCACGATCTTTGTCAATCCCATGCAGTTTGGCGAGGGTGAGGATTTTGACAGCTACCCGCGTACACTTGAAGACGACCAACTGAAACTCGAAGCTGCAGGCAACGACCTGTTGTTTGCTCCACCGGTTGAAGCTGTCTATCCAAACGGCAAGGCACAACAGACAACTGTCTCGGTTCCCGGTGTTTCATCCATCCTCTGTGGTGCTTCGCGCCCGAGACATTTTGACGGCGTCACCACGGTGGTCACCAAGCTGTTTAACATGGTTCAGCCGGATGTCGCCCTGTTTGGTGAGAAGGATTACCAGCAGTTATATATCATTCGCAGGATGACCGAAGAGTTGTCGATGCCGATTGATATCATCGGCTGCCCCACGCAACGTGAAAGTGATGGTCTGGCGATGAGTTCAAGAAATGGCTATCTCACTACAGAAGAGCGTCATATTGCTCCGCGCATTTATCAAATCCTGACGAGCTCAGCCGAGTCGATTCAATCAGGTATGCCGTTTGCAGATGTTCAGCAGCAGGCTCTCAATGCGCTCGGGGAAGCAGGCTTTAGTCCGGACTATTTCGAGATACGTGATGCTGATACTTTGCTTGAGCCTGTTGAATCATCCGATGCACTGGTGTTACTTGTCGCAGCGCGCCTTGGAAGCACCCGTTTGATCGACAATCTGCGCATCTGAAGCACTTGCATACGAGAATTATTCCGGGATTATCTTTCCTTGCAGATATCGAACAAAATCACTAAAAAGCTGTTTTTCGGCCAATTTATATTGCGCACTGCACAAATTCGTGAATAATGTGTCATAATATTGCAACTTTTTTGGCAGTTTCGGCAATTCGAGGGTGAAATTGCCGCTGCTTGCCCCTATTATTCAATTAACACAACGCAAAGTAATTTTGCCTTTAGATAACAGGTTTACAACACGATGCAGCTGACACTTCTCAAATGTAAACTGCACCGCGCGACGGTGACGAACTCGGAACTGGAATATGAGGGCTCTTGTGCGATTGCACAGGACCTGCTCGATGCCGCAGGCATCCTGCCATATGAACAAATCGAGATCTACAATGTCACAAATGGTGAAAGATTTACCACCTATGCAATTGAAGCTGAACGTGATTCGGGAATAATCTCGGTCAACGGTGCAGCTGCACACAAGGCGGATCCTGGTGACATTATTATCATTTGCGCATACGCGCGTATGGATGAAACCGAGGTCAAGACCTTCAAGCCTTCCCTTGTCTATCTCGATGAAAATAACGAGATCAAGAGTTTAGGTGATAGGATTGCGGTACAGGTGGCCTGATTTTATGTAGGAGATTCATGAAAATACTCAAGTCCTCGGCGCTTTTGACAAGCGCGCTGGTTTTATTTCTGGCGGTTGCAAGCGTCCAGGCCGCGGTCAGGGAAGTCCCAATATCGGAGCTGAAACCCAAGTTCCGGCAGACCCAATCCATGCTTCTCATCAGCGACGTGCTGAAGAAGTACCATTATAAAAAACATGTACTCGATGATGCCTTTTCATCACTGATCTTTGATGAGTATCTCGAGCTGATTGATCCCAATAAAAGCTACCTGACAAAAGAGCAGGTTGACACTTTCCGCTTCAACTACGCAAAACTGTTCGATGACGATATTCGCAACGGTCGTCTTGAGCCTGTCTTTACTATCTACAAGGCCTTCCGTGCCGCAGTTGAACGGCAAACAGCCATCGCTCTCGATTTGCTCAAAAAACCAATCGACCTGACGACTGACGAGACCTATCTGATCGATCGAAAGGATGCCCCCTGGCCTGCAGACCAGGCTGCACTCGATGCTCTCTGGGTGAAGCGGGTCAAGAACGATATGCTTGCCATGCGCCTGTCGAAGAAGGATAACGATGAGGCGCTGGAGCAACTCACCAAGCGTTACGAGGGAGTTCGACGTCGTGCTCGCCAGAGTGAGAGCGATGACGTCTTCCTCCTTTTCATGAGTGCCTATGCGGGTGCAATTGAACCTCACACCGGTTACATGTTGCCACGCAATGCAGAAAACTTTGATATCAATATGCGTTTGTCGCTGCAGGGCATTGGTGCAGTTCTCGGTGTCGAGAACGAGTACACCGAGGTACAGAAGATTATTCCCGGTGGACCGGCAGAGAAATCATCCCTGATTCATCCCGGCGACATGATAACCGGTGTGGCTCAGGGCAAGGATGGCGAGATGATTGATGTCATCGGCTGGCGCCTGCAGGACGTGGTAGACAAAATTCGCGGCCCCAAGGGAACCGTGGTTCGCCTGACGATTCTTCCCAAGAAAAGCGGCAGTGGAGGTGCGAGCAAAGAGATTACGCTGGTGCGCGACAATATCAAGCTCGAGGAGCAGGCTGCAAAATCATCCATCATCGAGGGCGAGAAGGATTTGCATGGCCAGAAGATTGGCGTAATCGAGATTCCCGCATTCTATCGGGATTTTGCCGGCGCAAGTTCTGGCAGTAAAGATTTTCGCAGTACCACCCGTGACGTTCGTAACCTGATCGAAGAGCTGCAGGAAAAAGGTGTTGACGGCATTGTTATCGATTTGCGAAATAATGGTGGTGGTTCCCTGATCGAGGCGACAGAACTGACCGGACTCTTTATCGAGTCGGGTCCTGTTGTACAGATTCGTGATTACAACGGTAATGTTGAATCCGAGGTCGACCCTGATCCGGCTATCGCTTATCGCGGTCCGCTAGTGGTCATGGTTAATCGCAACAGTGCTTCTGCATCTGAAATCTTCTCTGGTGCGATTCAGGATTATGGACGCGGCATCATTATCGGTGAACCAACCTTCGGCAAAGGCACGGTGCAGCAACTTATTGAGTTGGGTAATTTCCTCACCAAGGCAAGCGACCTGGGCCGTATGCGTGTGACCATCGCGCAGTTCTTCCGCGTTGATGGCGGCAGCACCCAGCATCGTGGCGTGGTGCCGGATATCCAGTTTCCGACCGTGGTCGAGGTTGATTATGGCGAACGCTCTCTTGATAACGCTCTACCTTGGGCAAGTATTGAGCGAGCCAATCATGATGAGTGGGGTATCGGCAATATCGATGTGGTTCGCAAGCGCTCTGATCAACGTATCAAAAAGGATGCTGGCTTCAAATATCTGAAGGCAGAGGAAAAGATGATTCACAAGATTCTGAATCAGAAGGTTGTCAGTCTCAACGAATCAAAACGTAAAAGTGAATGGAATAAACGCGAAAATGAACGCCTGCGTTTGCACAACAACTATCGCCGCTCGATCGGTCTGGATCGACTGACCAAAAAGGAGTTTCTCGAAGATGATGACCAGCTGCTTGAAAAGCGCAGCGAAGAGGAGAAGCTTAAAGAGGTTGAACTGAAGGAGTCTGCCCGCATATTGGCAGATGTGATTCAACAAGAGCTGGCTCCCGTTATCCGTTCTGCACAGATAGTTGTCAAGGATAAGCAGGACTCGCCTTTTCAACACTGACTGAAGCAGTCGGAGAAGTATTCATGACCCATTTGTTCGATTTAAGCTGGTGGCAACTTGTGCTTGTCGCTCTTGGCCTGACGCATATCACGATTGCCGGTGTGACTATTTTTCTGCATCGTTCACAGGCACACAAAGCTGTTGAGCTGAGCGCACCGGTTAATCACTTCTTTCGTTTTTGGCTATGGCTGACCACGGGCATGGTGACCAAGGAGTGGGTTGCCGTCCATCGACGTCATCATGCCAAGTGTGAGACAGAAGGAGACCCGCACAGTCCCCAGGTTGAAGGTCTCAATCGTGTTCTGTGGCTCGGTGCATGGCTCTATCGCAAGGCGAGCACAAACCAGGAGACTCTCGACACCTACGGCAAGGGCACGCCGGATGACTGGCTTGAACGAAAAATCTATACGCCTTACCCGGGGATGGGCATCAGCCTGATGCTGATAATCGACTTACTTCTGTTTGGCTTTGCCGGCGCTCTGATCTGGGTCGTGCAGATGGCGTGGATTCCATTCTGGGCTGCTGGTGTTATCAATGGAATTGGCCACTATTTCGGTTACCGTAACTGGAATACCACTGATGCCTCGACCAACATTATTCCTCTCGGCCTGGTTATCGGGGGTGAAGAATTGCACAACAATCACCACGCCTTTGCATCGTCTGCACGGCTCTCAAGTCGCTGGTACGAGTTCGATATCGGCTGGCTCTATATCCGCCTGATGCAAACACTTCGCCTGGCGCGGGTGAAAAAGGTGGCACCGAGAATCCGTGTACGCAAGGATATCCGCCTTGTCGATCTTGATACGGTTTCAGCCGTCCTTGGTAACCGCTTGCAGGTTTTTTCCAACTATGCGAAACAGGTGGTCAAGCCGGTTGCCAAATCTGAACTGTGCAGTTCACGCCGTGCGTGCCGTGAAAAATACAAGGCGGTTCGAGGCCTGTTGGCAGACAGTCAGCGCCTCGATGAAGCGGCACGCCAGCGGCTTCAGAAACTTCTTGAAGAGAGCCAGCTTCTCGAGACTGTCTACCAGTTTCAGGAAGGACTTTCGGCACTCTGGGAACGTACAGCTAACAGCCAGGAAGCACGTCGGGAGGCTCTGCAGGAGTGGGTTGTTCAGGCGGAAGCGGCGGGTATCGATGCACTGTCCCGTTTTGCCCGCCAGTTACGTGGCTATAGCGTCACCTCGACTTAGGTGTGAGCGGTTTTTCCCGAAACGAAACAGATTCATTTTGAAAACATCAAGGAGGGTGCATGTTGAAAGTCTATGGAGATACGCAGTCAGGTAACTGCTACAAGGTCAAGCTGTTATTGTCATTTCTGGGTGTCGAGTACAAATGGCAGCATGTGAATATCCTTGATGGTGAAACAGAAACAGAAGAGTTTCTGGCACTGAATCCAAACGGAAAAATACCAGTCGTCATCCTTGATGATGGCAGGGCGTTGTGTGAATCAAATGCCATTCTCGGTTACTTCGCCGAGAATACCGGATTTCTGCCATCAGACAGTTATGCCAGGGCCAAGGTGTACGAATGGCTGTTTTTTGAACAGTACAGTCACGAGCCATATATTGCTGTTGCGCGCTTCATTCAGAAATATCTTGGACTGCCGGAAGAGCGCAGGGCCGAGTATGAATCACGCCAAAGCGGTGGTAACAAGGCGCTGTCAGTTATGGAGCGACAGCTGTCACAAACGCCTTTTCTGGCAGGTGAGTCTCTCTCTATTGCCGATATCTCCCTGTATGCCTATACGCATGTAGCACATGAGGGTGGTTTTGATCTCAACAATTACCCGAATATCAAAGCCTGGTGCATACGCATTGAATCCACTCCGGGTTACACAGCTATTGGGAATTGATAAGATGCCCGCATCTTAGTAGGTGAACGTTAAGTCTTTTTTTCATTCACCCAGTACAGGAAATCTCTGCATGCGCAGGTTTGTTCTTTTTGCCATTGTCTCTCTCTTTGCAGCGCTTCTCTTTTTTGCCTGGACCACCTGGCAACAGGCGCAGGCCTTCGAACGTGAAACCGAGACGATCATTACCCGCTTGAGTGCCGAATCACAGGTGGAGCAGGGTAAAAATCAGTTGCTGGAGTTACTCTCCTTCGGCTATTACGACAACTACTCAAAACATCTCGAAGAGCTCAACCAGCACAAGGAGCTGCAGTCGGCCTATGCCAAGTCGGTTGAAATCATGACCTGGCTGTTTGGCGGCACTGCCTTGCTGTTGCTACTGCTTGCATGGTTTACGCGTTCAGACCTGGGTGACGTTGCTTATGCCATGTTGGGTATCGCATTTATCTCTCTGCTGGTCGGGCTCGCAACACCCATTCTCTCGATCGAGGCAAGCAAGGACCTGCCGGTACTGGGTGAGACCTTGCTGCAGTACCAGTCGAAGGGCGTTCTCTCTACGCTCGATGCCCTCTACGACAACGGCTACTGGTGGCTGGCCCTGGTACTGCTGATATTCAGCGTGGTATTGCCCATGATGAAAACAGCTGTCGGCGGGCTGACTTTCTTCAGCCGTACCAGCCCGCTTCTGGAGAAGTGGTTTCACATCAGCCACCATCTTGGCAAGTGGTCGATGGCTGATGTCTTCGTGGTTGCAATCCTGGTGGCATTCTTTGCCAATAGTGGAGCGGACAGCCTGACACATGCAGAAGTTCGTCCCGGATTATGGTTTTTTCTCGGCTATGTATTATTGTCGATGCTGGCATTCCAGCTTCTTGGCAGGGAGTTGAAACGGGAGTGATTTGCACAGGTGGTCACAGACATGTCGCAAATCCCGTTTATACTTGAATTATGAATAATACGAATCTTCAGCTGATTCTGTTTCGCCATGCGAAGTCTGACTGGGCATCCGGCGCTGCAGATGACTTTCATCGTCCGCTTGCTGCGAAAGGCAAGAAAGCAGCCAAGCATATGGGCAAACTGCTTGCAACCATGGGGCAGGCGCCGGATTTCATTCTTACATCGTCGGCAGTACGTACACACGAGACACAACGCCTCGCATCTGTCAGTGGGCACTGGGGCGCACCGATCGGTGTCACTGATGACCTCTACGAAACAAGTCCTGCTGCTGTGCTTGAGATTATCCGGCAGATGCCAGATCAGTACCGGCGCGTGATGCTTGTTGGACATGAGCCCTGTTGGTCAGAGTTAACGAGTTTGCTAATCGGGGGAGGAGAGGTGCGTTTTCCCACGGCAGCGATGGTGCGTATCGATTTTGATGCCAGGCACTGGTCGCAAATTTCACAGGGAAGCGGCGAACTCAACTGGTTTTTACCACCAAAGCACCTCAAGAATTGCTGCTGAACAGCAAAATCTGCGTTAGAATATTTCTTTTGATGAATTGAAGATCCCGAAACGATGGCGCGAACAGCGGAAATCGAACGCAACACGCTGGAAACACAAATCCGTGTTGCAATTAATCTTGATGGCAGTGGCAAGGCATCCTTTGATACAGGCGTGCCTTTCCTCGAGCACATGCTCGACCAGGTAGCGCGTCATGGGCTGGTTGATCTTGAGATCACCGCAAAGGGTGACAATCACATCGATGATCACCACACAGTCGAGGATATCGGTATTAGCCTCGGCCAGGCATTCGCACAGGCGATCGGCGACAAGAAAGGCATCAACCGATACGGCCACGCGTACGTACCTCTCGATGAGGCTTTGTCACGCGTTGTAATCGATTTTTCCGGTCGTCCCGGCCTGGAGTTTAATGTCGATTTCAGCCGTGCGCGCATAGGTGAATTTGATGTTGACCTCTTCATGGAGTTTTTCCAGGGCTTCGTTAATCATGCCGACGTCACGCTGCACATCGATAACCTGCGTGGACGCAATGCACACCATGTTGCCGAAACAGTATTCAAGGCATTCGGCCGGGCCATGCGTATGGCGCTGGAGGCTGATTCACGCATGGCGGGTGTCATGCCGTCAACAAAAGGCTCACTCTAGGTCCTGAAGATGGAGACAATCGCTGTTGTTGATTACAACCTTGGCAACCTCCATTCGGTTTCCAAGGCAGTAGAACATGTTGCGCCGGACGCCCGTGTGTTGGTGACAGATGATCATGCCCAGATTGCACAGGCTGACAGGGTAGTTTTCCCGGGGCAGGGAGCTGCACGCGACTGTATGAAAGCGATCAGTGATCATCACGTCGAGGCAGCTGTACGCGAGGCCGCCGAGGTTAAACCATTTCTCGGTATTTGCATGGGCCTGCAGGTTCTCATGGAGTACAGCGATGAGAATGGGGGTACGCCTCTTCTTGACCTGTTTCCCGGCCAGGTCCGTCATTTCGCACGCGGCCGTGTCGATGATAATGGAGTGCCACTCAAAATCCCTCACATGGGATGGAGCCAGGTCAATCAAGCCATTGATCATCCGATGTGGCAGGGTATTGACGACCAGAGCCGATTCTATTTCGTCCACAGCTACTATATTGTGCCGGATGACAAGTCGATTGTTGCTGCAACCACGGATTACATTGACCCTTTCGCTTGCGCTATTGCATCGGATAATCTCTTTGCCGTGCAGTTTCATCCGGAGAAGAGTGCTGATGCAGGTCTGCAGTTACTGAAAAATTTCGTTAACTGGAAACCTTAAGGTTTCCAATATATTCAAGACAGGTATTTCCCATGCTGATGATTCCAGCCATCGACCTCAAAGATGGAAAGTGTGTCCGCCTGCGCCAGGGGCGCATGGAAGATGACACTGTGTTTTCCGATAATCCCGTTGACATGGCAGCACGCTGGGTGAATGAAGGCGCACGACGTCTACACCTGGTTGATCTCAATGGTGCATTCGAAGGTAAACCGGTTAATGGTGATGTCGTGCGTGCGATTGCTGACAGGTGGCCGCAATTACCGTTACAGGTGGGTGGTGGTATTCGTGATGCCGAAACCATTGCAGCCTATATCGATGCGGGCGTTGATTACTGCATTATCGGAACAAAAGCGGTACGTGAACCCGAATTTGTTGATGAAGTCTGCAAACAGTTTCCCGGGAACATTATTGTCGGCATTGATGCAAAAGATGGCATGGTTGCAGTTGAGGGCTGGGCCGAAGTGTCCGATGTGTCGGCAATCGACTTGGCAAAACGTTTCGAGAGTGCCGGCGTCAGCGCTATTGTCTATACGGATATCAGCCGTGACGGTATGATGCAGGGAGTCAATCATGAGGCCACTGCCGAGCTTGCAAGGGCAATTTCTATTCCTGTTATCGCCTCTGGCGGCATTACTGATATCTCGGATATCTCAAGACTCATGCAGGTTGAGGATAGTGGCATTATGGGTGCTATTACCGGCCGTGCCATCTACGAGGGAACGCTTGATCTTGCAGAAGCGCAGCACCTGGCTGACTCCTGACCGGATAGTATTCTCCGGCTTCGATAATTTCATGTCACCGGCCCAATTATTTCGTCACATCGGGCTTGTTAAATTCGTCACCCCGGGCTTGACCGGGGGGCATCCAGAACAGTGCACTAACTCCCAGGTATCGGCTCAGGACCGACATGAGTTGGTTTATTTCTTCTTTTCCCTGCCAATCTCGCTGATTGAGATGTTAGGAACGGGGTCGATGGCAGGGCTGCTTTCACCCTCACCCGGCACAAAAAACTTGTGACCGTTAATCATGGCGGATATTTCCGCACTGTTCCCTTTCAGGTCATGCAAAACGACCGCAAGGATATGCAGCAACATGATGGTGAAGAGAATGTCGGCCAGGATGCCGTGCAGGGAAGGGAGGTAGATCCCTGCAAGAATCGGCATATTGCCCTGTACAAATCCACTCACGGCCTGCAACAGCAGCAGGGCGATGATAAAGATATAGATAGGCGCCCAAAGCGGGTTGTGTGCGTACCAGCGTGGAAGCGGCATGCGTCCGAACGAGAGATAGAAGCGCAGCATCTCGCCAATCTTTTGCCACTGGGGGTCTGGTGTTAATGCCTTCAGACTGGCATTCCCCTTGTCAGTAAACAGCAGCAGGATACGCAGCAATAGACCGAGCGTGAAGACAGGTGCAAGCAACAGGTGTATATCAATCGTGGCATCCGCGATGATGGGCGCCTTGTCGATCAGCCATCCGCTAGCGAAAAGGGCCAGCCCGGACAATGCGATTACCCAGTGGGCGACTCGCTGCCATTTGCTCCAGATCAGGATGCGTTGAATTCCGGTTGCACTTGCCAAGTGTGATATTCCTGCAGTGGTTCATAAAGGCGTATTGTACCGTCTGTTGCATCGCAATGAGGCAAGATATCTCAATCTGAATTGCCGCCATTCATGACTTTTTACAGATTCTTGCTTACGTATTCCCTTGCAGCGCGAAAATGTTAAACTGCCTTTCTGTTATTGATATGAAGTGAATTCCAATGGGACTCGCCAAACGTATAATTCCCTGTCTTGATGTTGATGCCGGCCGCGTGGTCAAGGGCGTCAAGTTTGTTGATATCCGTGATGCCGGAGATCCGGTTGAGGTTGCGCGCCGTTATAACGAAGAGGGTGCGGATGAGATTACCTTTCTCGATATTACAGCCAGTTCCGATGAGCGCGAAACAATCGTGCACGTGGTTGAGGAGGTTGCCGGCGAGGTCTTTATACCGCTGACCGTTGGTGGCGGTATTCGCGAGGTGGCCGATGTACGCCGTATGCTCAAGGCAGGTGCCGATAAGGTTGCAATTAACACTGCCGCAGTATTCAACCCGGAGTTTGTCAAAGAGGCAGCCGACAGTTTTGGATCGCAGGCAATTGTTGTCGCGATCGATGCAAAGAGGGTGTCAGGTGAGGGTGAGCCCAGTCGCTGGGAGATTTTTACCCATGGCGGGCGTAAACCGACCGGTATCGATGCAATTGAGTGGTCGCAGAAGATGGCCGATCTTGGTGCCGGTGAAATATTAATCACGAGCATGGACCGTGATGGCACTAAAATCGGATTTGATAATGAGCTGACACGTGCTGTTGCAGAGGCGGTGCCGATTCCCGTGATCGCCTCCGGCGGTGTCGGTGATCTCGACCACCTGGTTGATGGTATTAAACTCGGTGGTGCTGACGCAGTACTGGCGGCATCGATTTTCCATTTTGCAGAGTACTCGATTGGCGAGGCGAAGCAACACATGGCAGATGCCGGTGTCGAGGTGAGGCTATGAGTGATGTTCTGAAACAGCTCGAGGCGGTCCTTGAGGAGCGCAAGAATGCCGATCCCGACAGCTCATATGTCGCTTCCCTGCATTCCAAGGGACTCGAAACAATTCTCAAGAAAGTCGGCGAAGAAGCGACTGAGACAGTTATTGCCGCTGTCGGTGGTGATGACGGGCAGATTGTCTATGAGACAGCAGATCTCTGGTTTCATACCATGGTAATGTTGTCACACAAGGGAATCAGCCACGAAGCTGTACTATCGGAACTGGAGCGTCGCTTCGGACTTTCCGGAATCGAAGAAAAAGCGTCCCGAAAGGGGTAATCAAGCAACTATTTTGTAGAATCTTGCGGTATTATTGACGCAAGTTTAAAAGGCCTGTGGCCATTGAGAGGATGAAATTATGGGTTTTGGTGGAATCAGTATCTGGCAGCTGTTGATTGTATTGGCAATTGTTCTTCTTATTTTCGGAACAAAGCGCCTCAAGAACATGGGATCTGATGTTGGTGGAGCCGTTAAAGGCTTCAAAAAAGCGATGAAAGACGGCGAAGCTGCTGCGAACCCGGAAAAGCTGGAAAAAGCCGATGAAGAGTCAGTCATCGAGGGTGAAGCAACCAAAGAAAAAGAAAAGTCCTGAACAGGGCTGACTGACCATGTTTGATGTCGGTTTCTGGGAGCTGTTGATCATCGGTATTGTTGCCTTGCTCGTTATCGGGCCTGAGCGACTGCCTGGTGTGGCACGCACCGTTGGCGCCTGGACAGGGCGGGCCAAACGCTTTGTTTCGTCGGTCAAGTCTGATATCGACCAGGAGTTACGTGCAGACGAACTCAAGAGAATTCTCAAGGATCAGGAGGAGAGTTCCTCGCTGCATGAGATCATTGAAGATACAAAAAGCGATCTTGACGAGATACGCAAAGAGACAGAATCCGCGGTGAAAACCGGCAGTGATTCGCTCAAGTAATCCCGGGTAAAAATTCAGCCAATGTCCTTGAACGTCGATACAGAACAGCCGTTTTTTTCACATCTCTTTGAACTGCGTGATCGCCTGATTCGCATCGTTGTTGTTATCCTGGTCGCGTTCCTGGCACTTTTCTCGTTTGGTAACCAGATCTATACCATGGTTGCCGAACCGCTCATGCAGCACCTGCCGGAAGGCACCAGTATGATTGCCACCGAGGTTGCATCGCCTTTCCTGACACCGATGAAACTCAGCTTGGTGGCTGCGATTTTTCTCACCATTCCCTTCACGCTCTACCAGTTCTGGGCATTTATCGCGCCCGGTCTCTATAAGCATGAACGTAAGATGGTGATACCGCTGGTTGTCTCCAGCACGCTGCTTTTCTATTTGGGCGTGGCATTCGCCTTTTACGTGGTATTTCCTCTGGTTTTCGCCTTTCTGACCGGCACCGCGCCCGAGGGTGTCGCGGTCATGACCGACATGGGTCGTTATCTAGACTTCATTCTGACGCTCTTTTTTGCTTTTGGCCTGGCATTCGAAGTTCCGATCGCTGTCATTATCCTCATATGGACTGGTGCCACCACGCGCGAGAAGCTTTCTCGCGGTCGTCCCTATGTCATTGTCGGGGCATTTGTTCTTGGCATGCTGCTAACCCCGCCGGATGTCATATCGCAGACCTTGCTGGCATTGCCGATGTGGGTTCTGTTTGAATTCGGCCTGATTGCCTCCTCTTTCTTTGTACGCAAGAAGAGAGATGATGAAGAGGAAGAGTCTGATGACGATAATGAACCTGACAGTGAATCGGATGATGTGTCAGACGATGACTCGAGCAGTGATAAAAGTGAGGCAGATACCAGATATCCGGACGACTATGTAGCGCCGACAGATGAGGAGAAGGAAGCTGAACTCGATCGGCTCGAGTGGGAAGATGAAGATGACTGGGCAGAGGACGAGGATGATGAGTCATGGAATGGCCCGGGAGACGATGCAGAATCCCCTGATGCGACCGGAGCAGAGGATGCCGACGCGATTATCAATGACCTTAATGAGTCACGCCTGAAACGCGTCATGGAACTGCGTCAGCAGGGTGATGTCGCCGAGGCACGCAAGCTGCTCTACGAGGTGCTTGCGAATGGAAATAATGACCAGATCATGGTGGCCAGGAATATCCTCGAGCAACTCGATCAGGAGTGACGGGAAGATTTGTACGCAAGCTTCTTGACTCTACATGGCCTCAAAGACTGCGTGGTTGGCACACTCTTTTCATATCTATAAAACCTGCTATAAATAACCAGACGTATCACAATAAAAGGAACCGTTATGAAACAAGTGATTGCTTTTATCATCCTGTGTATGTTTTCAACTTCGATATATGCCCAGAATTTTGATGCCGATTTCAATCCTGAAATGGTCATTAAGTACCGAGTTGACTTTATGACAGCTGTCAAAGGTCACAACAATGGCATCAAGGCAGTGGTCAATGGTGCTGTGCCTTTCCCTGATCATCTGTCGATGCATGTCGATGCGTTGGAGAAGTTGTTTGAAAGGATACCTGAGCTGTTTCCGGAAGGGAGCGATTTCGGAGAGACCCATGCCAAAGATGCAATTTGGGATAATCCCGAAAAATTCAGCGATACTGTCACCAAGGCGCAACAGGCCCTGAGTGATTTCAAGAAGGTTGTCGCTGCCGGGGATATGGCTCAAACCCGTAGCGCATTCAAAGAGTTTGGTAAGAATAGCTGCGGAAGTTGCCACCGGGCATTCAAGAGAAAACACGATCACTAATTCTTCCAGGATCCTTGCCCATGTGGGGTAGTCGAATCTGGGTGCTGCTGCTTTCCTTGTTTCCCTTGACTCTATCCGCACAGTCGATGGCAGATCAGGGGCAGTACCTGCTGCAGTTGGCCAACTGTTACTCCTGTCATACAGATACTGAAAATGATGGCCCGGCACTTGCCGGTGGCCGTCGCCTGGAAACAGAATTTGGTATCTTCTGGACGCCCAATATAACCCCGGATTCAGAAACCGGAATTGGTCACTGGAGTGATGAGCAATTTATCGCTGCAGTCCGGCATGGGCGTGCACCGGATGGTAGTTACTATTTCCCTGCTTTTCCCTATCCGGCATATCGGAATATGGAACCTGGGGATATTCTCGCCATCAAGGCATACCTCTTTTCCCAGGCCGGAGTCAGGCAAGAAAACAGGCCCCATGAATTGAACTGGTACGTCAAGCGATGGCTGATGCCAGTCTGGACCAAGTTAAATGAGCTGCTATCACCGGATCAGGAAGAGCAGGCTGCATCCCGTGGCGCATACCTGGTTGATACACTTGGTCATTGCAATGAATGTCATACACCAAGGAATCGTATCGGAATACTCGACTGGGGTCAGAGACTGCGAGGTAACAAGGATCTCAGTGCGCCTGATATATCCTGGACCGATTCGGGAATAGGGCAGTGGAGTGATGATGAGTTGGTTGACCTGTTCCGATATGGTGCTTTACCTGATGGAGATTATGTCGCTGACCATATGGCTGAAGTAGTCGAGTATTCCACATCGAAGTGGAGCGAAGATGACCTCAAGGCAGCAATCAGTTACATACGCACAATCCAGTGACACTTTGAATAGGGCTGTCACTCTTTCTTCTTCAATAACCTGAACAGGAATACAGTGAAAAGAATCGTTTTTATTACCATGCTCGTCATGGTCACGGTAGGCTGTGAAGAGCCAGCAAAAGTCACACAAGAACCTGCACCTCAAGCGCAAGAACCGCAGGCTGAAACCCCTGTAACTGAAGCGACAGAGGCTGTCACTCAGAGTGATGAAAAACAGCCTGTCGTGGAGCAGGAGAGTGATGAAGAACAGGTTGTAAAGGAGGAGATGAAACAGGGAGATCCTTCAGCAGATAAACCGAATGCCTCCGGCGTTGAACAAACTGGTGGCACTGAACCGCAGACTGCTCTCACACCAGAAGAGCATATCAGGCTAGCGCTTCAGCACAGGGGTGAAGGTCGTATAGCCGAAGCACTTGCCGTTCTGGATGAGGCAATAACCATTTATCCCGAGAATGCGCAGCTGCATGGAGTGCGTTCCGACATGCGTCGTCACAACCGTGATTATTCAGGCGCTCTTGATGACATGGAAAAGGCAGTTAGCATTGATCCTGAAGATGCGCTCTATCTTGTCGGCCGTTCACAGCTTTACCTGCGCTACAAACGTTTTGCAGAGGCAGAAGCAGACCTCAGCAGGGCGATCGAGCTGAAACCTGACCTGGTTGCAGCGCGTTTCAACCGCGGAACGCTTTATGCGCACAATGGAGATTACGATAAAGCACTTGTTGATCTTGATGCATGTATCGCAGCCGATCCACATTTGCCAGCTCCCTATTTCAACCGGGGCTCGGTTAACTACAACATGGGACGTAAGGAGCAGGCAGTTGCCGATATAGAACGCTTTATCGAACTTGCAGCGGGCAACGAGTCATGGGTAGCGTCGGCAAAGGATCTGCTCAGGGCCTGGAACGATGCAGAGGCTGCCAAGTGATGAGGTAAGCAGTCCGGGTTTCCACAAAACAAGCGGCCTGATGGCCGCTTTTCTTTTGATGCCGGAGAGGTAGATCAGATATCCAGCAACATTCTCGCAGGATCCTCGAGTGCCTCCTTGATCGAGATCAGGAACTGCACTGCTTCACGGCCATCGATAATACGATGGTCGTAAGAGTGTGCAAGATACATCATCGGACGAATCACAACTTCACCGTTTTCGGCAATTGGACGCTGGATGATGTTATGCATTCCAAGGATACCGGATTGTGGTGGATTAAGGATTGGTGTCGACAGCATGGATCCGAATACGCCGCCATTCGAGATGGTGAAAGTACCACCGTTGAGTTCCTCGTAGGTCAGCGAACCATCTGCTGCACGCTGTCCGAACTCCTTGATCTTGTTCTCGATACCCGCGAGTGTCATCTGGTCTGCATCACGCAGCACCGTTACCACCAGGCCACGTGGTGAACCAACAGCAACGCCAATATCGTAATAGCCGTGGTAGATAACATCATTGCCATCAATCGATGCGTTAACCGCCGGGAACTTCTTCAGTGCCTCGATGGTTGCCTTGACAAAGAATGACATAAAACCGAGCTTGATATCGTGAGCCTTGACGAACGCATCCTGGTGCTGCTTGCGGATGTCCATGATCGCCTGCAGGTTAACCTCGTTGAAGGTGGTGAGAATTGCAGCTGTAGACTGTGCCTCGATCAGTCGCTCGGCAATACGAGCACGCAGGCGTGTCATAGGTACGCGTTGTTCTGGACGTGCACCGGCAGGTGTGACAACTGCCGCAGCTTCTGTCTTAGCCGCAGGAGTTGCACCCTCGCTCTCCTGCTTGTCCATATGCGCCATGACATCAGACTTGAGGATGCGGCCATGCTTGCCGGTACCCTTGATGTTGGAAGCATCGACGCCAAGCTCCTTGACCAGTTTACGTACCGATGGTGTCAGTACCGGCTCTTCATCAGCATTGCTGTCACTCTCCTGTGGTGCCTCTTTTGCAGGCGCAGCCGCCTTGGCTGGTGCAGCAGCGGGAGTTGCAGCTGCTGATCCAGCTTCAATGATGGCCAACAGCTCATCGGCTGTTACCGTATCGCCTTCGGCAGCAGAAACTGCACCAAGGACGCCGTCAGCCGGTGCCGGAACTTCAAGAACGACCTTGTCGGTTTCGAGATCGACAAGGTTCTCGTCACGAACAACAGTGTCTCCAGGTTGCTTGTGCCAGGTCAGGACTGTTGCATCTGCAACAGATTCGGGGAGTGCAGGGACTCGGACATCAGTGCTCATACGTGCCTCTTGTTCATTTGGGGGTTGATATAGCCAGCCAGTGCATCATCAACCAGGGTTTCCTGTTGCATCTGGTGAAGATATGGGTAGCCGGTAGCCGGTGCTGCGGAGGCTGGTCGGCCGACATAGTAAAGTGGTGAATTTTTCGGGACGACATTGAACAGGCGATGTTTAACCTGGTCCCATGCACCCTGGTTCTGGGGCTCTTCCTGGCACCAGATATATTCCTTGCAGTTTGTATAGGGAGCTATCGCCTCACTGACTCGCTCATCCGGGAATGGGTAGAGTTGCTCGACTCTGACGAGGGCAACATTCTCCATGTTCTGGCTACGGCGTGACTGAACCAGTTCGTAATAGATTTTTCCACTACACAGGACAACACGTTCCACCGCTTCTGGCTGGATTGGATCTGGCTCTTTGATCACTGTCTGGAAACAGCGCCCTTCGTCGAAGAACTTCAGTTTTGAGACGGCGAGAGGGTGACGCAGCAGACTCTTGGGAGACATGACGACCAGTGGTCTGCGTAGCGGGCGCACCATCTGTCTGCGCAGCAGGTGGAAAATCTGTGCTGGTGTTGTTGGTACGCACACCTGGATATTCTTTTCTGCGCACAGCTGCAGGTAACGCTCGAGGCGCGCGGATGAATGCTCGGCACCCTGACCCTCCTGACCGTGTGGTAGCAGCAGTGTGAGGCCGCTGTGCAGACCCCACTTGGAACCAGCCGAAGTGATGAACTGATCAATAACCACCTGTGCGACATTGGCGAAATCACCAAACTGCGCCTCCCAGATAACCAGCGTCTCGGGAAATGCAGTGGCATAGCCGTACTCGAAACCGAGCACAGCCTCTTCCGAGAGGAGTGAGTCGATTACAGTAAAATGTCCGTGGCCATTCTCGTTGTCATGGTTTTTCAGGGGGATAAAGGCGTTGCCGGTTTTCTGATCGTGTAGTACAGCGTGTCGATGAAAAAAGGTACCGCGTCCTGCGTCCTGTCCACACAAGCGGATATGAAAGCCATCGTCCAGCAGCGATGCATACGCAAGGTTCTCCGCGTAACCCCAGTCACAGGAGATTTCACCATCGGCCATACGTCTGCGATCATCAAGAATTTTCTGGATACGCCTGTGGGGTACAAACTCCTCTGGCAGGCGTAGCTGGTCGAAGGCAAGTTCTGCAAGCTTGTCACCATCGACTCCAGTATCCCAGTCATCGGTGATTTCAGCTTCACGATACTTGTCCCAATCAACCCTGTAGGGACTCTGCTGGTTCTTGATTGCCGGACGTGTGAGGCTTTCACCACGGTCGAGGATATCGCGGCAATCGGAAGCCATCGCGGTGCTCTCGTCTGGAGTGATAATCCCTTCTGCAATCAATTTTTCTGCATAGAGAGTTCGCGTAGTCGGATGACTGCGGATCTTGTCGTACATGACCGGCTGGGTGACTGCAGGCTCATCGGCCTCGTTGTGGCCCAGGCGGCGATAGCAGACAAGATCAATGATGACGTCTTTTTTAAATGTTGTGCGGTAATCTGTGGCAAGACGTGTGGCGAAAATCACTGCCTCGGGATCATCACCGTTAACATGCAGAATTGGTGCCTGGATCATCTTGCCAATGTCGGTACAGTAGTGGGTTGAACGTGAATCCAGCGGATTACTGATTGTGAATCCGATCTGGTTGTTGACCACGATATGGATGGTGCCTCCGGTATAGAATCCACGTGCCTGTGACATCTGCATGGTTTCCATCACGACACCCTGGCCGGCGAATGCTGCATCACCATGGATACAGATGGCCATCACATTATTGCCTTCAGCATCCATGCGGCGATCTTGGCGTGCCTTGACCGATCCCTCGATAACGGGATTGATGATCTCAAGGTGTGATGGATTGAAGCCAAGAGCAATATGTACCTTGCCACCGGGTGTTTCTACATTTGAAGAGAAGCCGCCGTGATACTTGACGTCGCCAGCTGTTACTATGCCCTGGGCTTTTTTCTTGCCTTCAAATTCATCGAACAGGACAGAAGGGCTCTTGCCCATGATGTTGACCAGAACATTGAGTCGACCGCGATGCGCCATTCCGATAACGACTTCCTCGACCTCACTGTTTCCGGCACGCTGGATCACTTCATCGAGAAGAGGGATCAGGGATTCGCCACCCTCAAGTGAGAAACGTTTCTGTCCGACATAGCGGTTGTGCAGGTAGCGTTCGAGACCTTCTGAAGCGGTCAGGGTTTTCAGGAGCCAGAGTTTATCTTCCTTTTCGAGGACAGGTGTGCCCTTGTAGCCTTCGAGGCGTTTCTGCAACCAGCGTTTTTCTGCTGTTTCGGTGATGTGCATGTACTCGGCGCCAATCTTGCCGACATAGGCTCCACGTACATGTTCAATGATATCTTTCAGCTTTAGCTGTTCCGGGGCGTAGAGAGAGCCTGTATTGAACTCGGTCTCCATATCTTCCGGTCCAAGGTCGTGGGTTGCCGGAAGTAATTCAGTCAGTTCCAGTTGCGGCCTGAGCTTGAGTGGATCGAGGTCTGCATTCTGGTGACCGCGGACGCGGTAAGCGTTAATCAATCGCAGTACGGAGGCCTGTTTGTGTGCAGCAGCAGGTGTGATGCCCATATTGCTGCGACTGGCAGGGGATTTGGCCAGGGTTTCAAAGTGCTCACGAATAGGGGAGTGTGGTGTTTCGACTGTCTCGCTGCCGATACTTAGGGCGTCGAATTTTACTCGCCACTCATCCGGGGTTGAATCAGGATCTTCAAGGTACTCCTCGTAGAGCGCTTCGATGAAATTCGCATTCGTTCCGTTGTAGGTCGAACTTTTCCTTAATTCTTCAAATAGTGATGCCATTATGACGTTTATCCAAAGTTAAAATTCGAAAACTGGCGATAATTACCGCCCTGTTTTATTTTTTATGAACGACAGTCTAGCATTAATATTGAAAAAGTGAAGGAAAAAACCAGTATTAGTACATACGTACTAAAACATCCGATAAATAAATAATTAATTAATAAAAACAGTGGGATAGAGGTATGGAGTAACCTTTGTGATACTGATGTTAGGGTGATTGGTGATAGGGAAATATAATTTTCGTGATTAATTTTTGTAAATTATTCTGAAAAATACCGGTTGGCATTTATCGGTTATTAGACTTACGTTGCTAGTTTCTGATCGAAAGTTATTTGGTGAAAGGTAATGTAGTGAGGTTGGTGAAGTGAGTCAGGTGTGCTGACTCATACTCGTTCTGACGAAATAGATATTAAGATTCGATCATATCTTATATATAGCGGGTACTCAGTTGCTGAGCTTCGCAGTCCCTTCCCTGGGATTAGCAGAAGAGAGTAGTATCCTGCCAATGGCGGCTTCCGACCCAAAGCAGACGTTAAGTAGACAAGAAAAAGGCGCACCAAAGTACGCCTTGTGAATACCCTGGTAAGATTGATTTATCTTTAATCCCTGGGAGGACTGTAGCTACTGTCCTCATTCTCGGTATCAGCCCATCCGGCACTACCTGTAACCGTCTTCTGAAGGAAATCGTAGCCGAGCAGGAAGGCCGAATTATCACATGCATAACCAGCACTCAGATCAACACCCCATGGTGTTGGAGTACCGAAGTAATATGTAGCGCCCAGTGCTGCGACACCCGTATCTTCTTCATCACTGGAGAGTACCTTGGCGGTCAGGCCAAAGTTGCCACCGAAGCCGTACGCAACACCAATAAAAGCAGCGGGATCGGCTGTAACAGTTGAAGACGCAATCATGGATGCGCCAAGTAGAGACAGTGCAATTTTCTTCATTGTTGTTTCTTCCTGTGAGTTGAGGCTATAAAGAAATAATAACAATTGATGAAGTGTGGATGCAACCGATGTCCGCTTCTGGCCGAAAGCGGACATATGGCGAATTTGGCAGCCCAACTTGGTTGAACAAGCACTACCGACCCGATGTGTTTTTTCGGATTTAGCTAAGATATCAAAGGTTTGCTGACTCCGAGCCTATTCCAGTGATCATTTTCGTTTTAAGGTTGGTCTATTGTTCTAGTTTGAGAATCAATATTCGGTCTAATTTGAGGATCATTGGTGTCATCCAGTTCGTCAACTCGTATTAACCGTTTGTCTGACCTAAACTTAAATCGTTTGGAGAGGGATGGGACCTTTGAGCTTGCTGGTGGATGCCATGGATTTCCAGAGTCTGATGTAGTAACACCAATCCGATAATTGGCTTCAGCTTCCTCGCGTTCGAGTACTTGTGTAAAAGATTCAAAATTATTTGCTAATGTGGCTTGATCCGCCGCACACTGTTCATCTATTAGTGCTAACAGTTCATCACCCGTTATACTTGATGATCCTTCAAGTTGATTTTTACTTTTATGTGAAGGCATCTTTAAACGTAATGCAGAAGTACGTGCTAGTTCACGACATGACAATAACTTCTCACAATTTTTCGCGGCTTTATCTGCTTTGGCTAACCAAATCTTTGCGTCGACTTCAGCTGAGCCAATGACTCGTTCTACTTCTTCGGGGGATTGGTAAGTTTTTCTCTTCAACCTCTCAACACGTGCTGAAGCCTTTTTGTATTTCTTCCAGGCATGATCTCTATCTTTCTCGCATTTTCTGATTAGATCATCCAGCCCCATTTGATTTTGGCCGGGTAGCTTTTCTCCCTGATAATTCGACTGTGTTTGGTTTTTCGCCAGCTGTGTTTGACAGCCACTAATTGAAACCGAAACAGCCAGTAGTATTGTAGATAGTAGCCTTATCATGAGAGAACTACCTCTATTCATGCAAATTATCAGTTCTGTTTATACTATAGTCCTTTTATTGAGCGTCTGCTTTTGGCCGGAAGCAGACCTTCGGCAAGATTTCTCGCCTCAGCTAGTCTGAACGACCGCTACCGACCCAAAGCGGACATTGGAGAGGCAAGCGAAAAACTATCACGGTGCTATATTTATTACATTAATAGATCTTTGCAGATGCATGGAGGGCAAAAATGGAAACCAACGCATTGCCTAGATATGACGCAAGTGATAACCCTACTAACTGTTGTCCAAGATTTAAACCAGAAGGTTGGGATGAGCAGGAACTTCATTTCGATGACAAGTTGTTCGTGAAAGCTAAAAATTGGGGTGTTTTTCACATTCCCATCAATCTCGGATCTGTATATATCAATACCTTTGGTGCAATCGAAGAAGCTGGTGCCGTGGATACGGAGCAGATAATCGTGCTTTCACACGATCCTTCCGCTTGGCGAGGTGAACATTTCTTTTCAGTCACGAAAGAGGTTCCTGGGCAAGAAATGACAAGGATGACAGGGGACTTTCTCACCAAGGTGTTTGAAGGACCTTATAAAAATGCGCCCAAATGGGAAAAAGAAATGGAGAAGTTCGTGGAAAACAGGGGAAAGCAGGTCAAACAAACCTATTTCTTCTATACGACCTGTCCCAAATGCGCTAAGTATTACGGTAAAAATTACGTTGTCGCAGTATCTGAAATCCATTGAGGCCAGAAAAGCTTGCGAATGTGGGACAAAACTGATTTTCTCGGATGTTGAGAAGCGTCAACATTGTCTTGTGTGCTAATGTCCGCTAACGACCTAAAGCTGACATTCTCCAGCTGCCTACATTCGATGAATCACTTCGATATTATTTTACCTGCCAGAATATCCTTTTTGTGGTGATGCCAAATGATAAGTATCATCACTCCTAAAATGATGAATAAGGGAAATGGTATCAGGGCAAGAAAACTGAATGTGATAAGCACACTGTTAACATCGTATCGCAGCATATCGATTATCGCGCGTACCATAAATACCAAATAGACAATTATTAATCCGATCAGCACTAGAAGAATCGGGATAATTATATGCAAATTCTCTGAAACAGAACCGAGCATGTTTTGCATTTCCATCACCTTAGACTCCTATATGTCACACAATTTGCATTAACGAAATTCGTATCAATACACTTCTATTATTAAGTATAGATATAGGTGGCCTATTGTTCCTCGCAATATTGACAAAAATATCAAAAAAATAATGGTGGCTGATTTTGGAAATTGCTGAATGTTCGCTTTTGACCGATAGTGGACATTTACGTGAGTAAAGTTGCTTAATTAGATTGAAGACTACTAACAACCCTTTGCGAACCCATGAAAAAAGTGATCTGACAATAATGTTTTATCGCTTTAAGGACACAGGGCAGATCAGAGAAGTCCGATTCCAAGGCCAATGGCGATCATCATCATCAAGCCCGCGACACTATTTTGAATTGTCCGATAGGTCACTTTACGCAACAACCGCGCTCCCAGAAAAGAACCGGTGAATGCCGCAGCTATCCCAGCTGCTACTACCGGTATGTTCTCTTCTAAACCTGCGCCAATGTAGTGGGCGGCATAGACCGTCAGGCGTGAAAGATCGACTATACAGGCAAGCAGCACGCCTGTGGCGACGAAGGCTTCCTTCGGCAGGCCGAGTCTCACGAGAAACGCTGCTCGAAATGCCCCTTGGTGTCCAGACAGACCGCCGAAGAAGCCACTTATCAATCCACCCAGTGGCAGGAAACGTCGTTCGAAATTAATCTTGAAAAATGTGTGGGAGAGTTCTGCATATGCGAAGAAAGCCATCAATACCGCTATTGTGAGTTTCACCGGGGTTATGACAAACACATGATCGGCGATGCGATAGACATGCAGTGGATCAGCCTCTGACAGCATACCGAGGAGGGTGGCGCCGCCAATTGCGGCGATGATTGCCGGAATCCCAAATCGCAATACCACGCCAAAGTCTGCATGACGCCCAAGTAGAGCTAGCTTGAACAGATTATTGGCCAAGTGAACCATCGCAGTCATTGCTACTGCAAGCTGCATGGGAAAGAAAATAGCGAATACTGGGAGTAGCAATGTGCCGACACCGAAGCCCGAGAACAGTGTGAGGCTAGCGGCAAAAAAGGCAGCGAGTGCAATTACTAACAAGGTCATGAGGTGACTCCCAGGAGATAGTCCGGTGGAGGATTAATACGAAATTATCAAATAAATGGCGCCATCGCCTCTCATAGATTTCACCTCCTCGCGAGTCTTGCCTTATTAATATTAATTACTTAATGAGACTCTGCCTAATATTAATAGATGAAATACCAGCACCACATATGGGAGTTAATATCAATATCGCGTAGCTACATTCATGACCATTAAAATAGTTTGATCCTGGATTTTCGGAGATATTTGAAGGAGAGACTGAATGTCCGCTTTTGGACGAAAGCAGACGTTCGTCTTAAGAATTAAGGAGCCTATCGAGTGTATATAGAAGTGTGTATAGGATTGGATTTAAAATAAAAAAGCACTGTATAAACAGTGCTTTAATAATATTAAATGGCGGAGAGAGAGGGATTCGAACCCTCGATACGGGTTAGCGTATACACACTTTCCAGGCGTGCTCCTTCAGCCACTCGGACATCTCTCCAGAGCCGCGAGATTCTATAGAAAGTTGCTGCACTATGCAATGAAGACCTCTGGCGCAAAAGCACGTATAATCCCCTGACTGTTTATGGTGGTCCGCATGGGTCCCCTCGCAACGATAGGTTGTGAACCCGGTCAGGCCCGGAAGGGAGCAGCCGCAGCAGCTGACTCGTGTGCCGGGGTGTGGCTTGTGCGGGCCGCCTCCATAAACACTGGTTTTTGATCAATATCGAGGTGTTCTACAGCCCATGTCATACGAGGTACTTGCCCGAAAATGGCGACCACACGGCTTTGCCGAGCTGGTTGGGCAGGAACATGTTGTGCAGGCTCTTTCCAACGCACTCGATCAGGATCGTCTTCATCATGCCTATCTCTTTACCGGTACCCGCGGGGTTGGCAAGACCACCCTGGCACGCATTTTTGCAAAATCACTCAATTGTGAAGAGGGCGTAAGTTCCACTCCATGTGGTGTTTGTAGTACCTGCCGTGAAGTTGATGAAGGGCGTTTTGTTGATCTGCTCGAGGTCGATGCCGCATCGCGTACGAAGGTCGAACAGACCCGCGAACTCCTCGAAAATGTTCCCTATGCACCAGCCAAGGGTCGCTACAAGGTGTACCTGATTGACGAGGTACACATGTTCTCAGACAGCAGTTTTAACGCGCTGCTGAAAACGCTTGAAGAGCCGCCACCCCATGTCAAGTTTCTGCTCGCGACAACCGATCCGCAAAAACTGCCGATGACGGTTCTGTCGCGTTGCCTGCAGTTTGGCCTCAAGCGCCTGACACTGGAACAGATTGCCGGTCAGTTGCGCCATATTCTGGATGTTGAGAAAGTCGGGCATGACGATACCGCTGTGACTCTGCTTGCTTACGGCGCTGACGGCAGTATGCGTGATGGCCTCAGCCTGCTTGACCAGGCGATCAATTTCGGTGGTGGTGAGGTTGTCGAGGAGAAGGTCGCCAGCATGCTGGGCACGGTATCACGTGACTACGTGTTTGGCCTGGTTGAGGCGTTGGTTGCACGTGACGGTAAACTGCTAATGCAGAAAATTGATGCGCTGGCAGACCGTTCACCCGATTTTCGCAGTGTACTTGATGAGTTGTTGCGCATGCTGCATCGTGTTGCCGTGTTGCAGACTGTGCCTGACCTGAATGTTGAGAACGAGGTCGACCATGAACGTTATGCATGGATGGTTGAGACGGTTCCGGCCGACGAGGTGCAGCTCTATTATCAAATCGGTATAACCGGTAAACGTGATATGCCGATGGCGCCCGACTTGCGCAGTGGTTTCGAAATGGTGATGTTGCGCATGCTGGCATTTCAGCCTGGTGCTGTGAGTCAGCCAGCTGAAGCACCACGTCAGGCTCAAAAAAAAAGCCCTGAACCGGTAGCTGCGCCAGCAGCCAGGCAGGCTGAGGCTGCAACAGAAGCCGAGGCAGAAACAAAAAAGAAAGTGCAGCAGCAAGCAGTCCCCGCAGCGCCTGTTTCACAGGATGCTGAGTTACCCCAGTCAGTCGACTGGAACCAACTACAGAAGGAACTCAAGCTGGGTGGTATTTCAGGCCAGTTGGCGATGAATTGCGCTTTTGATTCGGTTGATGGCAATCTGTTCAGGCTGGTGTTGCCTGAAGAGCACCAGGCACTGCAATCGGATATGGCGGTCAAAAGAATGGAAGAGGAGCTGCGCAAGCATTTTGGCTGTGCGGCACTGAAACTTGAAATCGCGCTGGGTAAACCACAGGTTGATACTCCTGCACAGCGAAAACTGCGCCTGGAGAATCAGCGCCTGGCTGAAGCGAAAGCAGATATGGTTAACGACCCGTTCGTCAAGGAGTTGCAACAGCAGCTTGGCGCACGTGTAATCGATGAGACAATCAAGCCTGTATGACAGGCTTATGGAAATGAACAAGAGGTTGTGATGAAAGGCGGAATTGGCAATATCATGAAGCAGGCGCAGAAGATGCAGGAAGAGCTGCAGAAAGCGCAGGAGAAACTGGCAGAGGAAGAGGTGACCGGTGAGGCTGGCGGTGGGCTTGTGAAGGTCACGATGAATGGTAAGCACGAGGTTCGCAAGGTCGATATCGATGATTCTCTGCTTGGTGATGACAAGGAGATGCTTGAAGACCTGATTGCATCAGCTTGTAATGATGCGGCACGTCGCGTTGCCGAGAAGTCGGAGCAGAGCATGTCCGGATTGACCTCTGGCCTGAACCTGCCGCCTGGAATGAAACTCCCTTTCTAAATGGCGACATCACTTCTCCAGGAATTGATTGAAAGCCTTCGCTGCCTGCCGGGTGTAGGGCCCAAGTCGGCCCAGCGCATGGCATTTCACCTGCTAGAGCATGACCGGGATGGCGGACGGCGATTGGCCAGTCTACTCAGTGAGGCGATGGAGAAGATCAGTGAATGCAGCAGGTGCAGGACGTTGACCGAACAGGATGTCTGTTCAGTATGTGTCAGTGATCGCCGTGATGTGTCGCTCTTATGTATTGTTGAATCACCAGCTGAACTGGCGGCGATAGAGGAGAGCACCAACTACAACGGGCTCTATTTTGTCCTGCATGGCAGGCTCTCACCACTGGATGGTCTTGGCCCAAAAGAGATCGGACTTGACCGTCTTGAGAGTCGTCTCGATGAGGAAGTGGTCAAAGAAATTATTCTCGCAACTAATCCAACGGTTGAAGGCGAGGCGACTGCGCATTATATTAGTGAGCTAGCTTCGTCACATGGTATATTGACGAGCAGAATTGCGCATGGAGTGCCACTGGGTGGAGACCTGGGTTATGTCGATGGCGGAACGCTGGCTCACGCGTTTGCCGGACGACAGAAGATAGAATGACAAATAGTCTGATGACTGCTTAACTGGTACCTTGATGTCTGGCGATTGTATTTTTTGCAAAATCATCAACAGGGAAATTCCTGCTGATATAATTTTTGAAAATGATGATGTACTGGCGTTCCGCGATCTCAATCCGGTAGCGTCTACCCATGCCCTGATTATCCCGAAGAAGCATATCGGGACGATAAATGATATTAATCCCGAAGATGCTGAGCTTGTAGGCAAACTCTATCTTGCGGCTGCAGAAATAGCCGCTGTTGAAGGCATTGCGGAGCAGGGCTACCGCGTTGTCATGAATTGTAATAAAGCTGCCGGGCAGACGGTTTTTCATATCCACCTGCATCTTCTCGGCGGTAGTGAAATGGGCTGGCCTCCATGGCCGGCTGCCTGATACCGATTGGAACACTAACCTATGTCGCCTTTACCAGTGGATTTAAAAATTCTGGACTATCGCTTGCCTACGGTACGCATATTCAGTCCTGACGAAGATGCTGTCATTGACCGTCTTGCGATGATGATCGAGCAGCGCCCGGCCTTGTTCAAGGGCATGGATGTTGCCATGAATTATGCTGAAGATCTCCCGAATGAGTTTGATCAGCAGGTGATCGAGGAATTTCTTGTCGCCCACGGTGTCAATGTTTTTGCACGCACTACAGGCGAAGGAAACGTGTTGGCTTTTACTGCATCTGCAAAAAGCCAGAAAAGCGTCCCTGACGAGGTCATCAGCAAAAGCCTGAGATCTGGCCAGCGTATCTATTCCAAGGGCAGCGTAGTGATCCTGGGGTCGGTCAGCTCAGGTGCCGAGGTACTTGCCGAGGGATCGATTCATGTCTACGGTGAATTGCATGGGCGTGCGCTGGCTGGTGTCCAGGGTGATCGCAATGCTGCGATATTCACTCAATCTATGGACGCTGAACTGGTATCGGTCGCAGGTGTCTATCGTACCGGCGACCAGCTCGATGAAGGGAGCAAGGGCAACGCGTGTAGCGTCATGCTCGATGGTGACTCCCTCTCTTTTCAATCGATTACTCAGTAAAGGAGAGCTTTGTGGGTCGTATTATCGTTGTAACGTCTGGTAAGGGTGGCGTCGGCAAATCTACTACCTCCGCATCATTTGCGCTTGGCCTTGCACTGCGTGGCTACAAGACGCTGCTGATTGATTTTGATATCGGCCTGCGTAATCTCGACCTGCTTCTGGGACACGAAAAACGCATTGTCTATGACATTGTCAACGTCATGCGCGAAGAAGTTGCATTGCAGGATGCCGTGGTCAAGGACCTGCGCTGTTCACGCCTGGCCCTGTTACCGGGCTCCCAGTTCGAAGACAAGGAGGTGCTGGAACGCAGAGGCATCGCCAAGCTTCTCAGCGAGGCGCGCAAAAAGTACCAGTACGTCGTCTGCGATTCTCCTGCCGGCATCGAGAAAGGCGCTGACATGGCGATGTATTTTGCCGATGATGCACTGCTGGTAGCGACACCTGAACGACCCTCGGTGCGCGATGCCGACCGCATGATCGGTCTTCTGACCAACCGTACATACCGTGCCGAGAAGGGGCTTGAGGATATTGCTCCCTACCTGGTGATTAACCGTTATCGTCACAGCCTTGCCAAGCGTGGCATCGCACTGACGCCGAAGCAGATTCTCGATAATCTCTCGATCCCGCTGATCGGTATTATTCCTGATAGTGAAAGTGTCACGCGTGCAGCAAATATTGGTGAGCCTGTTGTTTATGATCACAAGAGTGCGGCTGGCAACGCCTATGCGGATACAGTTGCACGCTATCTTGGTGATTCAGTGGCCTATACGCTGCTGCATGAAGGAAAAAGAAGTATCAGAAGTCGTCTGTTCGGTAACAAACGAGTTCACTTAAACGACGAGTAGCCGCTTGAGTATCACCTCGTAGATGCTGCTTAGCTGATCAAGGTCTTTTACTGACACGCACTCGTTGATCTGGTGGATGGTTGCATTCAAAGGGCCCAGTTCCAGCACCTGTGCACCTGTCGGTGCAATAAAGCGTCCATCTGATGTACCGCCAGAGGTCGATAGCTGCGTTTCGTAACCTGCGACACTGCTGATTGCGTGCTGCGCGGCTTCCACCAGTTCTCCCTCTGCTGTCAGAAATGGCAGGCCCGAGAGGTTCCATTCAAGTTCATAGCGCAAGCCATAACGGTCGAACAGTTCAGTTGTTCTGTTTCTGATCTTCTCTTCGCTGTTCTCGGTAGAAAAACGCCAGTTGATCAGCATCTCTACTGTTGCAGGGATGACGTTGGTTGCGCCAGTACCACCATTGATATTGGAAATCTGGAAGCTGGTTGGCGGAAAGTGATCGTTGCCCTTGTCCCATTCGATGGTGCTGAGTTCAGCGATGGCCGGAGCGGCGAGGTGAATCGGGTTCTCGGCGAGATGCGGGTAGGCGACGTGTCCCTGCTTGCCGTGTACCGTCAGTTTTGCATTCAAAGAACCGCGGCGACCATTCTTGATCACGTCACCCACTTTGTCAGTTGAGGATGGTTCTCCGACAAGGCACCAGTCGATCTTCTCATTGCGTGCCTCGAGAGTTTCCACAACCCTGACGGTTCCATCGGTAGCGGGCCCTTCCTCATCGCTGGTGATCAGGTAGCCGATGGAGCCACGGTGATCCGGGTGTGCTGCGACGAAAGCCTCGGTTGCCGTGATCATTGCCGCAAGGCTGCCTTTCATATCAGCAGCACCACGGCCGTAGAGCATGCCGTCGTGAATCTCTGATTCAAATGGATCACAACGCCACTTTTCAACATCCCCGGTTGGCACCACGTCTGTGTGTCCGGCAAATGCGAACAGCGGGCCATCGCTGCCGCGTCTTGCCCAGAAATTGTCGACATCACCGAAACGCAGGCGTTCGATGGTGAAACCGATACGCTCAAGGCGTTCTATCATCACTTCCTGGCAGCCGGCATCTTCAGGGGTGACCGAGTTGCGGTTAATCAGGTTGATGGCGAGGTCGAGTGTTTCAGACATATGCGTCTTATCCAAATAGTTCGCTGTAACGTTCTTCGCTGAATCCGACGTGAATTGTTCCGTCAAGATCAAGCACAGGTCGCTTGATGATTGTTGGCGTCTCCAGCATTACCCGGCGTGCACTATCACGATCAATGTTGTCTTTCACTTCTTGCTCTAACTTACGCCACATCATGCCGCGACGGTTGAGCAGGATTTCCCAGTCGACAGACTCAAGCCAGCTGTCGAGCAGTTGTTCTTCCAGTCCGGCTTTCTTGAAGTCGTGAAAGCTGTAATCGATATCTTTGTCAGTCAGCCATTTGCGCGCCTTTTTCATGGTGTCGCAGTTGGGTATGCCGTAGAGAGTTGTAGTCATTTGTGTTTTATCAGCAAGTTGTAGGAGCCCCGCCCCCGGGGCGATCCAGCTGGTATTTTTAATCGCCCCGAGACGGGGCTCCTACATGATTGTTTTAAATTCCACGCAGCAGTTCGTTGATACCAACCTTTCCACGTGTCTTCTCGTCAACTGTCTTGACGATAACCGCACAGTAGAGGCTGTAGCTGCCATCCTTTGAGGGCAGGTTACCTGAAACAACAACAGAACCGGCCGGGATGCGTCCGTAGCTGACTTCGCCTGTTTCGCGGTTGAAAATCTTGGTGCTCTGGCCGATGTAGACGCCCATTGAGATGACCGAGCCCTCTTCGACGATTACGCCCTCAACGACTTCAGAACGTGCGCCGATGAAGCAGTTGTCTTCGATGATGGTTGGTGCTGCCTGCAGTGGCTCAAGTACACCGCCAATGCCAACGCCGCCTGAGAGGTGAACGTTTTTGCCGATCTGTGCGCATGAACCGACTGTTGCCCAGGTATCAACCATTGTGCCGCTATCGACATAAGCGCCGATGTTGACGTAGGAGGGCATCAGGACGCAGTCAGGTGCGATGAAAGAACCACGGCGTGCAGTTGCTGGTGGCACCACGCGTACGCCGCCTTCGCGGAACTCACGTGAGTTCATATCTGCATACTTTGACGGGACCTTGTCGTAATAGTTGGTGAAACCACCTTTCATGAAGCTGTTGTCCTCGATACGGAAAGAAAGCAGTACAGCCTTCTTGATCCACTCGTTGACGACCCAGTCACCATCGACTTTCTCGGCGACACGGATTTCACCGCTATCAAGCATGCCAATCGCTGACATGACAGCTTCCTTGAGCTGTGCATCCACGGTGCGGGGGGTGATTTCTGCGCGACGCTCGAATGCTTCGACAATAATGGGTTCAAGTTCATTCATTCCTAATTACTCCGGGAGAAATTGTTAAATAATTTAAAGTTAGAGGGATTCTACACAGGTTTTGATGCGTTGTGCCGCCTCAATGCAGTCTTCAAGGGGTGCGACCAGCGCCATACGGACGCGATTGCTGCCTGGATTGCCGTCCACTGTATCGCGTGACAGGAACTGCCCCGGCAATACGGTGATATTTTGTTCGGCAAAGAGTTTGCGTGCGAATTCTGTGTCTTCGACAGGTGTTTTCGCCCACAGGTAGAAGCCTGCATCAGGTCGTTCGACTTCCAGTACGCCATCGAGAATATCGAGAACGGCATCAAATTTTTCGCAGTAGAGGGCACGATTTTGCCTGACGTGCTCTTCATCCTGCCACGCCTTGATGCTGGCAGCCTGGTGATGCATTGGCATGGCGCAGCCGTGATAGGTACGGTAACGGAAAAACTGTTCGATGATGTCGCTGTCACCGGCGACAAACCCGGAACGCAGGCCGGGGGCATTGGAGCGCTTCGAGAGGCTGTGAAATACAACACAATGTTTGTAATCATCATTGCCCATCTCGGCTGCAGCCTCCAGCAATCCTGCCGGTGGTGCTGATTCGTCGAAATAGATCTCCGAGTAACACTCGTCAGAAGCGATGATGAAATCATGCTGTTGCGCGAGCTTGATCAGTTTCTGCAGGATTGGCTTGCCAATGACAGCACCAGTCGGGTTTCCGGGTGAGCACAGGAACAGGATGCTGCACTGGTCCCACGTCTCTGCACTGACCTGGTCAAAGTCGGGTGTCAGGCTATTGCCGTCACAATTCAGATAGACGGGCTCGGCACCTGCCAGTAGTGCCGCACCTTCATAAATCTGGTAGAAGGGATTCGGCATCAGCACGAGAGACAACTCGGATGCATCGATCATCACCTGTGTGAAGGCGAAGAGTGCTTCACGGGTACCGTTGACCGGCAGCACGTGCTTGTCGGCACTAAGACTCCCTTGTGGAAGAGAGAAGCGCGTCGTCAACCATGCGCTAATCGCCTCGCGCAGTTCCGGCATGCCACGCGTTGCAGGGTAGACTGCAAGCTGGTGCATGTGTTCGATAACAGCTTCTGTCACCAGGTGAGGTGTTGCATGCTTGGGCTCACCGATCGAAAGAGCGATGTGCGACAATGCAGCAGGCGGCTCAGCACCCGCCTTCAGAGCAGCAAGCTTTTCGAACGGGTAGGGGTGCAAGTGATCGAGACCGGGATTCATACGGTTTTCTCAGGTTATTGGCGAAGCGAAAGAGAGTATTTTATCGTGATCGAATCATCGACTCCACACCGGAATTCTCCAGGCACATTCTGGCCGGTTGTCAACTTGCTGTTGTCGACGACCTTCTGGGGCATTCTCTGGTGGCCGCTGCGCCTGTTCGAAAGCGCTGGATTGAATGCTTTGTGGCTGACCCTGGTTTGCTATACGGCTGCCCTGCTGGTGTCACTGCCCTGGTTGCGGCAGTTGTCCAGAATCAGAACGCACTGGTTTCTCTACCTGTGCCTGGCACTTGCGGCCGGGTGGGGGAATTTAGCTTTTATCATCGCCATGCTGGAAGGCACCGTAATGCGGGTTCTGTTGCTGTTTTACATGGCGCCGGTCTGGACTTTGCTGTTTGCGCACTGGATTTTGCATGAGCATATCAGTCTGCGTATCGCTGGAGTGATGCTGCTGGCAATGTGCGGCGTATTGCTGATGCTGTGGAATCCTCAGCTAGAACAGCCCTGGCCACAGGGAATAGCAGACTGGCTGGCGCTATCGGCCGGTATGGCATTTGCCCTCAATAACCTGATGATACGCAAACTGCGCTATGAACCGATTCTGCTCAAAACCCAGGTCACCTGGGCTGGATGTATCCTCGTGGCTGGCTTTGCCGTCCTGATACGTACCGAGGCATTACCGCAGGTTGATGTTGAGGTTATCGGCTGGGCTATTTTACTCGGTATATTCGGATTTGCGATGTCGAATCTGACCCTGCAGTACGGCGTCACCCACATGCGTGCCCAGAGGTCTGCTGTTATCCTGCTGTTTGAACTGGTGGTCGGTGGTGTCTCGGCGGCCTTGATTGCAGGCGAGATTTTGTCATTTCGTGAAGTGATTGGCGGAGCGATTATCGTCATTGCAGGTTACCTGGTTACCCTCTCAATGGCTGACGATGAGGAGAAAAATGAACAAACCTGAAATAAGTTGCATGCATCATGTCAGCCTGCTGGTTGCTGACACTGGCAAGGCGCTTGAGTTTTACTCCGATCTGCTCGGTCTGCAGGAGGCAGAACGCCCGCAGCTGTCGTTTCCCGGTGCCTGGCTGCAACTTGGTGATCAACAGATCCACCTTCTCGAACTGGAAAACCCTGATCCTGTTGACGACCGGCCGGAGCACGGCGGGCGAGACCGTCACCTTGCGGTGACTGTGAAAGATCTCGAAGCTGTTACTGCAGTGATGGAAGAAGCCGGAATCAACTACACACTCAGCCGCTCCGGGCGCGCGGCACTCTTCTGTCGTGATCCGGATGGCAATGCACTGGAGATGATCGAGGCCTGACGGCTCAATATTCGTAATCCCGGTCCACATGCATTTGTCGTCACACCGGGCTTGACCCGGGGTCCATCAGGAGCAGCACACGTACCCATGAATACCGGCTCAAGGCCGGTATGACGAAGTATCGGTTATGTATACTGACGCAATGTTGCCCCAGATTTTCGATGCCCACCTGCACATCATCGATCCGCGTTTTCCACTGATCGAAAACCGCGGTTTTGTTCCCGAACCATTCAGCGTTGCTGATTACCGCCAACGTGTCAGTGACCTGCCTGTTGTTGGCGGCACCGTGGTCAGTGGTTCCTTCCAGGGCTTTGACCAGGAGTATCTTGTCGCGGCCTTGCAGGAGTTGGGTGAGGGCTTCGTCGGCGTCACCCAGTTGCCCGCATCTGTCACAGATGAGGAGATTCTGCATCTTGATGCCGCCGGTGTCAGGGGAGTACGCTTCAATCTCTTTCGCGGTGGTTCAGAACAGCTCGATCATCTTGAAAATATGGCCCATCGTGTGCATGAACTTGCCGGCTGGCATGTTGAGCTCTATGTCGATTCTGCCGTCCTTCCGCAGTTGAAGTCACGTTTGCTACGCTTTCCTGCCTACTCAATTGATCACCTCGGAATGAGTCTGGATGGCTTTGATACTCTGCTTGAACTCGTCGAGGCTGGCGCCATGGTGAAGGCGTGTGGCTTCGGGCGTGTTGAATTTGATATTGTTGAGGTCATGAGACAGTTGCTGGCTGTGAATCCACTTGCACTGATGTTTGCGACAGATCTGCCCTCAACAAGAGCTAAATTACCATTTAATAACAATGATATAAAAACAATTATTGATAATATAGATGATTCCTGTCACGAGGCGATATTTCAGCTCAATGCGCAACGCTTTTACCGGCTGAAAAATCAGGCAATCACCATCGGATAGTCGTGTCACTTTCCGGTATAATCCCCCGATGCCAGAACTCAATATCATTCAACAGATTTCCGCGCTTATTTTGCCGCTCATTTTCGCCGTTACCTTGCACGAGGCGGCGCATGGCTGGGTGGCCGATAAACTTGGAGACGACACCGCACGTAAGATGGGGCGTATTACCCTTAATCCGCTGCCACATATCGACTGGATCGGCACCGTATTGCTACCAGTTGGTATGCTGTTGCTGACAGGCTTCGTCTTCGGTTATGCCAAGCCGGTACCTGTGAATGTGCTCAGGCTGGGCAATATGCGGCGCGACATGGCACTGGTTGCTCTCGCAGGACCAGGCTCAAACCTGGTGATGATGATCATGTGGGGCTTGGTGGCAAAATTTGCGACCACCACCGGCATTCCGTCTATTACCCAGGCGCTTGTCTACATGGCATTTTACGGAGTCTTGATTAATGCCGTATTGGCGCTCCTCAACCTGTTGCCGATTCTGCCGCTCGACGGAGGTCGTGTGCTAGCGTCAATATTACCGCCAAACCTGGCAGAGCCATTTTCCCGGCTTGAGCCATTCGGTATGATTATCCTCATTGTTCTGCTTGTTAGCGGATTCCTTGGCCATTTCTTGTGGCCGGCGATCGGTACACTGCAAAACCTGACATTTTCACTTTACGGAATTAACTAAAACCTGATGGATTCAAACGAACTCTCTCTCAGCAAGGTCGCCAACCAGCATGCCCGCGTCCTTTCCGGCATGCGTCCCACCGGCCGCCTGCATCTTGGCCATTACCACGGTGTTCTCAAAAACTGGGTTGAACTCCAGCACGAGTACCCCTGTTTCTTTTTCATTGCCGACTGGCATGCCCTGACAACACACTATGATGATCCAAGCATTATTCCCGGGTCTGTCTGGGATATGGTCATCGACTGGCTTGCAGCCGGTGTTAATCCTAACGAGGCGACACTTTTTGTTCAGTCGCGCGTGCCCGAGCATGCAGAACTGCACCTGTTGCTATCGATGATTACTCCGCTTGGCTGGCTGGAACGCGTGCCGAGCTATAAGGATCAGCAGGAGAAGCTGAAAGAGAAAGATCTCGCAACCTACGGCTTTCTCGGCTATCCGCTGCTGCAGAGTGCCGACATCATGCTTTACAAGGCCGGTCTTGTACCTGTTGGTGAGGACCAGGTTGCACACGTTGAGCTGACGCGTGAAGTGGCGCGTCGTTTCAATCATATCTATGGCAAGGAAGCAGACTTCGGCGACAAGGCAGAAACAGCAGCGAAGAAGATGGGCAAGAAGAACGCCAGACTCTATGCACGCTACCGCAAGGAGTGGCAGGAGCGTGGTGACGAGGAAGCGCTGGCAGCAGCACGAGCGCTGCTTGAGGGACAGCAGAACATTACCGTTTCCGATCGTGATCGCCTGTTTGGTTATCTTGAAGGCAGCGGCAAGGTGATCCTGCCTGAGCCACAGCCATTGCTGACCCGGGCTTCGAAAATGCCCGGGCTTGACGGACAGAAAATGTCCAAGTCGTATGGCAATACGATTTCACTGCGTGCCGACCCGGACGAGGTGTCGCAGCAGATGCGTACCATGCCGACTGATCCGGCACGTGTACGCCGTAATGATCCGGGTGATCCATCAAAATGTCCGGTATGGCAGTTCCACGAGGTTTATTCCGACAAGCAGGTGTGTGACTGGGTACAAGAGGGGTGTCGCTCTGCTTCCATCGGTTGTGTCGACTGCAAGCAGCCTGTTATCGATGCTGTTGTCAACGAGCTTCAGCCGATGCGTGAACGCGCTGCCGAGTTTGAATCGGATCCTGACGTCGTGCGTACTATCATCAATGAGGGTTGTGAAGCAGCACGTGAAGTTGCCTATGACACCATGACGGAAGTTCGCGAAGTGATGTCACTGGAAGCGATTCGCTAATGGAACAGGAAGAGTTGCAGGTCACAACACAGCCTCAGCAGCAGGAGATGCCTTTCGCAGTCGTGCAGGGCGAACCCATGCTGGAGTTGCCGGGTGACCTCTATATTCCACCGGACGCACTCGAGGTGATTCTCGAGGCTTTTGAAGGTCCGCTGGATTTGCTGCTTTACCTGATCAAGCGCCAGAACCTCGATATTCTCAATATACCGATTGCAGATATCACCGCGCAGTACATTAATTACATCGCCATGATGCAGACTCTTCGCCTGGAGCTGGCCGCAGAGTACCTGGTGATGGCTGCGATGCTGGCCGAAATCAAGTCGCGCATGTTACTGCCGCGAGTTAACGTCGAAGATGACAGCGAGGATGATCCTCGTGCCGAGTTGATTCGTCGTCTGCAGGAGTATGAACGTTTCAAGCAGGCCGCGGAGGATATCGAAGAGCTGCCACGCATGGGGCGTGATCACTACCAGACAGAAGTTGCGGATCCCTACAAGCATATTGAGCGTCCGTTGCCTGATGTTGATCTGAAAGAAGTTCTGGTCGCTTTTTACGATGTATTGCGACGCGCTGACATGTTTACCAGTCACCAGATTGAAAAAGAGACTCTCTCGATGCGTGAGCGCATGTCAATCGTTCTGGAAAAGGCTCGCGCAGACCAATTTACCTCCTTCAGCGAATTTTTCGATATTTCCGAAGGGCGTATGGGCGTGGTGGTCACCTTTATGGCCATCCTCGAATTAATCAAAGAGCAGTTGCTGGAACTGGTGCAGTCCGACAACTATGCACCAATCCATGTTAAGGCACGTAGTAGTCATGTCGAATAACAACGAAACAAATTCAGAAGAGATTCACACCGAGGACGAGGCTCCCGAAATTACGGATGAGCAAGTCAATGATGCAACTCCATTACCATCAGTCGAGGAGAGCGATGCAGTGGAATCTGATGATGAGTCGGATACTCCCGCCGAAAGCGATCTGAAAAACACTGTTGAGGCTGCACTGCTGGCAGCAGGCAAACCACTTAGCCTGGACGTACTTCTGTCGCTGTTTCTCGATGAACAGCAGCCGGACCGTAATGAGTTGCGCGATGTGCTCGAACAGCTGCAGCAGGATTTTGAAGGTCGCGGAATCGAGATTGTCGAAGTTGCCAGTGGCTGGCGAATCCAGGTACGCAAGCAGTACTCGACACGGATTTCGCGCCTGTGGGAAGAGAAACCCGGGCGTTACTCGCGTGCCATGCTCGAGACACTGGCACTGATTGCTTACCGTCAACCAATTACACGTGGCGAGATCGAAGAGATTCGTGGTGTTGCTGTCAGTACAAATATCGTCAAGACCATGTTGGAGCGCGACTGGGTTCAGGTTGTTGGTCAGCGTGATGTGCCGGGGCGTCCGTCACTCTATGCGACAACTCGTGAATTTCTCGACTATTTCGGTCTCAAGAGTCTTGCAGACTTGCCGACGCTGTCCGAGATCAAGGACCTCGACGAGCTCAATCGCAAGCTCAATTTGCCTGAACCTGATGAAGACATTGAGAAGGCTGACGCGGCGAATGAGGCTGTTCTCAACATGGATCCTGATGGGCATGCCGAGGTTGACGAAGAGGCTGAATCAGGTTCGGGTGATGATTCCGATCTCTCTAATACCGAAGCTGAAACCGCAGACCGGATAAGCGATCCTGATGAGATAGAGAGCGACAACGAACCAGACTCAAATGATGAATCCGATCGCGAGGCTCCTACATTTGATGTCGTCGCCGAAGCTGAAACAGAAGATGGGATGAACGATCCTGATGAAATAGAGAGCGATAGCGATTTAGAGTCAGATGACGAATCCGATCGCCACGGTGACGGGCCTCCTACAACCGATCTTTCCGCCGAAGCTGAACCAGAGAGTGAAACAGACGAAACCAATGTCAAAACCGACTGATAAAGAAGCAGGCAAAGAGCGCGTACAGAAAGTCCTGGCAAATGCCGGGCTTGGCTCACGCCGCGAAATCGAGCAGTGGATTCGTGAAGGCCGCATTCGTATCAACGGACGCCTTGCCCAGCTCGGTGACCGGGTGAGTATGGATGATCAGCTCAAGCTTGATGGCAAGACGATACACTCTGACAAGATTGCAAAGGCTGCGAAGAACCATCACATCATTATTTACAACAAGCCAGAGGGTGAAATCGTTTCACGCGATGATCCTGATGGCCGCAAGACTGTCTTCAAGAGACTGCCGAAACTTCATCACGGACGCTGGATTTCGGTTGGCAGGCTCGATATCAACAGTAGTGGGCTGCTGATTTTCACTACACATGGCGAACTGGCCAACCGCCTGATGCATCCATCGACTGAAATCGAGCGTGAATACGCAGTGCGTGTGTTGGGCGAAGTTGATGATGAGATGCTTGAGCAACTTGTTAACGGTGTTGAGCTTGAAGACGGTTTCGCACGCTTCGAGGAGATTGTTGATTCCGGGGGAGAAGGGCGCAACCACTGGTTTCATGTCGTGATCATGGAAGGTCGCAAGCGCGAGGTACGTCGCCTGTGGGAAGCTGTTGGCTGCCGGGTGAACCGTCTCAAGCGTGTACGTTTCGGTCCGATAATTCTCGACAGCAGCGTCAAGGTCGGGCAGTGGCGTGAGCTGGACAAGAATGAGCGTCGCTCCTTGCTGGATATGGCTGAACTGCCGGATAAGGACTTCAATCTGCTACCTAAGTATCATCCGTCGAGAAAAAAGGCTGATGAAGCTGGTACTCCTAAAAGGCGCAAGCCAAAGAGTGTTTGGCGGCGTTAGAAACAGGCACGGGAAATCTTTGTCTATACATCAATGTGATGTTATAAGTTATGATTATTATTAACTAATTGTTATGATTTCCCAGGTAGGATAATATGAAATTCGCATTGAAGTACAAGGAATGGATTTGTCTATAGCACAGGATGTGTTTTCAAGATTGAAACAACACAATAGTAACTGGTGGATTGGCACCGGTCTGCCTGTTGTGTTGGTACTACTGTTGCTGATTGCGATTGCCTCTCAGCTGGCATCTCTCTCATGGTTACTGCTTGATTCCACGCCCGTGGCCACTACGCCAGTGACTCAAGCTGGTGTTGCCCGTCAAAACACTGCTCAAACCACTGTTAACTGGAAAGCCCTCAAGCTGTTCGGAAACGAGAGCGCCACCGTTACGAAAAAACCTGTCAAAAAGGCTCCCCGCGTCACAAACCAGCAAGATTCACAGATTCTGAAAAGGCTCAACGTCAAACTGGTCGGTGTTGTTGCATCTTCTGATGCGGAAAACTCCTGGATCGCAGTCAGTGACGGCGGCAGTGTTGATATCTATAACACCGGTGATGAAATCAAGGATGGAGTTATTATCGACGAGATACGTGCCAAAGAGGTGACGCTACGACGTGGCGATGTCACCGAGGTCATCACGCTGTCAGAGGGAGATGCGAGTAGTGCACGTTCAAGAATACCGCAATCGCGCAATACCGCGAGGGTGAGACCGCCTGCAGGCACTTACCGTGTTACCAATGAAAATGCGAAAAAACGCATCGATGGATACCTGCAGGCACTGAAAACTGATCCGTTGTCGCTATTTGGCAAGGTGCGTACAATCGCTGTAATGCGTAACAACAAAGTGTATGGACAGCGATTGCGTCCGGGCAGTGACCGCACACTGTTGAAGGATGTCGGCTTGCGTTCCGGAGACATTCTGCTCAGTATCAATGGTATCAATGTAAATGAGGCCGCTAATGCCGGTAGCCTTATCGAAAGCATGGCTGCAACAACGGATAGTTTGCAGCTGAAAATAGAGCGGGGCGGAAAGGTGCGTGATATGCGCATTGAGCTTCGTTAAATGATTTGTAACGACTTAACCACGAGAAATAGAAACATGCGTCAATTTGGACTGATACTGCTCACAATTATGCTGCTCGTGCATGCTTCGTTTGCCTCTGCCGAGGAGGTAACGATTAACTTCAAGGATACGGATATTCGCGAAGTGGCCGAAATGGTCTCAAAGGTGAGTGGCAAGAATTTTCTGATTGATCCCAGGGTCAACGGCAAGGTCACTGTACTCTCATCCGAACCGATCAACGGTGATACGCTCTTCTCGACTTTTCTGTCGATTCTCCGCGTACACGGTTTTATTGCTGTGGACGACGGTAACCTGGTGCGTATCCTGCCTGCCAGCTCATCACGTGAACAGGCACCGATAAACCTCAGCGGAAGTGCGACGGATGATGACTCGATCGAGGTGCAGGTGATTCCCGTCGAGCATGTCCCTTCTGTACAGATGGTACCGATTCTGCGCCCACTGGTTGAAAAGGATGGCCATCTTGCTGCACACGCCAATTCGAACAGCCTGATCGTTGCTGCCAGCAGGCGTACCATTGCAAAGATACGCCAGATGTTGGAAACCCTCGATCAGGAAGCTGAATCCGAGCTTGAGACAATTCCGCTGAAACACGCTTCTGCGACAGACATTGTCACTACGCTACAGACGCTTGCAGGTTCAGGCGGCGCTGGCGGTCCCGGAAATCCTAATACCGGAACTGGCACAAAGCTGGTTGCTGAAGAGCGTACCAACTCGGTGCTGGTGTCAGGCAATGTTGGTTTCCGTGAACGCATCAAGCGCATCATTTCCCAGCTCGATACACCGGTCAAGGACAACAGGAATATCCATGTTGTGGCACTGCACTTTGCCAAGGCAGAGGATCTTGCGCCCATCATAGAAAAGCTGGCAACAGTACGTGCACCTGTTTCTCCAGCTGCTGGTTCGCCGGGAGCGCAAGAGCAGGTTCCAAGTGTACAGGCTGATGTCGAGACAAACTCATTGATTATTACTGCACGTCCGGGCCGTATGAAGGAGCTTCGTTCCGTTATTCGTCGCCTTGATGTGCGTCGTTCGTAAGTGCTGGTCGAGGCCCTGATTGCCGAGGTGTCACTCACCAAGGAAGCTGAGCTGGGTATCCAGTGGCTTGGAGCGAGTGATGAACTTCTTGAATCGACTTCTGGTGATGATGATACATCTGCAGGTGAGGCGATTGCTTCTCTGCTCGGAACGAGTGCGGTTTCCCAGGGCACCCTTGTTGGCCTGTTGCATGGTGGTGGTATGAGTTTTGCTGCTATCGGCAGGGCGCTCGATAATGACTCGGATTCAAACATCCTTTCGACTCCCAGTATTTTGACGCTGGATAATCATGAAGCCGAAATTACCGTTGGTCAGGAAGTGCCTTTTACAACAGGTTCCTATACCACCACCACCGGTGATGCGACGAATCCTTTCCAGACAATCACACGTGAAGATGTTGGCCTGACACTCAAGATTACGCCGCAGATATCCAAGGGCAAGGCAGTGGTGCTGGATATAGATCAGGAGATCTCAAGCGTTGTGCCTGGCTCAGCTGCCAGCGACAACCCGATTACCAGCAAGCGCACCATCAAAACCAAGGTGGTGGTTGATGACGAGAGCATTCTTGTACTGGGTGGTCTCATTGACGACCGTATTTCCGAGGCCGAAACCCGTGTTCCACTCCTGGGTGATATTCCTGTTCTTGGTGAGCTCTTTACGCATCGAAAAAATACCAGTGAGAAACGCAACCTGATGATTTTTATTCGTCCCAGTATCCTGCGTGACTCCTACAAGAACCTCAATGCCACGCGCAAGCGCCACAAGGAAGTGCGCGATATGCAGCTGGTAAAACAGCAAGCCGGTATTACCCTGCTGCCTGAAGCAGAGCACCCGGTATTGAAGCAGCTGGATGCAAGAGGGCGTGAGATTGAGCCACAGCCGGTCAAACAGAAGAAAAGCACGGATGATACGAATGGCCTCTGGAAACATTGATACTGAATTTCTCGAAGAAACACAGGATGACAGTGCAGGTAAAATCCTGGGCTACGCATTTTCACGTCGTTTCGGATTGCTGATCAAGGAGCAGCCGCTGGCTGCTGATGAAGCCGTGTCAATTATTGCGCGACCCGGCTTCTCAACTGCCCAGCTAGCCGAGGTGCGGCGTTATCTTGGTCGTCCTTGTCACCTGGAATTGGTCGATGAATCCTATTTCAGCAGCCAGATGCAGAATCAGCAGGAAGCGACAGCTGCCAGTGCAATGACGAATGTCGAGGGTTTTGATACTGATGTCGACCTGAATCGCCTGATCGACGAAATCCACGAACCTGAAGACTTGCTCGAAAGTGCCGATGATGCACCGGTGATTCGACTCATCAATGCACTGCTGACAGAGGCGATTCGTCAGAATGCCTCGGATATTCATATCGAGCCCTATGAGAACCGTCTTCGTATCCGCTTTCGTGTTGATGGTGCACTGACAGAGGTGCTGCAGCCTGAGCGCAAATTTGCGCCACCGATCATCTCGCGAATCAAGGTTATGGCTAAGCTGGATATTGCCGAGAAGCGCCTGCCGCAGGACGGTCGTATCTCGCTCAAGCTTGGCGGCCGTTCGGTAGATGTACGTGTCTCGACGATCCCGGTGGGTAGTGTCGAGAAGGTTGTTATGCGTCTGCTCGACAAACAGGCGGGCAGACTCGATTTGATACAGCTTGGAATGCCTGAGAGTCTGCGAACCACGGTTGAGAATGTGATTCGTAAACCACACGGCATTCTGCTGGTTACAGGTCCTACCGGTTCGGGTAAAACAACTTCGCTGTACGCCATGCTTGGACGTCTGAATGACAACCAGCGCAACATCATGACGGTCGAGGACCCGATTGAATATTACATCGACGGTATCAACCAGACACAGGTCAATCCGGCGATCGGTATGACCTTTGCTGCCGGACTACGCTCAATTCTGCGACAGGATCCGGATGTCATCATGGTGGGTGAAATTCGTGACCTCGAAACTGCCCAGATTGCAGTGCAGGCGAGTCTTACCGGCCACATGGTTTTCTCAACCCTGCACACCAACACGGCGATTGGCGCAATTACCCGTTTGCGCGATATGGGTGTTGAACCCTTCCTGCTCTCGACCAGTCTTAATGGTGTACTTGCCCAGCGCCTGGTGCGTTTGTTGTGCACCTCATGCCGGGAAGCCTACACGGCGGATGCAGCAGAGTGTGAACTTGTTCGGGCAGATAGCGCCAATCCTCCAACGCTCTATCATGCACATGGTTGTTCAGAATGCGGCCAGACAGGTTATCGCGGACGCGTTGGCCTTTATGAGTACATCCATATTGATAACGAAATGCAGAGCCTGATTCATTCAGGTGCTGGTGAACATGAACTGCTCGAACATGCCCGCAGCAGCAGCCGTTCGCTTCAGCAGGAGGGCGTGGAGCTTGTAATACAGGGACGTACAACACTGGATGAACTGGTTCGTGTCGTCGGACTAGGTAACGGTGACAGCTAGCTATGCCAGCCTGGTCATGGGAAGCCCTGGATGCACAGGGACGAATCCGAAAAGGTGTACAGGAGGCCGACTCCCCCAAGCATCTGCGTCAGTTGCTGAGATCAGATGGCCTGAATCCGGTTTCGCTGCAGGAGGCCAGCGGTCGTGACCTCAAGAAGAGTGAAAAGGGCGGCTCTGCAAGTTCATTGACAAAACGCAGTGTCGATCGTCGTCTTGGTGCGACAGATTTGTCGATGTTTACCCGTCAGCTGGCCACCCTGTTACGTGCCCGACTGCCAGTCGAAGAGGCGCTTCGTGTGCTCGTTAAGCAAGCTGATAAAAGTTGGCAGAAGAGTCTCTACACGAGCGTGCGTTCCCGTGTTGTCGAAGGTGTATCACTGGCAGATGCACTGCGCCAGCATCCACAGGCTTTTCCCGAGTACTACGCTGCAACAGTCGCAGCGGGTGAACAGTCAGGGCAGCTCGAAGGTGTGCTTGAACGTCTTGCCGACTACGCAGAGCAAGCTAACGAAACACGTCAGAAAGTGATGTTGTCGATGCTCTACCCGGTGGTGGTGAGTATCGTTGCTGTACTGATCGTCGTGATCCTGATGGTTTTCGTGGTGCCCAGGATGATCTCCGTTTTTGAGCACATGGATCAGGACCTGCCTCTACTGACGCGCGGGTTGATCTGGCTGAGTGATTTTCTGCAAAACTACGGTATCGTCGTAGCGGTGGTGATTGCGGTAGCGATTGCCTTGTATACATGGGCCTACACGAAACCGGCATTCAAGCTGAAGATGCATCGCCTGATTCTCAAGATGCCTTTTCTTGCCCATGTCAGCAGGGAGATGAATACAGGACGATTTCTGATTACCTACGGCATTCTTCTCGCCAGCAAGGTGTCTGCAACACAGGGCATGCTGACAGCCGCAGAGGTGCTTGCGAATCTTGAAATACGTGAGCACATCAAGAACGCAGCAGCACGTGTGAGAGAGGGTGCAAGTATCGGCAGTGCACTGGGTAATACCGGCTTCTTCTCGGCCATGGCACTCAACCTGATTGCCAGCGGCGAGGCCTCGGGTAACCTGGCTGAAATGCTGGAGCGCGCAGGTGAAAACCAGGAGCGTACGTTGCAGGCGTCAGTGACGACAATTGTCGGCATCATGGAACCGGTAATGATCGTCATCATGGGTGGTGTGGTGATGATGATTGTTCTGGCTATCCTGTTACCTATTTTACAAATGAACCAGATGGTATAAAGCATGAAAGTTGTAAAACAGCAGTTCAGGGGAGCAGCACAGAGTGGATTCACGCTCATCGAAGTGATGGTGGTGCTGGTCATGATCGGTATTCTGGGTACCTTCGTGGTACTGAATGTCATCGATCGCCCGGACCAGGCACGGACACAAAAGGCGCAGAATGATATCAGGACAATCGAGAGTGCGTTAAATCTCTATCGCCTCGATACATTCTCCTATCCGACCACGGAACAGGGTCTGGCAGTACTGGTTCCCAAGTACATCCAGCACCTTCCGGAAGATCCGTGGAAAAAAACCTATCTCTACCTCAGTCCCGGTGATCACGGTGAGATGGATATCTTTACCCTTGGTAGCGATGGCCTCGAAGGTGGAGAAGGCCAGGCAGCTGATATTGGCAACTGGAATATTGAGTAATTACAGGGGCCCAGTCATACCGGCCCAGGGCCGATATCGATGGAGCCCCGTTTTCGACCGCCATGGATGGCGGTAGGGACACACGGATGACATTTTCCCTATGAATCATAAGCGTAGCAATGGTTTCACACTGATCGAGATTCTCGTCGTTCTCGCACTGGTCGGTGTGCTTGTTTCTGTTGCCATGCTGGCGATTCGTGGACGCGATGCACAGTCAGTTGTCGACGAAAGCGTACAACAGCTTGCCTTCTCTCTTCGTGTTGCCGGAGAGGAGACGCTCTTCAGGCGCCGTGCACTTGGTCTATATCTTTATAAATCCGGTTACCTGTTTCTTGCCAGTGACAAGGAAGGCTGGTATCCGGTCAACGAAAATTTCTTCAAACCGCGTGAGTTTCCCGAAGAGCTGCGTCTGACTCTCTATGTGGATGCTGCGCCACAGGTACTCGATGAGGAACCGCCGACAGGCGATGATGCAGAAATCAAACCTCAGATCCAGTTAATTCCTGATGCAGAAGCGATTCCGTTTGAAATGCTTTTTGATCTTGAGGGACTGCAGCAGCGCAAAATTGAGATGACGCCAACCGGGCGCATCCTCACACATCTGGAGGCTGAAAAATGAACAGTCGGCACAGCCCGGGTAATGAAAGTGGATTCACCCTGATTGAAGTGCTGATTGCGCTGACAATTGTTGCCATCGCCCTGACCAGTGGTCTGAAGATGCTTGGCCAGTACACCTCTAACCTGGGTTCGATCCAGGAACGAACCTGGGCTGACTGGACAGCAATGGATAACCTGGTTGCGTTGCAACTGAGTGAGCAGTGGAGCAAAACAGGTGAGGTCAAGGGAACAGAGAAGCAGACACCGTATCGATTTAACTGGCTGCGCAAGGTGAGTGAGACTCCCTATGAGAATGTGCGGCGAATAGAAGTTGAGATTCTGAATGGTGCCGATAATCAGTCGTTGCACCGTCTCAGCTGTTACACCGGCAAGGAGTCAAGCTGGTGAACAGACGTGTTGGCGGTTTTACCCTGATCGAATTGCTGGTATCCATATTTATTCTGTCGATCATCTCCGTGATCACTTACCAGGCGTTGCAACAGGTCCTGACTGTTGACCGGGTCAGTAGCAAGAGGGCAGATGAGATCGCTGAATTGCAGCACCTGATCGGTGTCATGGAGCGGGATTTTATCCAGATTGCACCGCGTCCGATTATTGATGAACTGAATCGTGAACGGGCAGCTGTCAGCATCGAAACCAATCCATGGTCGCGCATCGAATTCACTCGTGGTGGTGTAGCCAATCCGCTCGACAAGGCAAAGTCCTCCCTGATGCGTGTTGCCTGGGAACTGAATAACGGCGAACTGTCACGTACGACCTGGTCAGTGCTTGACCGCTCTGCACAGACGCAGCCCTATTCGCAGGAAATACTGATGAGCGGTGTCACCGGCATGAAAATCCGTGCGATGTTTGAAGAGAGGTGGCAAACGTCCTGGCCACGAACTCCGGTTGGTTCAGCCAGCGTCAACTGGATAGAAGAGCTTGTGATGACCCCGCGAGGAGTAGAAGTCATTATCAGCAGGAAAGACAAGCCGGATGTGAAGCGGCTTTTTCTCGGGGTGGGCGGATGAGACAGCAGCAGGGAATCGCGATAGTCTCTGTACTGGTAGTGGTTGCCATTATTGCCGGCATCGCCTCGTCGGTCATGCTTGACCAGCAGCTGCTGATACGCAGGGCTGAGAACCAGTTGCATGGTAACCAGGCGATTCTTCATCTTGTTTCGCTTGAGACTTATGCCAAGGAAGTGCTGATACAGGACCACGAGGACAACCCGGATGAGGATACACAGGAAGAGGCATGGGCCATACCGCTGCTTCCGGTCGAAACCGATGGTGGTGTTGTTTCCGGTTACCTTGAGGACCTGCAGGCACGTTTTAATCTTAACGCAGTGGTTGATAAAACCGGTAAACCAGTTGAGGCTGCCCGGCAGCAGTTTGAATGCCTGGTGAACAGGGCGACATCCGGGGAGCTGGATGCATCATCACTTGCCAGTGCACTGGTTGACTGGCTTGATGGTGACCAAAATGCAGGCCAGGGTGGAGCCGAGGATCTCGATTACCTGGGACTTGACCCTGCCTATCGAACAGCATCACGACCAATGGCGAGTGCGACCGAACTTCGCCTGGTACAGGGGACGAGCGCAGAGGGCTGGAAGCTGTTAGCGCCGTTTATTACCGCTTTGCCTGGTTCCGAAGTGCCGATCAACGTCAATACGGCATCAGCTGAAGTGCTCAGCTGTCTTGATGATGAGATCGATTTTTCGCTTGCACAACAGATTGTCGATGAACGCAAAGAGGGTACTTATTACTCCTCGTGGCAGTCGTTCCTTGGAAAAATCAAGTTGGCTTATCCGCCGGAAGCGGAAGTCACACAGGAGGAGTTGAGAGTCGGCTTCGCCAGCAGTTATTTTCAGCTTAACTCTTTTTCGTCCTTTGGAGATATCAGCCTGTCGATGCGACAGCTGATTAACAGGAATGAGCGGGAAGCAAGGACCCTGATGCGCGAGTTTGGTGGTGCAGAATGATGTGTGTATTGAACAACCAACAATTATCGAATAGCAACTAATTAAGATAGAATGCCATCCATGAATATTACTTACATTGCCTGCCCGGATGAGTCGTTAGAGACTTGTTCGTGGATGCGTTTTGTTGGCACTTCGCCATCCGCAGCCGCACAGCAGGGAACGCTTGATGAACTCCTGCAGGAAGCAGCAGGGCAGAAGCTGTTACTGGTGTTGCCTGCCGTGATGGTAAGCCTGCTGAAGGTGCAGGTTCCTGCAAAGTCAGACAAGCAGTTTATTGCTGCGTTACCATTCGCACTCGAGGAAGAGCTGGCAGAAGATGTCGAACAGCTCCATTTCGCGGTGATGAATCGTGCAGCGGACGGCCAGACAAGTGTCGCAGTCACAAGCAGGCAGCAGATGCAGAAGCTGTTTGACCAGCTTTCGCAGCATAGCTTCAGTGAACTCCATGTGATTCCTGAAACACTGCTTCTTCCGGTCAATAGCGGATCCTGGAGCCTGTTGGTTACAGATGATCACTCCGTTTTACGTAAAAGTTCAGCTGCAGGATATGGTTTTGACAGTGATAACCTGCACTCACTGCTCGAATGTGAGTCTCATGCGCAGGCAGAAGCAGAAACGGAAGAAGCGTTGAAGGTCGATGTTTTCGATTTTCGTCAGCAAGACTCATCTCAATTGGCCGAACTGCCACAACTGGATAGCCTTGCATGGCAGCAGCAGGAGATGAATGTTGATGATCCGCTTACAGCAAGGATCGGACTATTCCAGCACTACTGGAGCGAGAGTGGCGACAGGGCACACAACCTGTTGCAGGGTGTTTTCAGGATTCGCCAGGAGGTTGAGGGCGGTCGCCGCAACTGGCTGATTGCTGCAAGCCTTGCTGCCGTGTCACTGCTCCTGTTGGTGGTCATTAACGGAATCGAGAATGCACGTCTGCAGACACAGCTGGATCAACTTGAGTCACAGATGCGAACACTCTATTCAGAGGCATTCCCCGGTGAGCAGGTATCTAATCGTCCTGTCTCCGAGATGCGTAATCGTCTTGCCAAACTGAAACGTGAGCGTGGTGCAGCGGATGAACGTTTTCTCGACTACCTCGCAGTGAGCGGACGCCATTTGCATCAATTGCCCGCCAAGAGCATTGAGTCACTGCGCTTTCATCGCCAGGTACTGGAAATTGATATCCGTGCATCATCGGTTGAAGCGATTGAACAGCTTCAGCAAAAGATGCAGAAGGATACGCTCAATGTCGAACTCAAGGCGATCACCTCGGAGTCCGGTGTTGTTCGTGGACGACTGGTTGTATCGGAGCAAAAGTCATGAATATTCGTGAATGGTTTGCACAGCGCACACAGCAGGAACAGCTGCTGATCACGATTGCATCAGTCTTCCTGATTCTTTTTCTCTTCTACCTGTTGCTCCTCAGGCCACAGGCCCAGCACAAGAGTGAGTTACAGGCGAATATTGACAGCAGGACGAGCATGGTTAACTGGATGGCTGGCGCCAGTGCGGAGATTCGTGCCCTGCAGGCTGGCCATGGAAACCGCAATCGCAATGATGGACGCACCCTGATTGCACGTGTCAGCTCGGTGCTGAAAGAGAAGTCGATTGTGCCATCGGGCATGCAGCCGGAGGGTCAAAAACGCCTGCGTGTGACTATCGACAGTGTTGCTTTTACAGTACTGATGGAGCGTCTTGGCAAGCTCTATGGCGATTATGGTGTAAGCGTCGAACAGGCAACCATCAGACCTGTTGACGGAGCCACGGGCATTGTCAGTGCCCGCCTGACACTCTCACGCCCATGAATATCAGGCTGCGCTGGATCATTCCGGCTTTTATCATTCTGTTTTTATTCCTGCTTCTCGCCAGGGCACCGGCAAACCTGCTCGCTGGACAGCTTGCGCAACAGTTTCCTCTGCTGTCACTCTCGGGTGTCGAGGGGAGTTTCTGGTCTGGTCGCGCATCCAGGGTACAGTATGACCGGATCGACGCGGGCGAGCTGAACTGGTCTTTCAATCCTCTTGACCTGTTATTCGCAAGCTGGGGTAATGCAGTTGAACTGAGCAACGCCGGTCAGTTTGAGCTTGATGGTGATCTCTCCTTGTCGCCTTTCGGTTCTGCTAGCCTCTCGAACCTGCACTTGCAGACCAGGCTGGCATGGTTGCTCGAGATGAGTGGTAAGCATTTACCTGGCCTGGTTCTTGATGCAGAGGTTGATGCATTGATTGATGATGCGTCCTGGTCAGAAGAGCAGGGTGTAAAAACGCTCGAAGGAAGTGTCAGGCTCACTAATCTGACACTGCAACCACAGAACCTGGGTGATTTTGTTGCTGAAGTCAGCATCAACGAGGCAGGTCAGACCCTGGTTGAATTCCAACCGTTGGGCGAAACCGGGCTGGATGCCAGCGGGACTCTTGAAATCGGCAAAGATGGAGAGGCGACACTCGACATGACTCTCGCACGGCTTGAAGCGCTCGGCAATAATGCCGGACTGGTAAAAAGTCTGACGCGGGCACAGGGTGAGCGCCGTCATTTCAGTTGGCAGGGGAATATCAATACTTTTCTGCGATAGTCGCATGCAAGATTCGTCACCCCGGGCTTGACCCGGGGTCCATCCAGAACAGCGCACGCCCTTATGGAGACCGGCTCAAGGTCGGCATGACGACCATTCTCCTACACACGGGGAAATCAGGCAGGAAACAGGTCACTAATAACCCTCAAACTGTTATAATCCCCGGCCATTGTGATTACTAACGACTTCTTTCGATGACAGATCCCGTAACAGACCAGCAGCTAGACGAAAACCAGTTGATCGCGCAGCGCCGTGAAAAACTCGATGCCCTGCGTGAATCGGGCAAGGCTTTCCCGAATGACTTCCGCCGTGACGTAGTCACAGGTGAACTGCATGCCGAGTACGGCGAGAAGAGCAAGGAAGAGCTCGAGGAACTGGGTTTGCGTGTCAAGGTTGCCGGACGCGTCATGAGTCGCCGCATCATGGGCAAGGCGAGTTTTGCCCACCTGCAGGATATGTCAGGCCGCATTCAGCTCTATATCGCGCGTGATGCGATTGGCGAGGATGCCTACACAGGTTTTAAGAAGGACTGGGATATCGGCGACATCATTGGTGCCGAGGGGCAGCTGACAAAAACCAACAAGGGCGAACTCTCAGTCCGCTGTGATTCGGTGCAGTTGCTGACCAAGTCACTGCGTCCCTTACCGGAAAAATTCCACGGTCTCACTGACCAGGAGCAGCGTTACCGTCAGCGCTATCTCGACCTGATTATGAGTGAGGCATCACGCGATACATTCAGATTGCGTACCCAGGTTGTGCAGTACATCCGTAACTTCCTCAATCAGCGTGATTTCATGGAAGTCGAGACGCCGATGATGCAGGTGATTCCCGGTGGTGCGGCAGCGCGTCCATTTATTACTTTTCATAACGCGCTCGATATGGATCTGTTCCTGCGTATCGCTCCGGAGCTTTACCTCAAGCGACTGGTTGTCGGTGGTCTTGAGCGCGTTTACGAAATCAACCGTAATTTCCGTAACGAGGGTCTCTCAACACGCCATAATCCTGAATTCACCATGCTCGAGTTCTACCAGGCCTATGCAGATCACAACGACCTGATGGACCTGACCGAGGAGATGCTGCGTAGTCTGACTCAGGATGTGCTGGGTTCGACAACTGTCGAGTACCAGGGTGACCATTATGATTTCGGCAAGCCCTTCGCGCGCCTGTCAGTACGCGATAGCATTCTGCAATATAACCCGGACCTCACGGCTGCGCAGGTCGATGATTACGATGCTGCCTGCAAGGTGGCCGAGAGCTTGGATATTCCGCTGAAGCCGAGCTATGGTCTTGGCAAGGTACAGATCGAGATTTTCGAGAAGACAGTCGAGCACCGCCTGATGGATCCGACTTTCATTACTGCCTATCCGACCGAGGTGTCACCTCTCGCTCGCCGCAGTGATCATGATCCTTTTGTTACCGACAGATTCGAGTTCTTTGTCGGCGGGCGTGAAATCGCAAATGGTTTCTCCGAGCTCAACGATGCCGAGGACCAGGCAGAACGCTTCCGCCAGCAGGTGCAGGAGAAAGAGGCCGGTGATGATGAAGCGATGCATTTTGATGCCGACTATGTACGTGCACTCGAGTACGGCATGCCGCCAACTGCGGGCGAGGGTATCGGAATAGATCGACTCGTTATGCTGCTGACCAACTCACCGTCGATCAGGGATGTGCTGCTGTTTCCGCATATGCGCCCTGAGTAGACTGATTTAAGGTGAAGCGTGTCACGTCAATCATCCCGTAAAAGCCGCCTTAAAAAGTGGCTTTTTCTCTCTGTACTCTTACCTATTCTTTTACTACTGATTTTAGTCTTGGTATTCAGATGGGTTCCGGTTCCGACGACCTCTTTCATGCTGCAGGCATCATGGAATGCATGGCAGCAACCGAATCAACACGAGCCTGTTCGTCACGACTGGGTTAAATACAGCGAAATCAGTCCCCAGTTGGCACTTGCCGTGATTGCATCCGAAGACCAGCGTTTTCCTGAGCACTATGGCTTCGATACTGTTGAAATCATGAAGGTGCTTGAGAGTAACACTGCATCGCGTGGCGCCAGTACATTGACCCAGCAGCTGGCAAAGAATCTCTTTCTATGGAGCGGGCGAAGTTATGTGCGCAAGGTGATCGAGGCCGGAATCACACTGCTTATCGAGTTGATGTGGAGTAAGGAACGCATTCTCGAGGTTTACCTCAACAGCGTCCAGTTTGGTAACGGGATTTACGGTGCCGAGTCGGCAAGTCAGATCTATTTCAGGTCATCAGCACGTTACCTGTCGGATCGGCAGGCGGCGCTTCTGGCGGCAGTTTTACCCAATCCCAGGGCCTATTCTGCAGACAGACCTGATGCCTACGTGGTCGAACGTCAGAAGCGTATACTGCGCCAGATGCGGAATCTTGGTGGCGTGGGATATCTTGAGAGGATTAAATAAACTCGCAATCCCCACGATGACGGAAGTATGGATTAGCAGGTTTTATTCAATTCAGATCAACGCATCAAACGGTTGTATCAGCACTGTCTCTCCCTCTGCGACACCGGCATTCTCTTCCGGCAAATGAATGAAACAGTTCGCTTTGCTCATCGAAGTGAGAATTCCTGATCCCTGCGTGCCTGTCGGTGCAACAGTGAATTTCCCGTTGTCATCCTGTTCGAATAAACCTCGCAGAAACTCAAAACGACCCGCACGCTTGCGAATGTCTCGGCTTGCGCTTGCCGCGATCATCAGCTGCTGTTTCGCCTTGCCGGATGCGAGAATCTCGATTGCCGGTTGGACAAACTGGTAAAAAGTCACCATGACTGCAACCGGGTTACCGGGCAGGCCGAAGAAGAGGGCGTCACCGAGTTTTCCAAACACCAGCGGTCTGCCCGGTTTCATGGCGATACGCCAGAAGTGCATGTCGCCAAGTTCATCGAGAATCGGCTTGGTGTAGTCTGCCTCGCCGACAGAGACACCACCGGAAGTAATCACCATGTCAGCGATTCGGGCAGCATCTTTAAAGGCTTTTCTGAGGGCATCCTGATCATCTGGTATGACACCCATATCAATGATGTCGACGTTGAGTCTGCGCAGCATGCCGTAGAGGCTGTAGCGGTTGCTGTCGTAGATTTCACCTTCGGCAAGCGTTTCTCCTACACCGACCAGTTCATCACCGGTAGAGAAGAAGGCGATTCGCGGGCGCACTCTTGTTTTAACTTCTGCCACACCAAGTGATGCGAGGATGCCGATATCTGCCGGTGTCAGTGTGCGACCAACTTCGAAAACAGTGCTGCCGCGCGGAATATCCTCGCCTGCATATCGCACGTTCTGTCCCGTCCTGTGGCCGCTGCCGATCCTGATCACGTCATCGCCAATGCGTTCTGCATGCTCCTGCATGATGACGGTATCACAGCCTGTTGGCATGGGGGCACCTGTCATGATGCGTATGCAGCACCCTGGTTCACAGCTGCCGTTGTAACCGTTGCCGGCGTAGGCGGTGCCACTCACTTTCAGTGCAAGTGTGTCGTCTGCAGGTAGTTCCTCTCCACGCATTGCGTAGCCATCCATCGCAGAGTTGGTATGACCCGGTACGTCGAGAGGTGATTTGATTGTCTCAGCCAGGACACGGCCAAGTGCACTGCGCAATGGTTTTTTCTCTTCAGCTTGGATTGGGGAGACGCTGTCCAGAATCTGTTGACGTGCCTGTGAGACTTTCAGAGATTTTGTATCTGATGCATCTGCACAGGAGATTGCAATTTTAATTTCTGTCATGAATCTCCTCCGTTAATTTTAGTCTGCCCAGGCGAGAATTTTTTTGAGGATAAAGTCAGCGACTTCCGTCGGATCATTCAGCGACAACTGCGGTATACCCGGATCCTCATTTTGAGGCTGATCTGACGCAATCGCGATGATATTAGGGTCATCAGGATAGAGCAGTGGCTTGCCTGCGGCAGGGCGGTGGCATTCGATCTTCAGGAATTGCTCGGTTTTGAAACCCTCTACCAGAACCAGGTCAATGCCGTCTGTATCAAGGTAATGCAAGGCGTCAGCCAGGGTTGGCTCTTTCTGATTGTCCGGCAGTTCACGCATCCATGCATAGCGTTTCGACGATGCCAGCATGACCTGTTCAGCACCTGCGTGTCTCAGCGTGTGACTGTCTTTTCCCGGATGGTCGACATCAAATGTGTGATGCGCATGCTTGACCACGGCGATGCGAATGCCCCTTGCACGTAAAATCGGGATGAGGTGTTTAAGCAGGGTTGTTTTCCCCGTACCACTCCATGCGGCAAAACCAACCAGGGGAATTGGAAAATCCATCAGACGCTCTCCTTCTCTCTGTTCAGCGGCTGGTGACTAAGCCTGGCTTCTTCTTCTGCCTGCTGTTCCGGTGTGTTGACGTTATTGAATGATTTGGCGACTTCACTGAAGTCGGCCGTGACCATTTTGTGTTTCGGGTACCAGAGATCGATTTTGCGATCACCGTTGGCAAGAAATTCATGCAGGCTCGGCAACAGTGATCGTTTCATCAGCGCATAGACAGGTTGTAGACGCTTGCCATCGTGAGCAACTGCGATGTCGGCATCATCCGACTGCAGAGCCTCAAGCAGTTTTGACACCAGTCTGTGTGGCAAGGTGGGGCCGTCACAGGGGAGGGTGATCATCAACTCTGTCGGTGAATGTTCAAGGCCGGCAGCAAAGCCTGCCAGCGGGCCCTGGTAATCGTTTAGGCTATCGCTGATTACCGGGTGTCCATAGCGTTGGTATTCATCGAGATTGCGATTGGCGTTGATCACGACATGATCAACCTGCGGAGCAATCTGTTCCAGTATGAATTCGATCATCGGCTTGCCCAGAAGCGGGGTGAGACCCTTGTCCTGTCCGCCCATACGGCTGCCGCGTCCACCGGCGAGTATTAGAGCCGTGACCTGCTGTTGTTCTGTTGTCTGCATCTTTTGTTTAACTACCCACCTTGCTGACTGGTTTGAGCTCACTGATGTTTCCTGCAACCAGTGGCTCTTCCGGAGTAGTGAGTTTACCACTTTGCAGCATCAGGCGCTGTTCACCCTTGCCGATAAAATGCACCGGGTCATGGGTGACAACAACTAGCGCGATGCCTTCCTGTTTCAGCTGTTCCAGCAGGCTGAGTGTGCGCTGACGAGAGTCTGTATCCATGTTGGCTGTTGGTTCATCAAGCAGCATCACCTGGGGTTTCCTTAGCAGGGCGCGCGCCAGGGCAACGCGCTGGCGTTCACCACCAGAGAGATGTGCGACATTTTCATCTGCAAGTTCCGCCAGATCGGCCCACTCGAGTGCATATTCGATTTCGCTGCGGCGTGCAGCACGTGCGCCACTGAGGGGGTAGTCGAGGTTGCGCCATACGCTGCCTTCGAACAGGTAGGGACTCTGGTGAAGGTAGATGCTTTTGTGGAGCAGGATTTTTTTCGCCTCGCGCCAACTGTAGGTTTTACCACCCAGTTCGATTTCAGCATGATCCGGCCGTTCCATTCCGGCAAGTATTTTCAGCAGGGTTGATTTGCCGCTGCCATTTTTTCCACACAGTAGCAGGCACGCTCCTGAAGCAAGTTCGATGTCGACGCAATCGAGAATTTTTCTGCGAGCAAAGGATTTTTCGATCCCCCTGAACTTGATGCTGATCATGCGGCGAGCCTTCCTTTACCTTGTACGAGTTGCAGCATGCCGTTGAGGGTGAAGGACATCAGCAACAGAACCAGCCCAAGTGCAACGCCCTGGGCAAATTCACCCTTGCTGGTTTCAAGTGCAATAGCGGTAGGGATGTTACGCGTGTAATGCAGAATATTTCCGCCAAGCATCATTGAAGCACCAACCTCGGAGATAATTCGGCCAAAAGCCGCGAGCAGTGCGGCCAGTAAACCAAAACGTGCTTCTCGCATGATTGTCATGGTTGCCCTGGGCAGGCTTGCGCCAAGCGTCCTGGCCGTTTCCCATGCACGTCGGTCTATCGCCTGCAGTGCCGAGTGGCCCATGGCGACCAGTATCGGTATCGCCAGCGCCATCTGTCCGATGATCATCGCAGGCTGTGTGAACAACAGGCGCCACTCTCCCAGTGGCCCTTGTCGCGACAGTAAAATATAAAAAGTGAGACCGACGACAACAGCCGGAAAAGAGAGCAGGGTGTTGAACGAAGTGATAAGAAATCGCCTGCCGATAAAATTACCGTAGGCGAGCCCAAACGCAATCAGCAGCCCGATTGGCAGTGCCAGCAACAGTGCGCTCATGGAGACTTTGAAGGAGATGCCTATGATTCCCCAAAGCTCGGGATCGGCAGCGAACAACAGTTGCATCGCATCTCCGACGGTGTCCCATAGTGATGTCATACAGGTTATTTGTCCAGGTGCATGGCTGTCTGTGCAGCCGATGGTACAAACAGTTGCTCGTCGTGTATACGGTAGTCGGCGATCTGCTGTTGTGCATCCTTGCTGGTGATCCAGGTGATTAAGGCTTCCGCGCCCGAGTGGTTGAGATCAGGGTAGAGAGACTTGCTGACCTCGATGATGCCGTAAGGATTATGCAGTTTGGTATCGCTCTGGAAAGTGATTCTTAATCTACTCTTCTCACGATAGGCCAGCCAGGTGCCCTTGTCGGCAAGGGTATAGGCATTCATTTCATCGGCTATCTGGATCACTTTCCCCATTCCCTGTCCGGCTTCTCGGTACCAGTCACCAGACGGAGTCAGCCCGGCATCTTTCCACAGGCTTAGTTCCTTTTTATGCGTGCCGGAGTCGTCACCGCGTGAGACAAAGAATGCATTTGTAGAGTGAATCTTTGCAAGTACATCAGATGTTGTCTTGGCTTTCTTTACGCCAGCAGGATCTTCTGCAGGACCGAGGATCACGAAGCTGTTGTACATCACGGCAAAGCGTTGTTCACCATAGCCATCGGCAACAAACTTCTGTTCTGCAGCTGGCGCATGTACAAGCACGACATCGACATCACCATCGCGTCCCATGCGCAATGCCTTGCCTGTACCAACCGCAATGACATGAACCTGATAGCCACTCTCCTGTTCGAAATTGGGAAGTAATTTGTCGAGCAGTCCGGAATTGACCGTGCTGGTGGTGGTAGCGAGACGAATCACCTGGTTGTCTGCAGCACATGCAATGGCAGCGCTGAATAGCAGCGTGAATAGTGCAAATAGCAATTTTACAGTTCTTGTCATGTCATCCCTCTAAACCAGAATGTTGGAATAGCAACTGCTTTAACTTGCAAATAGGATGCCAGTGGCGAAAAGCGGCATATTCCTTAGAAATTGCAGGCCAAAATGTCACAACTAATCGTTTGACTTACTGATAAATGCAGACATAATGACCCAGATAGTTGTCTTGAAAGCCCGAAAGATAAGAACTTTTCTGTCTTAAGTGCCATATCTTTCAGTTAAACGATTACTCAATACATAAGGAATCAGATGCATTCCGAAAAAGAGTCTGTTACTGAAGTCAATCAACTTGCAAGACTGACATCACTGTTACTGGTTGATGCCGATCCTTCCTTGCTGTCTGTTCTGCGTAAAAGCCTTTCCCCGTTGTTTGACCTGGTCGAAGTGGCAGAAAATGCGACTGCAGCAGAGGAGCTGTTGTCGCGAATTCATTTCGACTTGGTGATCAGTGACAGTCATCTGCCCGACTACCCGGGACTCGAACTCGTTCGCCAGCTCCGCAAACAGGGTGATGCCACACCTGTGATTTTTACTTCAGCGGCAACTGAACAGGAAGCGGCAATCGAGGCATTACGTCTCGGCGCTGCCGACTTTCTCGTAAAGCCCTTTGTGCCAGAAGAGGTGGTAACGGCAGCCAGGCTATGCCTGGACAGTGCAGAGAGGCAGGGTGACGCCATTAGTCCACAGCAGTCAGTTGAAGGAAGTTGTGTGAATGGTGGTCTCATCGGTTCCAGTGCTGTGGTTACCGCGGTATGCGATGTCATCAGGCGTGTAGCCCCTATGCCGTCGACTGTGCTTCTTGACGGGGAATCAGGAACCGGAAAGGAGCTTGCTGCTCGTGCAATTCACGACTGGAGCGGCAGGAGCGGCGGTTTTGTACCTGTGAATTGCGGTGCCATGACAGGCGAGTTGCTTGAAAGTGAACTCTTCGGACATGCCAAGGGTGCATTCACAGGCGCCACGCAGGCGCGCGATGGTCTCTTCTTCTACGCCAATGGCGGCACTATTTTTCTCGACGAGATTGGCGAAATGCCAATGACGATGCAGACCCACCTGCTGCGTGTCATGGAGGAGCGCGAGGTCAGGCCGGTCGGTGGCAATCATTCTGTACCTGTTGATGTACGTATCGTGGCGGCGACCAATCGTGACCTCAAGACTGCTGTCGAGCAGGGAACCTTTCGCGCCGACCTCTACTACCGTCTCAATGTCCTCACCATCAGAATGCCGACTTTGCGCGAGCGTAAAGAGGATATACCCGAACTCGCGTCATGGTTTGCCACCACGATCTCGGCAGAACTCGGACTGCCGCAACCACAAATCGACAAGGTTGCGTTGCATCGCCTGAAACAGCACGACTGGCCGGGTAACGTGCGTGAACTGAAGAATGTTGTCGAGCGATGTTTGCTGCTCGGAAACTGTCCGAGTGAATGTCTTGATGGTACTGACTTTTCTGTCGCCAGTGGTTCAGGGGCGCTTGGTGAAAATGCCAACGAGTTGTTACTGGAGACAGTTGAACGCCAGCATATTCTCAGGGTGCTGGAACTGGAGAGTGGGAATAAATCTGCAGCTGCACGCCTGCTCGGTGTGTCGCGCAAAACGCTTGACAGGAAGTGCCGTGCGTGGGAAGCGGAAGAAGGCTAGAACAGTTTACTCATCTCCCCAGATCATCTCACCGCTGTGGGTGAAATCATAACCGCCGAGATTGTCGGCAACCTGCTTGCAGGCACCTGACTGAAGGCGCCCTAGCAAATCCTGAAAGAGCCTCCGGAACCAGATACCGCGCGACAGCGCCAGGTCGAAGGCCTCCCAACCAAAAGAGATAAAACCAAGTCCGGCTTCATTGGCAGCGGAACGTGCACCAGGTGCAACATCCGCCTGTCCCATGACGATAGCAGATGCTGCCTCGCGTTCGCTCAGTGCCGTGGCGGTCACATTGAGCTCTTCGCCACCCGGACACCTGTTGCTCATTTCCAGCAGGAAGCGTTGTGCACCGGCACCGGCCTGGCGTTGTGCCCAGCGGTACCTTGAGTTGGTCAGTTTTTCCGGGTCATCTGTTTTGGCGAGCACATCCGGGTGCACCATGAGCCCCTGTTCGCGTGCAAAGGCCCGTATCAGAATCCACTCCTTGTGGGGCTTGTGTTGCTGCAGCAGGGCGGGATGACGTGTACGGCTTTCGCTCTCCGGACCCCAGTGAATGGCACTGACATCGACGCGGTGTGCTTCGAGCAGGTCAAGCCCAAGGCGGGTGCCGGTGGGTGTGTAACCAACCTGTGCATGGGAATTAATGTCGTGTGCAAATGCCATGATGATGCGATACAGAAGAGGATCGTCACTGCCGGCAATGACCAGGCGATCGGTTAACAGTCCACCGTGAGACGAGGTCAGAATCCAGCGATCAATCAGTTCACGCGGGAACATCCATTTGCCGGTGACCTTGGTGGCAGGTATTCCACCTTCACTGACCAGGGCATAGATTTTTTTCTCATTGACGTGCAGGTAGGCAGCAACCTGTTTGACACTCATGAAAACATCATGCTGCTCTGGCTGCATTCTGGCGTTCATGCCTGCGTCCTTTCTGAATCGCGTTTGGAACTGCTCTGTTTGGTCTTGTCGGAGTGCGGTCTTTGCGGCGGTATCGCATCGAACTGGATTCTCTCGGCACCGTGATAGGCGAGAAAGTGTTTCCCCTTGGCTCTTGCAATCAGGGCGACTCCGATCGTTTGTGCCAGTTCAAGTCCCTTCTGCGTGACACCTGACCGTGACAGAACGACCGGGATGCCCATCTGCGCAACCTTGATGACCATCTCTGATGTCAGTCTGCCGGTTGTATAGAACCACTTGTCTTCACCCCTGGTGGCATTGAGCCACATGTGGCCACTGATTGAATCAGCTGCATTGTGCCTGCCGACATCTTCGACGAAGAGGTCGACAAAGGGATCTGTCTGTTCGCCAAAGCCACACAGGGCACAGCCATGTACTGCACCAGCCTGGCGATAGACCTCGTTATAGTTGTTGAGGTAATCGAGTAGCTTGTAGATGTGTGATTGATAGATATCTGTCTGTGGAACGCGCAGTTTTTCGATCTGTTCTCCCATGCGGCCGAATACGGTGCCCTGACCACAACCACTGGTGACCGTACGGTGCTTGAGTTTTTCATCAAGATCCGTGATGCGTTCAAAGGTCTCTACTGTGACTGCCTGTTTGTCCCAGTCGACACGGATTGAATCTACAGACTCGAGACAGGGGACAAGACGCTGATTAAGGAGGTAACCGAGGGTCAGCATCTCCGGGTGTGTGCCGAGCGTCATCAGGGTGACGATCTCACGATCGTCGAGAAAGAGTGTCAGCGGACGTTCACCGGCAACCTGACCGGCACGCTGGTTTCCATATTCATCGACGGCGACAACATCGTGTGCAGGACGCAGGCCGGCATTGGTCATTTCAGGCAGGTGACGGGGTTTGGCTTTTGCTGTCCCGCTCATGGCCTGTTATCCGCCAGTATGGTTCATGTGACGAAAGATGATTGGCTTGGCCTCAAGATCGAATTCGTGTCCCTCGGGTTTGAGATGCATTGAGTCGATCAGCGCTTTGCGCAGGGCTTCACTGTCGCCGGGAGATGAGCGAATCACGTGGCGCAGATCCATCGAGTGTTCCTGCCCGAGGCACAGCAGTAGATTCCCTTCAGCAGTCAGGCGCACGCGGTTGCAAGTGTCGCAGAAGTTGTGGCTGTGCGGCGAGATAAAACCGATGCGGCTGTCGATGCCGGGAATACGGTAGTAGCGCGAGGGACCGCCGGTGCTCTCCGTGGTTGGGAGCAGTTCATGTTCGCTCGACAGGTCCTGCATGATGCGGTCTGTGGAGTAATAGGTTTCTGCACGATCGTGGCTGTTGACCACGCCGAGCGGCATCTCCTCGATGAAGCTGATGTCGTAGCCATGCTTGATAGCAAACTCGGTCAGTTCCAGTATTTCGTCATGGTTGCGGTTTTCCAGAATGACGGTGTTGAGCTTGATTTTCTCGATACCGGCATCGCGTGCAGCATCCAGGCCGGCGAATACGCGTTCGAGTTTGCCGTTGCGCGTCAGCGCGGTGAAGCGTTCAGGTTTGAGAGTGTCGAGACTGACATTGATCCGCTTGACGCCTGCCTTGCGCAGTTGTTCTGCATAGCGCGGCAGCTGCGTGCCATTGGTAGTCAGTGTCAGATCATCGAGTCCTTCGGTTTTACCGAGTTCCTCGAACACCATCATGATTTCACGGCGGTTGAGAGGTTCACCGCCTGTAATACGAATTTTGTTGACGCCCAGACTGATGGCCGTCTGGCCGATACTGATGATCTCTTCAAGAGTCAACAGCTGTTCTCGCGGGATGAATTTTATCTCTTCCGACATGCAGTAGACGCAGCGCAGGTCACACCTGTCAGTAACCGACATGCGCAGATAGTTTACCTTGCGCCCGAATCGGTCTACGAGTCTGTCAGTTGCATTAGTTGGTGTTGTGCCATTCATGGCATCTCCCGTGATTTCGCATGCATCGGCAGTACAGCATCAGATTGAACACTTTGCAAGAAGCATTCCCGCAGGGAGTGCAACCTTTGTACGACAGTCATTTTGCCGATTTTCACTTCCTGATAAGCCTCGATTATACCCTCGAACTGATACATTTTGACCAATTGATTTCAGGCAGCATGGACATTGTGGGACAGTTCGATTGGATTTCAGTGGCTTATATTCCTCTAAAACAGCTGTTATTTCGCCAATGCTGGTTGTTGGAGAGACTCTGGTACATAACTTGCTCTTTATAGTGATTACGCAAGTTGATTTGAAAGGAGAGCAGGTGGAACCGACAGCACTGAATGATCAGGCGGAGAAGGTGGTTGAGCATTTTCCTGTTGCAGTGATTCTCGAGCGTCGCGAGGCGAAGAGTCAGTGGGTCGATTATGTCTGGTCTGCGGTTGGTGTCACTGTTGGTAGCCAGGATCATCTTCCGCGCAGAGAGGCGCAGCTGGTTCACGAGGAGGAGGGTGTACAACACTATCTTTACGGTGGCCTGCAGGTTGCACTCTATGTCGACCAGTGCGAGAGCTATTACCACAACATGATGACCGAAACGCCGCGCTGCTACATTGTTGCCTACGATGCGGAGGAGAGCGGCACCGGAATGCCGGAACCTTTCCTTGTCACCATGAGCTTTGACGAGGCGCACTGTTACCTCGAAGCGGAAGGTGAAGTCTACAGTGTTGATGTGCCACCGGAACTTTATCGCTGGACCGAGGATTATGTGCTTGCACACTATGTCGCCGAGAAGAAAAAGAAACGCAAGCTGGTCGACTGGAAGAAGCAGGGGCGTGAGAGGGCATCATGAAACAGGCGTCTCATAGCGATACTGTTGCTGACGATGAATTGCGTGATGAGTCCTTCATGCAGCGTTTCAGCAGGCGCAAAAGCGAGGCACGGCTTGTAGAAACAGGTGATATCGAACAGCAACCGGAGGAGATTGCAGAAGCAGAAGAGGCGTTGCCGACCGATGAAGATATGCCACCGATTGAAAGCTTGACAGCGGATTCCGATTTTTCACCCTTCATGTCGCCAAAGGTGAGTGAGGGTTTACGCAAGCTGGCATTGAGGAAGCTTTTCCATAGTCCAGAGTTCAATTTCATTAGTGAACTCGATGAATACGCAGAGGACTTTACCAAGTTTGAACTGCTTGGCGATATCGTCACTTCCGATATGCGCCATCAACTCGAGATGGAGGCGAAACGCAGGCTCGAGGAGGCGATGAATTCAGATGAGGCTGAAGAGTTGGAAGAGGTGCCCGATATAACAGTCGTCGATGAGAGTGTCACCGATGAAGGTGATGCAGAGATGGATGACCTGGATGTTGAGTCAGAAACCTAGAACTTCTATGTGAGTGGCAATTGAGCCAATAGAGAGGTAAGAAACCAGATGGAGCAGAGCCTGGAGCAGGAACGTAACAGACAAGCGCGGTCAACGGCCTGTGCTGCCGTTGACAGCCTCGCAGTCAGTCCGACCGGTATTGTGCAGTACACCTCACGTGGACGTGTACTGGTGGTTGGTGATGAGGAGGCGCAGCTGTTCGCCAATCGTATCGAACCACCATTGCATGCCGAGGTGCTGTTGCAGAAAGGTAGCGAAGAGCCTGGTGTTCCCGTTGTCGCCGTCGGCGGACGCAAGGTCAGGATTAATGGTCATCTTGGCGCCTTTGTTATTGAGCTTGGAGAGCCGGGAAAGCCCAGCTTTCAGCGAATAGAGAGCGACATGGTGCTTGATTTTGGCGAAAAACCATTGATCGGCGCGGAATTTCTGCCTCCGGGTTACTGGTACTTTTCAACTGAGCCACAGGAGATGGACCGCGCACTGCTCGAAATCGCCCCGATGGTCGGTACTTTCGAGAAGCCACGCTTTTTTGACTATGATCCGGATATCTGTGCGCACGCTCGTGCAGGCAGAGAAGGCTGCGAGCGCTGTATTCTTGCATGCCCGGCAGATGCGATTATCTCGATCGGCGAGTCAGTTGAGGTCAATCCCAATCTCTGCCAGGGTGGTGGTGTCTGCGCCAGCGTCTGTCCTACCGGTGCCATGCGCTATGCTTATCCATCACCCGCAGATACTCTCAGGCGTGTGCACCTGATGCTGAAAAAGTATCTTGAAGCAGGCGGTAATGATCCTGTCGTGCTGTTTGCTTCTGAGGCAGACGCGATGTCACTCGGAGAACTTCAGCCAAACATATTGCTACTGGTCGTCGAGGAACTCGGCAGTGTCGGTCTTGAGGTCTGGCTGTCAGCGCTTGCCTGGGGAGCACAAGAGGTATTACTGGCAGACGGGGAGTCTGTGCTGCGCGGGATACGCCTGAATCTTGATGAGCAGATGAAGATTGCAGATTCAATCCTTCATGGCATGGCTTACCCGGCAAATTTGATCCGTTTTCTCGGTGCGGAAGAGATCGGCAAGGCAAGCGGTGCGAAGATGCCGCAGATCAGTGCTGCAGCGTTCGAATCCTTTAACGAGAAACGCACCATGCTGTTTCTTGCAATTGATCACCTGTTTCAGCAGTCAGGATCAAGCCTTGAGATGATTTCCCTGCCGGACGATGCGGCTTTTGGCCGAATTGAGGTAGAGAGTTCCGCTTGTACTCTCTGCATGGGTTGTACATCCGTTTGCCCGGTAAAGGCGCTACAGGCGGGTAATGATGAGCCCAGGTTGCAGTTTATCGAACAGAACTGCGTGCAGTGCGGTCTGTGCGAGAGTGCCTGTCCGGAGAATGCAATAACCCTCCAAACACGCCTGCTGACCAGTGTCGAGAAGCGCCGACAACTGGTCACCTTGCACGAGGAAGCGCCTTTTCTGTGCTGCTCATGCGGTAAGCCGTTTGCCAGCAAGGGCATGATCAGCAAGATGCTGGATCAACTTTCCGGGCACCCGATGTTCCAGAGCGAGCGTGCCATCAAACGTCTGCAGATGTGCGAAGAGTGTCGCGTCGTCGATGCGATTCAGGATCAGGATGCGATCGATGCAGGTATCGCAATAAAGCAGCCTGAGACAAACCAACGTAAAAACTAGCGAGATAACTACATGCAAACCTCATCACAGGAAGCTGCCACGACACAAGAGCCCATTGTGTCATTACCCGAAGAACAGGCTCGTCGTGCCGGGATTTACTCGATTCTGGCAGCCCTGCTGAGGGCTGCTCCTGAACAGCCGTTGCTGGATCATCTCGGTGGGCTTGATGTTGCTGGCGGTGATAATGGTAATGAGCTGTTGCTGTCGCTGTCGATGTTGTCGCTTGCATGTGGAGATTTTGATCCACGTTCGATTGCATCTGAATATCATGACCTGTTTATCGGGATCGGTCGTGGAGAGCTAGTGCCATACGGCTCCTGGTACCAGACTGGTTACCTGATGGAGAAACCACTAAGTGAGTTGCGTGACGATCTAAAGCGACTCGGTTTTGCCAGGGATGAGTCGCACAAGGAGCCGGAAGATCATGTTGCGGCACTCTTCGAGATTATGGAGATGCTGATTCTCGATGCGGTTCCGGTCGAACAGCAGGCGGCATTTTATGATGCCCACGTTGGTTCATGGTGCAGCAAGTTCCTCGCTGATCTCGCGAATGCCCAGGGCGCGACTTTTTATCGCTCAGTGGCACGCTTCGGTTCGGCATTCTGTGACCTCGAGTCACGCTATCTGGGGATGAATGCCTGATCGAATTGCCCCTGAATTAACCTGTTTCTTACCAATAGCATGAGCCAGCTTATGACTTTTGCTCCATTGTTGTAATTATTTTCCTGATAAGGCTGGCATCTTCCTTGCTTTATAAATAGGCATCGCCGGAAGTGTGGATGTGAACCCGGCCACATAACCCTGTCTCTGTAAGCAGTGAACAGGAGAAGAACAGCCAGTTACCCGAGGAACTGAATCAATGAAACAGAAAAAGCTGAAAACATCACAATCGCGTCGCAAGTTCTTGCGCGAGACCGTCACTGCAGGTGGTACGGCCGCTGCTGCTTTAGCCGTTCCCGGTGCCGTGCAGGCTGATGCCGAATCAGACAAGGCAGTGCAGGAGCAGAGCGATGGTTATCGTCTGAGCCAGCACGTACTCGATTACTACAAGGGTGCTGCCAGCTGAATTCCGGCAAGGCATCAGGAGATTTATGATGAAGCTCAAAAAAACTTCCGATCAAATCCTCGATAATTCGGCAGCAACATCCGCTGAGCACACGGCATCAAAAACCGGCGTGCAGATGAATCGACGTGATTTTCTGAAAAATTCCGGCATCATGGCCGGTGGTGCTGCACTGGCGACCAGCCTGACTCCAGGCATGATGAAAAAAGCCGAGGCAGCTGAAGCTGGTATGGGTGGTGCCAAAGAGGTGCGCACCATATGTACACATTGCTCGGTCGGCTGTGGCATTATCGCGGAGGTCGAAAATGGTGTCTGGACTGGCCAGGAACCGGCATTCGACCATCCATTCAATCGCGGTGCGCATTGTGCAAAAGGCGCATCGGTACGTGAGCATGGCCATGGCGAACGTCGCCTGAAATATCCCACCAAGCTGGTTAACGGCAAGTGGGAGAAGATCTCCTGGGACCAGGCGATTAACGAGATTGGTGACAAGCTGCTAAGCATCCGTGAAGAGTCCGGACCTGACTCGGCTTTCTGGCTGGGCTCTGCCAAGCACAACAACGAACAGGCTTACATGTTCCGCAAGTTTGCGGCCATGTGGGGCACCAATAATGTTGATCACCAGGCGCGTATCTGTCACTCGACCACTGTAGCCGGTGTAGCAAACACCTGGGGTTACGGTGCCATGACCAACAGCTATAACGACATTCATAACTCGAAGTCGATTCTGCTGATCGGTTCAAACCCGGCTGAAGCGCACCCGGTTTCGCTGTTGCATATCCTCAAGGCGAAAGAGGAGAACAACGCACCAATCATTGTGATTGATCCACGTTTCACTCGTACGGCAGCACATGCCGATCATTTCCTGCAGATTCGTCCAGGAACCGACGTTCCAATCATCTGGGGCATGATGCACCATATCTTTGAGAACGGCTGGCAAGACGATGAATACATACGTCAGCGTGTCTACGGTATGGATGAGGTTATGGCCGAGGTCAAGAAGTGGACGCCTGAAGAGGTTGAACGCGTCACTGGTGTTCCTGGCCACAAGGTGTATGCAGCAGCCAAGGCGATGGCAGATCATCGTCCAGGCACTTTCATCTGGTGTATGGGTGGTACCCAGCACACCATCGGCAACAATAATACCCGTGCCTATTGCGCATTCCAGCTGGCACTCGGCAACATCGGTGTCTCAGGTGGCGGTGCGAATATATTCCGCGGCCACGATAATGTACAGGGCGCAACTGACCTTGGCGTATTGTCGAATACACTGCCTGGTTACTACGGACTGGCTCCCGGCTCATGGGCACACTGGGCACGTGTTTGGGGTCTTGATCTCGATTGGGTCAAGGGACAATTTGACTCAGGTTCATACGAGAAGAAGGGTGATAAGGATGTCCATGTCATGAACACCAAGGGCATTCCGGTATCACGCTGGATTGATGGTGTGCTTGAAGACAAAGCCAATATTGCGCAGAAGGACAATGTCAGGGCGATGATCTTTTGGGGACATGCACCTAACTCACAGACACGTGGCACCGAGATGAAAAAGGCGATGGAGAAACTCGACATGCTGGTCATCGTCGATCCCTATCCGACAGTCTCGGCCGTTATGCATGACAGGACAGATGGTGTCTACCTGCTGCCGGCAGCGACACAGTTTGAGACCTATGGCTCAGTCACTGCATCGAATCGTTCCATCCAGTGGCGCGATACTGTCATTGATCCATTGTTCGAGTCACTGCCAGACCATACGATCATGTACAAGCTGGCGAAGAAGCTCGGTTTCGCAGATCAGTACACCAAGAACATCGAGGTCAAGGGCGAGGAGCCTGTGATCGAAGATATCACTCGCGAAATCAATAGTGGTATGTGGACAATTGGTTATACGGGTCAGAGCCCTGAGCGACTCAAGACGCATCAGCAGAACTGGGGGACTTTCGATTTCACCTCTCTGAAAGCAGAGGGTGGGCCAGCCGATGGTGATTTCTACGGTATGCCATGGCCATCCTGGGGTACTCCGGAGATGAAACACCCGGGCACACCAAATCTCTATGATCCAAGCAGTCCGGTTGCCGATGGTGGTCTGACGTTCCGTGCCCGTTTTGGTGTCGAACGCGATGGTGTCAGCCTGCTTGCAGATGGCAGTTACTCTGTCGGTTCGGATATCAAAGATGGTTATCCCGAGTTCAGTGCGGATGTACTGAAGAAACTCGGTTGGTGGGATGATCTGACAGATGACGAGAAGATGCTTGCTGAGGGCAAGAACTGGAAAACCGACCTCTCCGGCGGCATCCAGCGTGTCGCTATCAAACATGGTTGTGCACCGTTCGGTAACGCCAAGGCGAGGGCAGTTGTGTGGACCTTCCCTGATCCGGTACCGATTCATCGCGAACCACTCTACACGACACGTCGCGACCTGGTTGAGAAGTATCCAACCTACGAGGATCGTAAGTCATTCTGGCGCTTACCGACGCGTTACGGATCGATCCAGGCGAAGGATTACTCGAATGAGTTCCCGATCATATTGACCACTGGACGACTGGTCGAATACGAGGGTGGCGGTGACGAGACTCGTTCAAATCCGTGGCTGGCAGAATTGCAGCAGGATATGTTCGTTGAAATGCATCCGCGAGATGCAAACAACGCAGGTGTTCGTGACGGTGATGATGTCTGGGTCGAAACCCCCGAGGGGGCAAAGATCAAGGTCAAGGCGTTGGTGACACGACGTGTCTCATCTGGTGTGGCCTTTACACCGTTCCACTTTGGTGGACACTTCCAGGGCAAGGACTTACGGGACAAGTATCCTGCGGGTGCTGATCCCTTCGTGCTCGGTGAGGCCTGTAATACGGCCATGACATACGGTTACGACTCTGTAACCCAGATGCAAGAATCCAAGTGCAGCATTTGCCGCATCTCAAAAGCTTGAGGGGGAATAAATCATGGCTCGAATGAAATTTTATTGTGACGCAGAACGCTGTATTGAATGCAACGCTTGTGTAACGGCATGTAAAAACGAGAATGATGTCCCCTGGGGTGTCAATCGTCGCCGTGTTGTCACCATCAAGGATGGTGAGCCCGGTGAGCGCTCTCTGTCGGTTGCCTGTATGCACTGTTCGGACGCTCCTTGTGCGGCCGTATGCCCGGTGGACTGCTTCTACACTACTGACGACGGTGTTGTCCTGCATGACAAGGATATCTGCATTGGCTGCGGTTACTGCTTCTATGCCTGTCCGTTTGGTGCGCCGCAGTTTCCTGAGTCGGGGGCATTCTCCTCGCGCGGCAAAATGGACAAGTGCACCTTCTGTGCCGGTGGTCCTGAAGAGACACACAGTTCGGATGAGCAACGCAAGTACGGTTCCAACCGTCTGGCCGAGGGCAAACTGCCGCTGTGTGCCGAGATGTGTTCGACCAAGGCGTTGTTGGCGGGCGATGCGGATATCATCTCGAATATCTACCGTGAACGTGTTGTCAATCGCGGTGCATCGGTTCTCGACTGGGGTGTCAGTTATGAAAAGGCCAGCTTGCGTGAATCTCGTAACATGAAGGGAAAAGTCAGCGAATAGGAGATGTCGCCAGGCTTTCCGGGTTGCCAATCATAGTGATTGGCAACCCGGATCACACGAATGGGTCCATTGATTCGCTTGAGAGGAAGCATTTATGAATGTTGCGGTTCGGCATGGCCTGATACAGATCCTGGTAGTAATTGCCTGTCTCCTGCTTTTCGCAGGCTCGCCTGTGCATGCCCAGTCGTCGCAGGACGACAAAGCGCCAGTATCACCCATTGATGTTCCCAATCCTGGCGCAGAGCTGTGGAATGCTGTACGCGAACGTGGAGGTGCAGAACCGACACAGCAGCACCCACTGACTGCTATCTGGGAAGATGTACTCCAACAACAGGATACGGCAGCAAAATCCCAGGCCAGAAGTGCTGATGCAACTTCCATGATCAATGCATCCGGTGACCAATGGCGTCAGTTGCGTCGGGAGCAATTGATACCCTATGGTGGAGCACTACTACTGTTATCACTCGCTATTGTGATCGGACTCAGTTTCGTCAAGCGAACAGCGCATTACAGTGAGAGTGATATGATCATCAGGCGTTTCAAGGTCCCAAGCCTTGTCGGGCACTGGTTAATGGCTGGGAGTATGCTGTTTCTCGCATTTACAGGCCTTGTCCTGCTGTTTGGGCGTTTTACGCTGCTACCACTGACGGGTAGTGACTTTTTCTCTGCATTTGCCTCTGCATCAAAAGAGGGGCATGACCTGTTTGGTCCCATATTCACATTTGCCCTGATCATCTTCTTTTTCCAGTTTGTCAGCAAGAATATGCTGCACTACAGGGATTTTGTCTGGATGGCACGACTGGGCGGTCTGTTCGAGAAAAAACCGCTTAAGGCAGGCTTTTTCAATTTTGGTGAGAAAACACTTTTCTGGCTGGTGATTTTCTTCGGTATTGCGCTCTCTGTGAGCGGCTTTGCAATTCTTTTTCAGAATCTTCTTCCAGGACGTGACCTGATGCTGTTAGCAACCCTGGTGCATGCTGTCAGCGCGATTCTGCTGATCTGCCTTGTCATCGGACATATCTTCATGGCTCTATCAACCAAGGGAACCATGGATGCCATTACCACAGGTGATGTTGATGCCAACTGGGCGAAAGCAGATCACAGCGTATGGTATGAGCAGATGAAGGAGGCAGGCCATATCAGGAAGAGAATTGCACATGCAAGTGATGATGCGGGTAAGGAGATCCCCGTAGCTGAAGTCTCTGCTGAACAGACGGGGGCATCCTGATGTTTACTGACTTTATTGACGGGCCATTCTGGACTTTTTCCGTAAGCGTATTTGCAATAGGGGTTATCTGGCGCCTGATTTCCATTATCAGGCTTGGTGTACCTGGTGATCTCGCAGTTCCACGTGAAGATGGAGGCGCTGGTGGAATGCGAACGATCCTGAGCCGCTTCATGGCGCGCCCTGCAGTCAGAAAACGCGCCTTGCTGATCGTGGTGGCGGGGTACATGTTTCATGTCGGGCTTTTTGCCTTGCTCTTTTTTGCACAACCACATATCGATTTCTATGTTGACAGGTTTGGGGTTCCGGCATGGGCGGGTATGCCGCGCTGGCTGTTTATCCTAACAGCCGAGATTGCATTTGCCGGGCTGATTATGGCCTGGTTATACCGGGTGATGCATCCCGTCACACGCATGCTCTCAGGTATAGGCGAACACACTGCCAGCTGGCTTGTCTTTTTCGTCATGCTGACCGGCTGCCTAGCACTCCTTGAGCAGTATGATTCACTGCGTGTACTTCACTTCTTTCTGGCCGAGTTGCTATTGATCTATTTCCCATTCAGCAGCCTGATGCATACATTTACTTTTGCCTTTAGTCGCAATTACACAGGAGCGACCATGGGGCGTCGCGGGGTGGATGCATGACACATGAGGATCATGGATTATGAGTGAACGTCTTGAGAAAGGTATCCAGGCGCTGCGTGACAAGATGGATGCGCGCATTGCATCCTATTTTTCCAGCTGTGTGCATTGCGGGCTGTGTGCAGAAGCCTGTCTTTTTGCAACCGAATCGCAAGATCCGATTTATACGCCAATCTATAAACTAGAGCCGATGCGCAAGGTATGGTCGCGTGAATACAGCTTCTGGGGAAAGCTTGGCGCCATGATTGGCGTGACCGATAATGTCACTGAAGAGGACTTTGCCAACTGGGAGACACTTGTCTATGACAGTTGTACCATGTGTGGGCGCTGTTCGATGGTATGCCCGGTAGGGATCGATATCACCTACATGATACGCAAGGAGCGTGAGGCTTTCGTTGCAGCCGGTTATACACCAGAAGGGTTGCAGGCAGCCACTGAACGAGCAATTAATATCGGCAGTCCCATGGGCGTGACCCTGAAGACTTTACAGGCAACAATCAGAAGTGTGGAGAAAGAGACCGGCCTGACTATTCCGATGGACGTTGCAGGTGCTGATTACATGGCACTCTTTTCATCAATGGAGATAGTCAATTTCGAGGAGTATATTGCCGGTCTTGCACGGATATTCAAAGCAGCAGGCGTCTCATGGACTGTCAGCAGCAAGGGTTTCGAGGCGACCAATAGTGGTATTCAGATCGGTGATCCGGAGGCTGCAAAAACAATTGTCGAACGCGTTGTGAGTGCTGCAGAAGAACTCGGTGTGAAATCCGTTATCAGTCCAGAATGCGGCCACGCCTTCATGGCAATCCGCTGGGAAGGTCCTAACCTGATAGGACGGCAATATCCATTCAAGGTGATTCATATTCTTGAACTCCTCAGTGAACTGCATGAGAACGGCAGTCTGCAACTGGAGGGTATGACGGATACGCCACTGACCTATCACGACCCGTGCCAGATATCTCGTCGTGGAGGTGTGATTCAGCAGCCGAGGGATTTACTCAACTCGGTAGCAAGTAACTTTCAGGAGATGTCTGATGGCGGTGACATGAACTGGTGTTGTGGCGGTGGAGGAGGAGTAAGCGCCAATGAACGTGCCGATGAGATTCGACTGCAGGCTTTCAACATAAAAAAGAAGCAGCTTGCCGAGTTGGATGGTGTCGAGACTATCGTGACGGCATGTGCCAACTGTCGCCTGATGCTCGAAGATGGACTGGAGCACTACGAGTTATCTCACGAGGTCACAGGCCTGACTGAACTGATTGCTGAGCACATCAAGCAGTAGAAGCCTTCTTCAGGATAGTGTTCAATGCATAAAAAAAGGCGGCCAATCGGCCGCCTTTTCCTTTGCAGGTAGAGAAGTGATTTACTTCTTTGCCTGGCGCTCCTTGGTCTCTTTGATGACCTCTTCAGCGATGTTCGCAGGACATGCACTGTAGTGCGAGAATTCCATTGAGAACTGGCCACGACCGGAGGTCATGGTACGCAGGTCACCAATGTAACCGAACATTTCACTCAGTGGTGCGTCAGCTTTTACGCGGACACCGGTCGGAGTTGCTTCCTGTGACTTGATCATGCCACGACGACGGTTGAGGTCACCGATAACATCACCAACGTGATCTTCAGGAGTGAAGACGTCTACCTTCATGATTGGCTCCATCATCTGGGGGCCGGCTTTCGGCATGGAAGCACGGTAAGCCGCCTTCGAAGCAATCTCGTATGCGATTGCAGAGGAGTCAACTGCGTGGAAGCCACCGTCTGTCAGGGTGACTTTGAAGTCCAGGCAAGGGAAGCCTGCGAGGACACCCTCGTCAGCGCTGACCTTGAAGCCTTTCTCAATCGCTGGCCAGAATTCACGTGGTACGTTACCACCTGTGACCTTTGATTCAAATTCATAACCACTGCCTGCTTCGCCCGGCTCGATAATGTAATCAATCTTTGCGAACTGACCTGAACCACCGGTCTGCTTCTTGTGGGTGTAGCTGTCTTCGATACGCTGCGTGATGGTTTCACGATAGGCAACCTGTGGTTTACCAACTTCAACATCAACGTTATGCGTACGCTTGAGGATGTCGACCTTAATATCGAGGTGCAATTCACCCATACCCTTGATGATGGTCTCGCCGCTCTCCTCGTCGGTTTCGACGCGGAATGATGGATCTTCCTGAACCATTTTGCTGATTGCGAGGCCCATCTTCTCGGCGCCGCCCTTGTCTTTCGGCTTGATCGCGATAGAGATAACCGGATCAGGGAAGACCATTGGCTCGAGAGTCGCAGGCTGCTTTGGATCACACAGGGTGTGACCGGTCTGGGTGTTCTTGAGGCCGATCAGGGCGATGATGTCACCAGCCTGTGCTGAATCGAGCTCTTCACGTGAGTCAGCGTGCATCTCAACGATACGGCCAATACGCTCTGTCTTGCCTGTGTAGGTGTTCAGAACAGTGTCACCCTTGTTGATCTTTCCAGAGTAGACACGGGTGAAGGTGAGGGCGCCGAAACGGTCGTCCATGATTTTGAACGCCAGTGCACGCAGCGGCTTGTCGACGCTGACAGTTGCGAATTCACCGGTCTCGTTACCTTCGAGGTCAACTTCAGGCTGTGGGTCAACTTCGATCGGGTTAGGCAGGAAGTCGACAACCGCGTCCAGAACCAGCTGTACGCCCTTGTTTTTGAATGCAGAACCACAGTAAGTCGGGAAGAAATCAAGTGCGATAGTACCCTTGCGGATGCAGCGCTTGATGTCGTCAACAGATGGCTCTTCACCTTCGAGGTAGGCTTCCATCAGGTCGTCATCCTGCTCAACAGCTGTTTCAATCAGCTTCTCGCGGAACTCTTCAACCTTGTCAGTCATGTCTGCTGGAACGTCTTCGAGGCGGTACTTGTGGGGGTCGCCAGAGTCGTCCCAGATCCACGCCTTGCGGGTCAGCAGGTCGACAACGCCGACAAACTCATCTTCCGTACCGATTGGCAGAACCATGACCAGCGGGTTTGCACCGAGGACATTCTCGACCTGGTCGACGACGCGGTAGAAATCTGCACCGAGACGATCAAGCTTGTTGACGAGGATGATACGTGCAACTTCTGATTCGTTCGCATAACGCCAGTTTGTTTCTGACTGAGGCTCAACACCGCCTGAACCACAGAAGACACCAACACCACCGTCAAGTACTTTGAGTGAACGGTAAACTTCGATTGTGAAGTCAACGTGTCCGGGGGTATCGATGATGTTCAGCTGATGCTCTTTCCAGAAACAGGTTGTAGCAGCAGACTGGATGGTAATACCACGCTCGCGCTCCTGGTCCATAAAGTCGGTTGTCGCTTCACCGTCATGCACCTCACCAATTTTGTGAGTTTTGCCGGACAGGTTCAGAATACGCTCGGTCGTGGTGGTTTTACCCGCATCGACGTGAGCGAAGATGCCGATGTTACGGTAGTGAGTCAGGTCGGTCATGGTTGTACTCTATATAATAAGTTAAATACTTCCCGTATCCACGGGAAAGTGTCGAGGCAGTCTGCCCCGGGCGTAAAAAACGCGGTATTTTACCTGAAAACTCGCCTCGATAGGCAAGAAAATGATGAATATTTCGAGAAATTGCAGTCTGCGGGGCTTTTTTACCCCACAAACGGCTTAATCAGGTGATGACAGTCGGTGCGTCGCGACCAGTTAGTTCAACAATCTGGGCTAGTTCCAGTGCCAAATCGACGAGTGGTTGCATCACCTCGGCGGTCTCGGCTTGCTGGTTTGCTGCGTCTCTTTCGATTTTCTCGAGATAGACACGCAGGGTGGCGCCTTCGGTACCTGTGCCAGAGAGTCTGAAAATGATTCGCGCACCATCTTCAAAGCCGATCCTGAGGCCCTGGTTACTTGAAACCGAGCCGTCGACCGGGTCTGTGTAGCTGAAATTGTCTGCGTAGGAGACCCTGTTTCCACCAAGCTCTGTGCCAACCAGTCCAGGTAGTTTGTCAGTCAACTGTGCCATCAGCTGTTCAGCAATGCCCTTGTCGATCGCTTCATAATCGTAGCGCGTGTAGTAGTTGCGGCCATAGGTTTTCCAGTGTGACCTGACGATCTCCTCGACGGATTCATTGCGTACGGCAAGCAGGTTGAGCCAGAAGAGAACGGCCCACAAACCATCTTTTTCACGTACGTGGTTTGAGCCAGTGCCGAAGCTCTCTTCACCACACAGGGTGATTTTATCTGCATCAAGCAGCAGGCCGAAGAATTTCCAGCCGGTGGGTGTTTCGAAACTGTTGAGGCCAAGCTTTTCTGCTACGGCATCTGCTGCCTGGCTGGTTGGCATTGAGCGGGCAACGCCGCTGATGCCGTTTTTATAGGCTGGTATCAGGGTGGCATTGGCCACCATCACGGCAAGACTGTCGCTTGGAGTGACAAAGAAATTCTTGCCAAGAATCATGTTACGGTCACCGTCACCATCAGATGCGGCAGCAAAATCGACGCCGTTGTCATCACGTGTCTTTTCGACCAGTTCGGCAGCATAGACCAGGTTGGGATCAGGATGTCCGCCACCGAAATCCTCGAGCGGGATACCGTTCATTACCGTACCTTCCGGTGCGCCAAGCATCTCTTCGAAAATGCGCTTTGCGTAGGAACCGGTGACAGCGTGCATGGAGTCAATCGCCATGCTGAAACCGGGTTTTGCAATCAGTGCACGGATCGCATCGAAGTCGAACAGTTGTGCCATGAATTCGGCATAGTCATCAACAGAATCAATGATTTCGACCGGCATGCCGTCAAGTTCAGTCGTGTACACTTCGTCAAGGCTGATATCACCCGCATCGGAGATCAGGTATTCAGTGATACTTTGACTTTCGGCATAAATCGCCTCGGTCAGGGATTCGGAGGCAGGGCCGCCATTATCGCCATTGAACTTGATGCCGAAATCACCATCAGGTCCGCCGGGGTTGTGACTGGCCGAGAGGATGATGCCGCCGGTTGTTTTGTACTTGCGTATCAGGTGAGAGACAGCGGGAGTCGACAGGATGCCGCCACGGCCGACAATACAGCGGGCAACACCGTTGGCAGTAGCCATGCGCAGAATAATCTGGATTGCTTCGCGGTTGTAATAGCGTCCATCACCACCGATGACGAGAACGCCACCATTCAACTCAGGCACCTTGTTGAGTATCGATTGAACGAAATTCTCAAGGTAATTAGATAACTGGAAACGGGTGACGCGCTTTCTCAGTCCGGATGTGCCGGGGCGCTGGTCATCGAATGGGATGGTTGTTATTTTTTGCTGTGTCACGGATCGTCAGCCTGTCAATCAAACATAGATACTATTTGAGCACAGGTTGGCATTGCTTGTCAGTGCCTGTTTGAAGCCGCACAATAGCGTCTTACACCTTTGTCCGGTTTTTTCGTCATGTTCGAGTATGTCTTTTTTCACCAGCAGCCGATGCTGCAGTTTTGCGACTTTGTTCGTCAGCGTGGCCTTGATCCACAAATGCAGGATTCACCCGGGAATTCATCCGGGGATTCACTGATTGTCTCGCTGGCAGAAGAGAGTGTTGATGATGATCTTGCAGACGAAATCGACAACTTCTATGACAGTATGATGGATCTCGATCATGAGCTTTTCAGCGACACAGTCGAGCCGGGTAGCGATGACTACCAGACGGCAGGCGTGGTAGTGAATCTCGCTGGTGGAAAAACCGTGTATGCCGATGTGCCCGGTGACCTGCTAAAACGCGTAATGGAGATTCTCTCTCCCCAGGAACTGGGGGATTTTGTCAATGCCATTGTCGATGCTGTTGAAAAGCCGGATGATCGTTCTCTGTGCCAGCGTAAGTAAGGCGTTGCTTCAACCTGGAATGAATACTTTTTTATGATGCCACAACCAATTTTTGTCGAGAAAAGCAGTTGACGGATACGGATTCAAATAAGACCGGGATCGCCCATCTGAAAACGTGGCGGCATGTTCATGGAATGGGCTATGGCATCATGCAATCCTGTATTACAGGCGAAATGAATCTTTGTCTGAATGAAGATATTGATCTCTCCCGACTCGATACAATCATGTCTCATGCCCTTGGTGAAATCGAGTCTGTGAGTGGAGTCTGCTCAGTAGATGAGGCGCTGATGTCCCGCATTCTTTACTGGACGGCAGGTATTCAACGCCATTTTTCTATTCCGCTCTATCCCGGTTACAGAATGCTTGGGAAGACGACAGGGACAGATAAAGATACAGAGAGTGGCCGGACATTCAGGTTCGTTCTTCCCAGTATCCATCCACAAGCGACACTCGCTGCGTTTCAATGGGTTATAACAACGCTTGAGCATACATTGCTCAAAGACTCAGACGACCAACTACCAACTGACAAGGCCGCTGTTGATTCTTTGCTGAAGCGTAAGCGGTCGCTAGGGAAATATCTGAAACAGTATGCGACGCGTGAAAAAACAACCTTCGCGATCTACCAGGCAGCATGGGAGATGGATGTACCGGTTCGTCCCCTGAGTTCAGGCTACGTGGTACTTGGTTATGCGGCCTGCAGTCGCATGATGAAGATCACCATCTCTGACCAGACGACAGCGCTAGGAGTTGATATTGCACGCAACAAGCTGGCGACCAGTGAAATATTACATCGTATCGGTTTGCCCGTACCTGGTAGCAGGTACGTCAAGGACTCCCGGCAAGCAGTCGAGATGGCGGAGAGGATTGGATACCCGGTAGTGATCAAGCCATCAGACCATGATCAGGGCAGGGGGGTCTATGCCGATCTGCACGATGCTGCTTCAGTTGAAAAGGCGTACGAGGGTGCACGGAAATTTTCCAAGAACATTCTGATTGAGAAGCATATTTCCGGATTTGGTCACCGCCTGACAGTTTATAATGGAAAAATCTATTCAGTTACCAGGAAAACGCCTGCTGGAATCACGGGTGATGGAGTCTCGGCAATTGACGCACTGATCGCCAACTCGTCATGCCTGCCTTTTGTGACCCATAGTGATGAGAACCAAAGTGCCCGTGTACTCAATGATGAGTCGCTTGGTCTTATCAGGCAGTATGGACTGACAACCAAGTCAGTGCTTCCTGAGGGGCATTTTTTTGCCCTCAAACGCAGAAATAATGCCGCTGATGGTGGTGTATCCAGTCCGGTCCCGGTGTCTGAAGTGCATCCTGATAACAGGGATATTGCGATCAAGGTTGCGAGAGTGACAGGGCTTGATTTTGCGGGTGTCGACCTGATCTCTCCGGATATTCGTGTCTCATGGAGAGAGAATGGAGCTGTAATTTGCGAGGTCAATGCGCAACCAGAAATCCATCAAATTATACTTTCTCGTATATTTGTAGATATGTTGCCACTTCGTGGCAGGATCGATGCCTTCCTTGCTGTTACTGCAGCACACCAGGAGTATGAAAAGAGTCATCTTGGGTATTGGATTGATAGCCGTTCGATTGATTCCGTCTATTCTGCAGGGAGAATTTCCCATCAGCCATCGCAGGGACTGCCAAATGCAGTTGAGGGTAACATCAGCGTATTGCAGGATGATCCTGATACTCATTCAGTGCTCGTCGTAATGTCACCAGAAGAGCTGGCGCAACAGGGATTGCCGTTTGATCTCTTTCGCACAGTACACCTGGCTGATTGTGAGCATGAGAAGCAGTGCGGAGAATTTATCGAGATGTTGAACTGCCATGCCGATGAGATAGTGCTTGGTAAAGAAATGAGACCCATTTAAGAGAGGTGTTTATGGGTGCAGATTATTTGATGAATCTATTTAACGATTTTTCTGGTGATGAGCTATTGCTTAACCCCTATCCGGCCTATCGTCAATTGCTGGAATCAGGCGGCGTGCTGCATGACGAGACAAATAATCGTATTTACCTTGGGCGTTACGATGATGTCAGGGCAGTGCTGGGTAATGCTACGCAATTCTTATCCAGCAATAATGGATTAAATCAAACGATGTTGGGTTCAGGTGGTAGTTCCCATTCCAGATTGCGCAGTGTCCTGCAGCCTGCCTTTCAACCAGGTGTTTTAGCTCGTGAGCTGACCAGGCTGAATGAGTTAACAGACATGCATGCGCGTAATCTCTCACAGATGAGTGAACCATGCGATTTTGTTGATGCGTTTGCAGCACGTATTCCAACGATGGTTCTTTCCTGGATGTTTGGTGATGAAAAAGATCGTTGCAACGATTATGGTAACTGGTCATGGGCGTTAAAAAAGTCTCCTGCAACAGAGGATGACCAGGGTAAACAGTGTGTCTCACAAGAATATCTGCCTGGCAGTGAACAACAACACCCGGTCACCAGGGAGCAACTTATTGATGAATGTAAAGCTTACCTCGATGAGACATTTCAGAATGCGCTGGAATCGTCTACCAGTGGATGGGTTGCCCGGATTCTTATTGATGCCTACAGGGACGGTAGGGTCGTCTATCAGGACTTGATAGAAACCGGTCTGTTGCTGATGGTGGGTGCACACGAAACAACAACGAAATCGCTGACCAATGCGATGGTGATACTGGCAGGCAGGCAAGATATATGGGAAAGAGTGCGTGAGGATGAGGATCTCGTCAAGCCGTTTATAGAAGAAGTTTTTCGTTTTGATCCTCCCGTGCAGCGACGCCCGCGCTTAGCTGTTGAAGATGTCAGGATAGGTGGACTGGAGATTACAGCAGGGACGCATGTGGTTGCCTTGATCGCGGCGGCAAACAGGGATCCCGGTGTTTTCGAAGATGCAGATGAGTTTCTTCTCAACCGTGAACGGAATCCACATGTATCATTCGGATTTGGTCCGCACGTGTGCCTTGGTATGCAATTGGCCAGGATTGAAATGATCAGTTCAATCAATTCATTACGACGCCATATCGGTTCTTTCCGGCAGGTCAGAAAATTGACTGCTGATGATTACCGTGATGTGCTTTCCCTGCGTTCGCCTAAACAGCTATGGCTTGAATTAACCCACCAGGACTGAATGCATTTGAATTGGCTATCTCGCAAACTGCATGAAATCCTGTTTATTTTACGTTTTCATGACTGGCAATCCAAAACAGCCTTTTTTCTGGTGGCTATCGGTTATTCGATGTCTCAGCATTCAGTTCCAATTGCTGATAATCTCATGGCCGCATCGAGCCTCTTTTTATTATTGTGTCTCTATGCGGCTTCAGGCTATAGCCTGAATCAATACTTTGACAGGGGTGTGGACAAAGCGTGTGGCAAGCACCGTGATATCGGTGATTTCCCAATTGCCACAGCGCGTATAACAATCATTGTCCTGCTAGTGATCGCTTTTCTTTTTTCCCTGCATTTTTTATTCAGTGGCAAATTCTATGTGTGGATACTCTACTGGGCCAGCATTGCTGCTGCACTTGCCTACTCCATGCCGCCACTTCGTCTGAAAGAGCGTGGCTATTTTGGCTGGATCAGTGCCTCGCTGGCACAAAGGGTATTACCATTTGTCGTTATATTTGAGTATTTTGATGTATGGACATGGATATCTGCCGGACTCTGTCTGCTGGCATTGATGACAGGTCTGCGTTACATCATAGTTCATCAGTTGGAGGATTATGCAGCGGATCTGAAGGTTGGTGTAGAAACAGTGGCGACCAGAATCGGGCCGCAACAGTTACGCCAATTTCTATTTCGATATATTGTTCCGCTTGAGATCATCTATCTTGTCACCCTGGCAATCTATATGAGCCTTGATAACGGGGTTCTTTTGGGAGGGTTTACTCTATTTGGCTTAACCCTTGTAGCAGCATTCTCGAACAAAAGGGCAGGCCATGAAACACCTGAACTGGACCTGGAGAAATATGAATTCTTGTGGGGGCTCTATTGCATCTATTGGCCTGTTGCAATGGGATTTTCCCTGCTTATGAATGACATCGCATACTTCCCCTTTCTGATTTTTGTCCTGTTGTGGGCGTCGAGATGGATTAAGCACGACTTGCAGCGATTGATGCGTGGTTTTCTGCTCATGACTCAACAACTGAAAGGTGAATGATTCAATGAAATCGTATCCTGAATATGCTGCAAGACCTGCGCAACTGAAGCGGATAACGCTAGCCATCCAGTCAGGTGTTGAGGCGCTGCAGCGTTCGCAGCTGCAGAATGGAGCATTTCCATTTTCACAACGACAAAGCGATGGCTCATGGCAGGCTTGTCATCCGATTTTCTCAACCGTGACTGTTCTGCTCTGTATCGGAAAACTCTTACCTGGTTCTGATGTGCAACGAGCAATCGATTATGTTGTTACCTGCAGGGAGAGTGACGGTCTGTGGGACTACGACCCTGGCATGGATATTCCCGTCGATAGTGATACGGTGGCCTGCGCCCTGGCAGCATTGTCAAACTATGCGCCTGACCTGATTGAGCAATCAGATAGTGACCTGTTATTGAGTGTTCTCAGGCCCGATGGTGTTTTTTTGACCTGGTACAGCGATGAGGATAGATGGCAGTTACAGGCGCGTGATGATGCAGTGGTGAATTGCAATGTTATCTATGCGCTTTCAATGATGGGCTGTCATGTCACTGATCATACAATTGAAGCGATTGCCAAGTTGATTCAGCGCAGTACAACAGGGAGTCGATATTATACTCAACGATGCATGCTCGCATATGCTGCTGTTCGGGCAGGATTTGATCTGACTGAAATTCCGGAAGAGTTGACCACGCAGGCAATGTTCGAGGATTCACCCCTGTCCGTGGCGCAATCTATATGCGCGGGTATTCCACCCAATGAGGAGGCCATTCCCATTTTGCTTGATACTCAATGTGCCGACGGTTTGTGGCCTGCCCAGCCCTGGTGTACCGGAGAGGGGCTGGAACCATGGGGTAGTAATGCTGTGACCACGGCGTTTTGTCTCGAGGCTCTCAATCTACTCGTAACAACCCCTAATAGTACACATGATGACTAGGCGGATTTTTATTATTTCCCAGCATGGTTATGGTCTGGGCCATCTGTCCCGCTCCTCTGCTCTGGCTGCGGCATTACAATCTTGTGGAGATTATGAAGTCACGCTCTTTTCCGGTGGTCAGCCAATAGCAGCGTATATTCCACCGAAGAAGGTGGATTTTGTCCAGCTGCCACCAACACGTTTCATTACGCTGACAGAAACGAAAACGCTTGCCTGTGAATCAATGGATGATGACAAGTCAATTGAGCAGGTAGACGAACTGCGCAGTGAAATAATTATGCGTTATTTCCATCGCCTCAAACCGTCAGCTGTGATTACAGAATACTATCCTTTCGCACCCGAGCGTTTTGGTAAAACACTCGATGCACTGCTCAGTGCAAGCAGGGAAGAGAAGAGCAGATGTAAAATGATCTGCTCAATCAGGTCAGTTCCCATCGATGCCACATTGGCAAGCCCGATGGACGTTAATCACCTGTTACACAAGTATTATGATCATGTATTGCACCATGCAGATAAAAGGCTTTTTAGCATAGATTCTCTCGGTGACTATGTCAGGCTGGCACTTGATTCCGTCCCCTGCACACAAACGGGTTTTATATGCCAGCATCTTCCGGTTCAAACTGCAGATATTCGAAATGACGGCGGTCTGCTCCTCTCCGTTGGTGGGGGGAGGGATGGCTACACTTATCTGCAGAGCTGGATAGAAGCACTGAAATCAGTATCGATTGATAACTTCTTTCCCGTCACGGTTTTATGTGGGCCACTAATGCCTGCATCGGAAGTCAACGAGTTGCGCACACTGATCGATGAGCGATTTAACCTGTATACCACGCTTGTTGATACGGGAGAGTTGATGCGCAAGGCCTGCGCTGTCGTATCAATGAGTGGCTACAATACAATCAATGAGGCATTGCATATCGGCAAGCCACTGCTCGCATTTCCGCGCAAGGGTTATCTCGAGCAGGAGATGCATGTGCGTAGCTATTTCGAAAAGGGTCTGCTGTTATCGGGAGAAGAAGCGGATAGCACTGACCAGATTGCAGATCTGATGAGGCAACTGGCCAGCTTCAATCCATCCTTCACGCCAGATTTTAATGGTTCGGAATCTTCTGTTGATGTAATTTCTTCAATTCTTGGTAATACGGAAACAAGCGATATTTCCGGCCAGGTTTGAGCATGCTTGCGCGGAGCTTGGCTTGGAAGGGGCCGGTATAGAACAGTCGGATTTGTTTTTCCTTGAGACATCATATAGGGTGGGAGCCGTTTTTTTACCTATTATCATTTGCAGGGAGTATCAAAATGGCAGCTGAACAGGGCCAGACAGTCCGCGTCCACTACACAGGCACGCTGGAAGATCAGAGTGAGTTCGATAACTCACGTACGCGCGGCGAGCCGCTTGAGTTCACTATTGGTGTCCGCCAGGTTATTCCCGGCTTTGAAGATGCGGTTGTCGGCATGTCACCGGGTGACACCAAGGTCGTCAACATTCCAGCTGCTGAAGCCTATGGCGAACACTCAGCGGAGATGATCGCAGAGTTTTCACGTGCCGAAATTGGTGACGATATTCAGCTCGAAGTGGGACTGGTGCTGAGTGCGCAAGGTCCGGATGGCCAAGCGCTGCACTTCTCGGTTGTCTCCTTCACTGATGAGATGGTCACGCTTGATGGAAACCATCCGCTGGCAGGCAAGGATCTGACATTCGATATTGAACTGGTTGAAATTGTCTGAGTCTGCTGAATGTCTCTGAAAGAAGACGGGTTAACAGCCCGTCTTTTTTTTCGTCTGAATCTATTCAGGGTATACAAGCCGCCTTCCTGAATCTTGTGTGATACGCATGCCGTGGCCATAGACTGCTGAGAGCTTCTCCTCGGTCGCCATTGTATCGACAGGGCCTGCTGACACACTCCCATCCGCTTCGATCAGCAGCAGGTGTGAACAAAAGTGCAGCGCCAACGTAGGGTCGTGCAGCACCATTGCCAATGCCTTGCCGTCACATGTGAAATGCTCTTTCAGCCTGTCGATCAAGTGATAACGCATGCCCGGATCGAGGTGATTCTCAGGTTCATCCAGTAGTGCAAGATCTGGTGATTGGCATAGCAGTATTGCCATGGCAACCTTGCGTGCCTCGCCGCCGGAGAGCCTGTTGGCGAGGCGGCCAGAAAGCTCTTCAGCACCGATTTTCTTCAGTGATTCAGATGCAATAATTTTGTCTTTGTCAGAGAGTCTTGAATACCATGTTTGCCAGGGATAGCGTCCTGCCAATACCAGGTCGAGGACATAGGCCGGAAAGCGAAATGGTGTCTCCTGGGGCAGCATGCCGACCGAGCGTGCCAGCTCTTTTGTTTTCACCTTGCCGGGCTCAATAGCATTGATTTTCAGATTGCCGCCAAGCAGGGGCAGAAGGCCGGCAACACTTTTCAGAAGTGTGCTTTTACCGCAGCCATTGGCACCAAGAATTCCCCAGCAGCTGCCACTTTCGATATGCCAGTCGAATGCAGGCAGTAGTAGCCTGTTATTAATACCGATTTCAACCTGTTTACATTCGAGCAGGCTCATCTCTTGCTTCCCTGTCGTCGTAGCAGAAACAGAAACAGAGGCGCGCCAATGAGAGCTGTAAAAACGCCGACCGGCAGTTCACGTGGTGAGACCAGCGTGCGTGCAAGCAGGTCTGCGCCCACAACCAGGATTCCACCCAGCAGGATCGAGTTAGGTAATAACCAGCGATGGTCACTCTTCTGTATCAGTCTCAGCAGGTGTGGTGTGACGAGTCCGATAAAGCCGATTGGTCCGGCTACAGACACGGCGATTGCTGTCGCAATGACCGCCATGCTGAGCAGAAGTAGGCGCAGTTTTGCAACCGGTACACCAAGCGTTTGTGCATGTTCATCACCCAATAGCATCAGGTTCATGGCACGTGCAGCAGCAAGGGCGGCGACAAGTAACACAAGAAGTATTATGCCTGGCCACAGGACGAAGGGGCTGTGGCCAAGATCGCCAACCAGCCAGAAGAGCATGCCGGGAAGGTCGTTGCGTGGCGCAATGGTCAGCAGGAAAGTGACGAGTGCGCCCCAGCCGGTTGTCAGTATGATGCCTGCGAGCAGCAGGGTTTCGCGTTTTTCACCAGCCTGTTTGCCGACGATGAGAATCAACAGCAAGGTGCTGAAGGCTGCACCTGTGAGAGCAAGTAGGGGATGAAGCGGTGACGGTATGCCGAGCAGGAAACCAGCCAGAACTGCAACCGCGGCACCGCCCGATGTACCGAGAACATAGGGATCTGCGAGCGGATTTTGCAGCATTGTCTGCATCATGACTCCTGCAAGGGCCAGCAGGCCGCCCGTAATGAAGGCGATTGCAACACGCGGAAGTCGAATTTCATTGATGATGCGTGAACTGCTCGAATCACCACCACTGAAAAGTGCGTTGAAGAGCTCGTTGAGAGGAATTGCAACACTGCCGTGGCTCACTGCAGCCACGAAGAGTGTCAGCGCGACGGCAAGCAGAAGGGTAGCTGTTTTTCCTCCGTGCAGGTCCATTACGAATGCAAGTGCAGGATCGGCCAGCCATGTTGATCGGCGTGGCTTTTCAACTCGTCGTCAGGATCAACAGCCAGCGGATGGGTGACCAGTTTCAGCAGCGGCAGGTCATTGTGCGAGTCACTGTAGAACCAGCTTCCCTCAAGTGTCTCGTTATTCTCGGTTAGCCAGGATTCCAGTCGCTCGACTTTGCCATGCTGGAAACTCGGTGTGCCGGCGACTGCCCCGGTGTAGGCGCCATCGACAATTTCCGGTTCTGTTGCGATCAGGTTGTCGATACCGAATTGTTTCACAATCGGCGCTGTCACAAAGCTGTTTGTCGCCGTGATAACCAATAGTGTGTCACCGTTCTGGCGATGCTTGTCGACAAGCGCGAGTGCAGTTTCACGGATCAGTGGCGAGATTTTTTCATCCATGTACTCCTTGTGCCACGCCTGTAGCTGTTCCATTGGATGCAGTGAGAGAGGTTTGAGGGCGAACTCGAGGAATTCGAAAATATTCATCGTTCCCTGCTGGTAGGCCGCATAAAATTCACGGTTTTTGTTATCGTATTCATCACCATCAACGATACCCTTTTCACACAGGAATTCCCCCCACAGGTAGTCAGAATCACCTGCAAGCAGGGTGTTGTCGAGATCAAAAATTGCCAGTGCCACGTTTCGCTTTCCAAACAGTTTATTCGGGTGCAACTATACAGAAATTTGCCGTTAAAATCCCAACAAGGGCAGGGGTTTATCGCTACTGCTTCTTGCTATTGATGATTCAGGTGTGAAAGAATGAAGACAGTTAAGGTTAAGAATCCATTTTGCAATGATTGACGCTGAAGGATTCCGCCCGAATGTCGGAATCATACTATGTAATGAAGAGCGCCGGCTCTTCTGGGGTAAGCGGATCGGGCAGGATGCCTGGCAATTTCCTCAAGGCGGAATCGATGAAAACGAATCGCCGGAAGAGGCCATGTACCGTGAACTCGAGGAAGAGGTCGGTCTGAAACACAACCAGGTGGAAGTACTGGGTTCAACCCAGGACTGGTTGCGCTACCGTTTGCCCAAACGCTACATCCGCAGGCACTGTAATCCTGTCTGTGTCGGCCAGAAACAGCGCTGGTTCCTGCTTAAGGTTCTGTGCGAGGAGTCAGATTTCTGCCTGGACCAGACCTCCAGCCCTGAGTTCGATCACTGGCGCTGGGTCAAGTACTGGTACCCGGTCGACAAGGTTGTCTACTTCAAGCGTAATGTTTACGAGCAGGCTCTCAACGAGCTTGCTCCATTCCTGTTTACGGATAAAGCGGAAAAAACCTCTATTGCCTGTTCATACGATGAGCGTAAACCGGTCTCGCGCCGGGTGCGTCTCTATCGCTGAATAACGGCAGAATCCCACAATGCTTACGACACTTCATCGTATCGTCCAGGAGGTTAACGGCGCCTCTGACTTGAGTGAGGCGCTGGAGATTATCGTCAAGTCGGTACGCGAAGCTGTCGCAACCGATGTCTGCTCTGTCTACCTGACCGATTTTGAACAGCGTAAGCACCTCTTGATGGCAACCGACGGTCTGCGCCCTGAAGCAGTAGGCAAAGTCGCTCTGCCCATGTTCCGTGGCCTGGTCGGTCTCGTGTGTGAGCGTGCAGAACCGATCAACCTCGATGATGCACCGAGTCATTCGCGTTACCTGCCCGTGTCGGGAACAGGTGAGAAGTATTACCACGGTTTCCTTGGCGTTCCGATTATTCAGAACCGCAAAGTACTTGGTGTACTCGTTGTGCGGCACATTGAACCACGCCGTTTCGAAGATGATGAAGTCACTTTTCTTCTGACACTTGCTGCACAACTCGCAGGCGCAATTACCCATGCCCAGGCAAGTGGTGAACTGACGCGCATACGCAGTGGTACCGACGCTGTTTCAGAAGGCTTCCTGCAGGGACGTCCGAGTTCGTCGGGTGTAGTTATCGGCTCTGCTGTGGTTGCCTATCAGCTTTCTGATCTTGATGCGGTTCCGGATCGGCGTAGCGATGATCCTGCAGCAGAAGTTCTGAGGTTCAGAAAGGCGATTGCCGCGGTTCAGGATGACTTGCACGCCCTGCGTGAAAAAATGGAACATGTGCTGCAGGAAGAGGACAGGGCGCTGTTTGATGCCTGGCTGATGATGCTGTCTGAGGATGCACTGGTCGAACGTGCCGTCTCCCTGATTAACGAGGAGTCGCAATGGGCACCAGGTGCACTGCGTCAGTCGGTGCTGGAACATATCAGCGTATTCGACTCGATGGAAGATCCCTACCTGCGCGAGAGAGCATCGGATATTCGTGACCTGGGCCGGCGTGTCCTGATGCATCTGCAGGAAGAACAGACCAACGGTGTCGATTACCCGGAAAGAACAATTCTTGTTGGTGAAGAGGTCAGTGCAGTACAACTGATGGAAGTACCGGAAGATCGACTTGCCGGTGTCGTTTCATCCACGGGTTCCGGCTCCTCGCACGTTGCCATCCTGGCGCGCGCCATCGGTGTTCCGGCTGTCATGGGTTTGACTGATTTACCTGTCTCACGCGTTGAAGGACAGGATGTCATTGTTGATGGTTATCGTGGACGATTTTATGTTGCGCCGGCCGATTCAGTTTGCCAGGAGTACGAGCGTCTCATTACAGAAGAGCAGCAGCTTGGTCGTGAACTCGATGAGCTGCGTGGACACACATCGGAAACAACGGACTCGTTTCACCTGCCGCTCTATCTGAATACGGGTCTTGCATCCGAGATGAGCGACTTGGGAATCACGGAGGCCGAGGGAATCGGTCTCTACCGTACCGAGTTTCCGTTCATGACGCGTGATACTTTTCCGGGCGAAGAGACGCAGATCATTGCCTACCGACATGTCCTCGAGACTTTTAATCCTCGGCCCGCGATCATGCGTACGCTGGATATCGGCGGTGATAAGCCGTTGCCCTATTTTCCTTTCACGGAATCTAATCCGTTTCTCGGCTGGCGTGGCGTGCGTATCTCCCTCGATCATCCGGAGATTTTCCTCACCCAGGTGCGTGCCATGTTGCGTGCCTCGATTGGTTACGAGAATCTCAGAATTCTCTTGCCAATGATCACGACGATTGGTGAGATTGATGAACTGCAGCAGCTGATCAGCAGGGCATATGACGAACTTCAGGAAGAGGGCTACGAGATCATTATGCCGGAGATCGGTGTCATGATCGAAGTCCCGGCAGCTGTCTACCAGGCAGAAGAGATTGCCAAGCGTGTTGATTTCATCTCGATTGGCAGTAACGACCTGACCCAGTACCTGCTGGCAGTCGACCGCAACAACCCCAGGGTTGCCGAACTCTATGATGATTTACATCCTGCGGTACTCCAGGCGGTTCATCATGTTGTGAAGGCAGGCACGGACTACGGTTGTCCGGTCGGTATCTGTGGCGAGCTTGCAGGTAACCCACTCGCAACGCCGCTGCTTCTTGGCATGGGTGTAGACAGTCTCAGTATGAGTGCTGGCAGCCTTCTGCGAGTCAAGTGGGTGATACGCAGTCTCAGCAGGGCGCGTTGCAAGCAGTTGCTGAAAAAAGCACTTCAGCACCATGAGGCACAACAGGTTCACCAGATGATGAACAAGGTACTGGGTGAACTAGGACTCGAAGGGCTGGTACGGCCGGGTCGCTAGTTGTCATAATCAGTCTCCGCTCTATCTCGTTTAAATGGAAAAGGTTGTATGAATTACTGTTCATTGTGTGGTTCGAAGGTTTCTAAATGCATACCTGCAGGGGATGACCGGGATCGCGATGTCTGTGACGATTGCGGCCACATCCATTACGAGAATCCCAAGGTTGTTACCGGCTGTCTAGTTGAACAGGATGGAAAAATCCTGCTGTGTCAGCGTGCCATCGAACCGCGTTATGGTCTTTGGACATTGCCGGCCGGATTTATGGAGAATGGTGAAACGGTTGAGCAGGGCGCTGCACGCGAAACCTGGGAGGAGGCGATGGCCGATGTTGAGGTCAATGGTCTCTACACCATGTTTTCACTCACGCATATCAACCAGATCTACATGCTCTTCAGGGGGCGTTTCAAATCACCTGAATTTTCTCCCGGTCCCGAGAGCCTCGATGTCAAACTTGTCAGCGAAGATGAAATTCCCTGGGATGAGATGGCTTTTCCCGTGATCGAGGAGACATTGCGTCTCTACCTGGAAGACAGGAAAACAGGCAATTTTGGTCCCCATCTCGGTGAGATGCGTGCCGTCGTCGATGCAGACGGCACGCATATCGAGACCAGGATGAATTCAACGACCGATCAGGCCTGAACCAGGCGCACGTTCTGCGCTACAAGGCCATTCTCTTCCTGCGGGCTCTCCTGCACGTAGAACTCGAGCACAGTGTCGCCATGAACCAGGTCATCCTCATTGATGTCTCCGGCGATTTCATTGATATGGCAAAAAGCGCTTGTCCACGGCGATTCGTTCAGGCGTGTATTGGTGATCCAGCTGTTGTCGTCAATGCGGTCGAGGAAGTTGAGAAAACCAAATCCTTTATCCTGGAACCATTTGCTGCATACGCCACGCACGACAGAACCGGGTTTTCCCCAGTTGTTTCTTGGTTCATAGGTGACAGGGATCAGGTTAGGTATCAGGAAGCCCGAGTAGAAGGTGTCGACCTGTCGCTGAAGCTGACGAGAAACGTTGTCAAATCCGAGCAGTTCGACACGACAGCCCTTGTTTTGCAGGGCAGTGACGAGTGGTTCAAAATCGCCATCGCCCGTGACCAGCAGGACTTCATCGAGATGATCAGCCTGTTGCAAGGCATCGACAGCCAGGTCGAGGTCTGTACTACCCTTGATGCTGACCTGTCCCTCGTCGTCGGTATAACGACGAATATTTTTGATGTTGGCCTTCCATCCAAACTGGCGTGCGATCTGCTGATAGCTGAGCGCCTTTTTTGCATACTCGGCATCTTCGTTTGCACGCTCCTGGTCAAACAGAAGGTAGGTGTTCAGACGAATGAGGTTGCGCTCGCCACGGCTGGCAAAGCGTCTCAGGATGTCATAGCGAAGGTGAAAACCACCGTTATAGCGAACGTTTTCAGCGTCGACAAAGACGCCAATTTTGATTGTCATTGTTGTTCTCCCAATTAATGTCACGCGCACTGCAGGTGACGGGCTCACTTTTTGATAATTAGCGATGCTTCATCCGCAAGATTTAAATCGCATGCAGATAACAGTTAAAATAACAGATAAGTCGCCCGTCTGAAAAGATCTAATCGGCAGTGAATTTTCATTCGGCTGATGCAACAGCTGCGTGGACCTGCGATACTGTTATTTTTGAGTCTCTCCGGGAAAATAGTATGTGTGGCTTCGCAGGATTTATTGATCCTGGCCGGTCTGCCGGCGAGATGAAGGCGCTTGCCTCATCGATGGGCGACACGATTGTGCATCGAGGACCGGATGATGCAGGTGCCTGGGTAGACGAGGAGAGCGGTATCGCTCTTGCGCACAGGCGATTATCAGTTGTGGATCTCTCCGCAGCAGGCCATCAGCCAATGGAGTCCAGCAGTGGACGCTACGTCATCGCATTCAATGGCGAAATCTACAATCACCTGCAGTTGCGCGAGCAGCTTGAGGCATCAACTTCACAGCCGCTTTCGTGGCGAGGGCACTCCGATACTGAAACCCTGCTGGCAGCATTTGAACAGTTAGGCATCAAGCAAACCCTGGAAGCCTGTGTCGGCATGTTTGCGATTGTCCTGTGGGATCGCATGGAACGTCGGCTGACCCTCATGCGGGACCGTTTCGGCGAAAAGCCACTCTATTACGGCTGGGTCAATAACGCTTTTGTATTCGCATCTGAGCTGAAAGCACTGCGCTGTTTCCCCGGTTTCGACAATTCCGTATCGCGTGAATCACTTGCTGCCTATCTGCGATTCAGCCATGTACCTGCGCCGTTAACGATCTATGAAAATCTCTACAAGCTGGAACCCGCTTCACTGGTGAGTTTCAACGGGGCGCAAAGAGAGACAAGCGGAAAGCCACAGACGCAAAGTTACTGGTCTCTTTCCGATGTTGCTGAAAATGGCATTACCAACCGTATCAATGATGAAGATGAGGCGTTACATACGATAGAGACAGGATTGCTTGAATCGGTACGCCTGCAATCCTGTGCCGATGTTCCGCTTGGTGCTTTTCTATCCGGTGGTGTTGATTGATCACTGATTGTCGCCCTGATGCAGCAGCAGGCATCTTCTCCGGTGAAGAGCTTTACCATCGGTTTCGAGGAGGCAGGATTTGATGAGACTCCACATGCCCGTGAAGTTGCTACCCACCTTGGGACTGAGCATCACGAACTCTTTGTGACATCAGCCGAGGCGCAGCAGGTCATTCCACAACTGCCACATATTTACGACGAGCCATTTGCCGATTCATCACAGATTCCGACGCACCTGGTGTGCCGGGCGGCGCGTCAACATGTCACCGTGGCACTTTCAGGAGATGCCGGTGATGAGCTTTTTGGTGGCTACAACCGCTACCACTGGGCGCCCCTGGTATGGCAAAGAGTCGCATGGATGCCGCATCCACTGCGTCGTCTGCTGGGTAGCCTGATTCGCCTGTTGCCTGTTGCCGGTTGGGATGGAGTGAACAGTTTGCTGCGCAGCAGGCAAGCTGTTGCTCAGCTTGGAGACAAGGCACACAAACTTGCCGTGCGATTGCAACATACAGCTTCACTGGATGATCTCTATTTTGCTCTTGTCAGTGAATGGCTGAACCCTGATCGTATTCTGCAGAGTTCATCATCAAAGACAATGGCAGCTGTTGGTAACGACAAGTTGCCTGTCGGGCTGCCACCGGTCGAGGCCATGATGCTGCAGGATAGTCTGAACTACCTGCCGAACGATATCCTGTGTAAAGTTGATCGGGCAGCAATGTCTGTCAGTCTCGAGACACGCATCCCGTTTCTGGATCATCGCGTTGCTGAAACAGCATGGCGTTTGCCCCTGTCGATGAAAATGCGTGACAATACGGGTAAATGGATGCTGCGCCAGTTGCTCTACAGAAAAGTACCGCAGGAGTTGATTGAACGGCCCAAGACAGGTTTCGCAATTCCCGTCGGACAGTGGTTACGTGGCCCATTGCGTGAATGGGGAGAGATGCTGCTCAACGAGACACGTCTCGAACAGGAAGGTTTCTTTAATCCGCAAGTCGTGCGTGAGACCTGGCAACAGCACCAGGGCGGACGCTACGACTGGACAGCACGCCTGTGGAGCCTGTTAATGTTCCAGGCCTGGCTTGAAAGAGAAGGGAGGCAATAGGGATAGGGATGACAGGGAGAATGTTTCGGTGCTGAGCTACTGGCTGATGTATCTGCTGCCGGGTGTTGCAGCAATCTTTATGGCAAACAGGCTTAGGGATCATACGCTGAGCCCCTGGGTAGGGATGTGGCTGCTGTATGTCATTCTGATCGGTCTGCGATTCGAAGTGGGTGGCGACTGGTTCAATTATCTCAGGCACTACGAATTTGCACTGCATTACGATCTCAAAGACATTTTACTCGGCAAGGGAGGTGATCCGGGTTATGTACTCCTAAACTGGATAGCAGCGAACAATGATTGGGGAATGGAGTTCGTCAACCTTGTGTGTGCGATCGTGTTTGTTACCGGATTGATCAATTTCTGTCGCCAGCAACCGGCACCATGGATTGGATTCGCTGTTGCTGTTCCTTACCTGGTAATTGTTCTTGGCATGGGCTATACGCGGCAGGGAGTCGCACTCGGTCTGCTTTTCTGGGCGTTGATCTGGCTCGAGCGCAGGCACTTGTGGCACTTTCTCTTCTTTATCGGTATCGCTGCCATGTTCCACAAAAGCGCGGTAATCCTGGTTCCACTGGGACTTTTTGTTACCAAGGGAAACTGGCTCTATCGCATCATTGCAGTCGCTTCAGTCCTCTACGGACTATGGAGCCTGACGCTTGCCGATGCAATCGATTCCATGTGGGTTAACTATGTTGATGCGCAAATGCAATCTTCCGGGGCACGGGTGCGCGTGTTGATGAACCTGTTGCCGGGACTGGTATTGCTCTTTTTCCACAAGCGCTGGCGGGTCGCTTTTCCCGAGGGTCGATTCTGGTACTGGATGGCGCTTGGCTCAATTGCTGCTGCTGGCCTGGTTGAGTTTGCATCGACCGCGGTCGATCGACTCTCTCTCTACCTGACACCCTTGCAGGTGGTGGTACTGTCACGACTGCCATTTTTGCTGTGCAAGGAAATATCACCTGAAACCCTGGCAGTGATTACAATACTAGGATATGCAGCTGTGCTGTTTGTGTGGCTCAATTATGCAACACATGCAGTACACTGGATTCCTTACCAGAACACGATGTTCCTGTGGTGAACTGATGTCACAACTGATTGCTCTTGTCGCCAATAGCGCATGGAACCTCTATCATTTCCGCGGCAACCTGGTACGCCGCTTACTGCAGGAGGGTTACCGGATTTTGATCATCGCCCCACGTGATGACAGCTCGGATAAACTTGTCGATCTTGGCTGCCTGGTAGTGGAGCAGCCGATGGACATCAAGGGTACAAACCCGCTTGCTGACCTGCAGACAATGCGGGAGTTAAAGCGGCTGTATCGTGAACATCAACCCGATCTTGTGCTGCACTTTACTATCAAGCCTGTCATCTATGGCAGTTTTGCTGCACGCTCATTAAAGATTCCTGTTATCAATACCATTACCGGACTGGGAACTGCTTTTTTGAGTGGTAGCTTGTTAATGCGAATCGTCGAGGTGCTCTATCGACACTCCCAGCGCTGGCCGTCTCGTGTTTTTTTTCAGAACCCGGATGATCGCAAGCTGTTCCTGTCGAAGCAGCTTGTTGCAGAAGAGAAGAGTGTCTGCCTGCCTGGATCAGGTGTAGATCTCAAGCGTTTCATTACGACTGAATACCCGTCCTCCAAACCGGTCACGTTCCTGTTGATTGCACGACTGCTACGTGACAAGGGCATTGTCGAATTTGTTGAAGCAGCCCGGCAGATCAGAAAAGACGATGCGCAAACCTGTTTCCAGCTACTCGGTCCACTCGGAGCAACTAACCGGACAGCTCTGGACGATGATGAAGTTGCCAAGTGGGTGGAAGAGGGTATCGTCGAGTATCTCGGTGAAACTGATGATGTGCGGCCCTTTCTTCAGGCTGCACACTGTGTTGTGCTGCCATCCTATCGTGAGGGTACTCCGCGTGCTCTCCTTGAGGGAGCAGCGATTGGTCGTCCTCTTATCGCCACAGATGTACCGGGTTGTCGCGAGGTGGTTGATTCCGGCGTTAACGGCCTGCTGTGCGATGTCAAAAATACCTCGTCACTTGCCGCTGCGATGCAGCAGTTTCTCGATATGCCTCTGGAAAAACAGCTTGAAATGGGAGTTGCAGGAAGAATCAAAGTGGAGAAAGAGTTCGACGAGGAACTCGTCATTGGCGCCTATCTGGCTGAAATACCAGAATTAGTTCAATAATAATTGCAGATATTTGATATTTATCAATACAAAATCCGGAATAGTGAATTAGAATTAGCTTAAGTACTAAATAAGCCGGGAGGCGATCATGACTAACGAAGCACTGCAGGTTGATTGCGCAGAGTGGCGTGAAGTCGCAGAGACAGATGCAGAGGCGATGGAAGTCATCATGGAGATGATGATCGAAGCTGAGGAAGAGCTCTGTGAAGATGAGGCTGCTTGAATAATTACCCCTTAAAAATACCCCTTGAGATAAAAAAAGAGACCCGCAAACGCGGGTTTCTTTTTTTCCTTCTGCATCTATCTGGGGAATTCTATTCGTCTGTGTAACCCTGCGGATTTTGAGACTGCCATCGCCATGTGTCACTGCACATAGCATCCACATCCAGTTCTGCACTCCAGTTGAGTAGCCTGCCGGCCTTGGATGCATCAGCGTAGACGCAAGCCAGGTCGCCCGTACGTCTCTCGACGACTTCAAGCGGAATATCTTTGCCAGATGAGTTTTCGAACGCTTTCACCAGTTCAAGCACAGTCACTACCTTGCCTGTGCCGATATTGAATGCATCAAAACCGTTGCAATGCTCCAGGTAATCGAGAGCTGCGACATGTGCATGGGCAAGATCCATTACGTGAATATAGTCACGCTCACCGGTTCCATCACGCGTTTTATAATCACTGCCAAACACCTTGAGTTGTGCCAATCTGCCTACCGCGGTCTGGGCGATGCATGGCATCAGGTTGTTGGGTATACCCAAGGGGTCTTCACCAATCTCTCCCGAGTTATGCGCACCGACTGGATTGAAATAGCGTAGCGAGATGGCAGCTGCACCTGGTACTGATTTACACCAGTCACCCAGTATCTCTTCAACCATAAGTTTGCAGCTTCCATAAGGAGTAGCAGCATTTACCGGGTGCTGTTCATCATAGGGAAGGTATTGAGGTGGGCCATAGACAGTTGCCGATGAGGAGAAAATGAAGTTATGGCAAGCGGCCTTGTTCATGGCCTTCAGCAGGGAGATGCTGCCTTCGACATTATTACTGTAATAGCGCAACGGTTGCTCGATACTCTCACAGATAGACTTGAGACCGGCGAAGTGGATAACAGCCTGAGGTTGGAACGCAAGCATCGCTTGTGTCAGCTGCTCGGTATCACGAATATCGATCTGCAGAGACTCAAAATCACGCCCGGCCAGTTTTCTGACACGCTGCAAGGCAATCGGTGAGCTGTTGCAGTAGTTGTCCACCACTAGTACATCGTGTCCGCAGTCCAGCAGTTTCAGCAGGGCATGTGTTCCGATGTAGCCGGCGCCGCCTGTGACAAGTACCTTCATGAAGCAGGGTTTCCCGTGAGAAGATGAATCTGTTAATTTGATTTCAGGAGTCTCTGTTAGACAATCTCTGCACCCAGACTTAATCAGAGGCCCCTTTAATACCAACTGAAGGGTACCCACTCTGTTATGAAAAGGAAAGCGAACACATGGAGATAGAGAGTCTCCTCAAATCAGCCTGTCGGGGTCAGCCTGTGGAATTGCCAACAGGGGAGGAGAGTATTTCAGCTCAACTGTTTGACGAGGCAAGGCACCAGGGTATTGCGTCGTTGCTATGGCATCTCCATTCCGACGCGGGTGTGCTGACAGAGTGGCCGGCTGATCTTCTCGACAAGTTGAAACAACAGGCACGCCAGGAAGCTGCTACGGAAATGATCCGCGAGGCAGAAGTGCAGGTGATGCTGGAGGCATTGCAAGAGAAGGGCATTGATCTTCTGCTGATTAAGGGCACACCACTTTCAGCACTGCTTTATCCGGCTATCGGACTACGCCCTCGTTGTGATACCGATCTGCTGGTTGCTGAAGGGGATGATGTCCGTGCAGCAGAAGTCTTCAAGGCACATGGCTACAGCTCTTTCTTTGAAAATGCAGGTGATTACCTCAATTCACAGCGCTCCTTCCGGCGCAATGACGAGAGCGGTTTTACCCATGCCTTCGATCTGCATCGCCAGATCAGTAATGCGAGCATCACTTTCAGCCATCGTATGGGTTTTCATGAACTCAATCGCAGGTCGGTCAAGGTGCCGTCACTGGGGTTGGCAGCGAAAACTCTTTCACATGTCGATGCCTTGCTGCTTGCCTGTATGCATCGTGCCGGCCATTTCGCCGAAATGGGTGAGCGTCTCATCTGGCTTTATGACATCCACCTGCTGACAGAAGCACTCTCGTCGGCAGAACTTGATAAACTGGTTGAGCGTGCAGGTGAGTTGGAGGTACGCGGTTTGTGTGCCGATGCGTTGAATGCTTCGAACGACTGGTTTGCGACACGCATTCCGACGGGGCTAACAGATACGTTACAGCAGGGTGCTGAGAATGAGGCCTCGTTTGCATTGCTGACCCCCGGTCGCGCCTCGCGTATCAGGAATACATTATTGATGGATCTGCAGCAGATAAGCAGTTGGCGCGAACGCGGAAGATTACTGTTGCAGCGACTCTTCCCTCCAGCCGATTACATGAGGTGGCGCTACCGGGTGAAACACAGGTGGCTGTTGCCTTTCTATTACATTTACAGGTTGGGGCAGGGTGTTCGGCTATTGTTTATGTAGAAGCCCCGTCCCGGGGCGGTTTCCTGCTAATAGCAGGAGCGGCGCTGCACCTCATGGCCTGTCTCGCCATGTCTCCGCCTGATCGCTAAACCACGGCGCGAAAGGAACTCGCTCACTGCGTTCGCTCAGACACCCCTTCGCTTGACCCGTGGTTTGAGCTGGCTCCGCCAACATCGAGACAGGCCATGAGGTGCATCACCTGGAGGGCGATTAAGTGCTGATATTCGCCTTGTACCTCGAACCTCCGACCTGTAAAATGCCGCGCCTTACTATCGATTAATCATGTGACCTCTCGTATGGGCCACCACTGAACGGAGCATCTAATGCCTCAGATTACCCTTCCTGACGGAACTTCACGTCAATTTGATCAGGCTGTTACTGTCGCCGATATCGCCGCATCAATTGGCGAGGGACTGGCCCGTGCAACACTTGCCGGACGCGTTAATGGCGACCTGGTCGATGCCTCTTTCCTTATAGAAGAGGATGCCGAAGTTGCGATTGTCACCAGTCGTGACGAAGAGGACGCACTCGAACTGATTCGCCACGATGCCGCACATGTCATGGCACAGGCAGTGCAGGAGCTGTTTCCCGGTACCCAGGTCACAATTGGCCCTGCCATCGATAATGGCTTCTATTATGACTTTTCACGTGAAGAGGCGTTCACGCCGGACGATCTGCAGAAAATCGAGGATCGCATGCGTGAAATTGTCGGCCGCAAACTGCCGATCGAGCGCGAAGTGTGGGATCGTAACGAGGCAATCGAGCTTTTCAAGGGGATTGGTGAGCATTACAAGGTTGAGCTGATCGAGGCGATCCCTGAGGGCGAAGAGGTCTCTATTTACCGCCAGGGTGACTGGTTCGACGTCTGCCGTGGTCCGCACCTGCAAAACACAGGCAAGCTGCCCAAGGGTTTCAAACTGATGAAACTGGCCGGCGCCTACTGGCGCGGTGACAGCGACAATGAAATGCTGCAGCGTATCTATGGCACAGCATGGCGTGACAAGAAAGAGCTAAAAGCCTATCTCAACCGCCTTGAAGAGGCAGAGAAGCGCGATCACCGCAAGATCGGCAAGACACAGAATCTCTTCCATACACAGGAAGAGGCGCCCGGTATGGTCTTCTGGCACGACAAGGGCTGGAGTGTCTACCTGACGGTGCAGCAGTACATTCGTGACAAGCTGCGCGATCACGGTTACCAGGAAGTGCATACACCGCAGGTCATCGACCGTAGCTTGTGGGAGAAATCAGGTCACTGGGACAAGTTCGGTGACATGATTTTTACGACACATTCGGAAAACCGCGACTACGCAATCAAGCCGATGAACTGTCCGGCACATATCCAGATTTATAATCATGGCCTGAAAAGCTACCGTGATTTGCCGTTACGTCTCGCTGAATTTGGCTCATGCCACCGTAACGAGCCTTCCGGCACACTGCACGGACTCATGCGTGTACGTAACTTTGTACAGGACGATGCACACATCTTCTGTACCGAAGAACAGATTCTTTCCGAGGTGCTGGCATTCAATGACCTGCTGTTCGAGGTCTACAAGGATTTCGGTTTCGACGATGTGCTGATCAAACTCTCCACGCGTCCGGAAAAACGTGTCGGTTCAGACGAGACCTGGGACAAGGCGGAGAAATCCCTGCAGGATGCGCTTGATTCTCGCGGTATCGAATGGGAACTGCAGCCGGGTGAAGGCGCCTTCTACGGACCCAAGATCGAATACTCGCTGCGTGACTGTCTCGATCGTGTCTGGCAGTTGGGTACTATCCAGCTCGATTTCTCGATGCCGGAGCGTCTTGGTGCCACCTATGTGGCCGAGGACAATACCAAGCAGACACCCGTGATGTTGCACCGTGCAATTCTCGGTTCCCTGGAGCGTTTTATCGGAATTCTGATCGAACACTACGCTGGCGCAATGCCTTTCTGGCTGGCTCCAACACAGGCCGTTATTGCCAATATCACCGACAAACAGGCCGAATATGCAAAAAAAGTGGCAGAAAGTTTGTCAAATCATGGATTTCGTGTCGAAACGGACTTGAGAAATGAGAAGATCGGCTTTAAAATCCGCGAGCACACATTGCAACGTGTTCCCTATCTCCTGGTCATTGGTGATCGCGAGATGGAAAGTGGCGCTGTTGCCGTGCGTACGCGAAGCGGGGAAGACCTCGGCTCGATGCCGGTAGATGAGGTCATCAAGCTCTTCAGTGAGACAGTTGCGTCGTACCAGTGAATAAATATCGGAAAGCACCGCCCGAACGGTGCTTTCGCTTTTTTTAATTTGTGAGGATTTCTGCAATCGCCAGACAAGATAAACGTAACCGTTTGAATGATGATATTACTGCAGTCGAAGTTCGACTGATCTCTTCAGAGGGTGGACAGCTAGGTATTGTTTCTATCGAAGATGCGAAGAGACAGGCAAAGGAAGCAGCACTCGACCTGGTCGAGATTCAGCCAAATGCGGAACCACCTGTGTGCCGCATCATGGATTACGGCAAGCATGTCTTCGAGCAGAAGAAGCAGCAGCAGGCAGCGAAGAAGAAGCAGAAGATCGTTCACGTTAAAGAGATCAAGTTTCGACCTGCGACAGACGAGGGCGATTACAAGATCAAGTTGCACAACCTGATCAAGTTTCTCGAAGCGGGAGACAAGGCGAAGATCACCATGCGTTTCCGTGGTCGCGAGCACGCCCACCGTGAACTCGGTTTCGAGTTTCTGCAGCGTGTCGAGAAGGACCTTGAAGAATACGCAGTTGTCGAGCAGAAGCCGGCAATGGAAGGACGCCAGATGGTTATGGTCATGGCGCCGCGCAAGAAGTAAGCGCAACACAACAGTTTTTTACAGGCTCCCGGGTGACAGGCATTACCTCAGGGAGCTGTTTTAGTAACCAGGGGATCATGAATCCCTTTAATTGGAGAACGAAAATGCCAAAAATCAAAACCAATCGCGGTGCCGCCAAGCGGTTCCGTAAGACTGGCTCTGGTGCGTTCAAGCGCGCGCAGTCCCACCGTCGTCATATTTTGACCAAGAAGAGCACCAAGCGTAAACGCCATCTGCGCGCTGCAGCAACCCTGCATCATGCTGATGTAGCAGTTGCACGCCGTATGCTCCCTTACGTCTGATTCCGGAGGACTGAACAATGCCAAGAGTAAAACGTGGTGTAACGGCTCACGCCAAGCACAAAAAAGTTCTTAAGTCTGCGAAGGGTTACTACGGTGCCCGTCGCAAGATCTATCGTGTCGCCAAGCAGGCAGTCATCAAGGCGGGCCAGTATGCCTACCGTGACCGTCGCCAGAAGAAGCGTCAGTTTCGTGCGCTCTGGATTGCACGTATCAATGCTGAAGCACGCAACAACGACATCTCCTACAGCCGCCTGATGGACGGTCTGAACAAGGCTGGTGTTGAAGTTGATCGCAAGATGCTGGCTGACCTGGCTGTCCACGACAAGGCTGCATTTAGCGCCGTGGTTAACCAGGCCAAGGCAGCACTCAACTAAAACGACCTGATTTTTCAGGTGTAAAGAAGGGGAGTGGACCTTGACGGTCTTACTCCCCTTTTGCTTTAAGGAAACGTAAACCATGTCATCAGAACTGGAACAACTTCTTGAAACCGCAATCGCGGCTGTCGCTGAAGCAATGGATCTGCAGGCGCTCGATGCTGTGCGAGTCTCTTACCTGGGTAAGAGCGGAGCTTTTACCGAACAGCTCAAGCAGCTGGGAAAGCTGCCTAAAGAGGAGCGTCCCGCTGCAGGCCAGGTAATCAACCAGGCCAAGCAGGCGTTGCAACAGAAAATCCAGGAGAAGAAAGTACAGCTGGAGACGGCTGGTCTGCAACAGCGCCTTGAGCAGGAGCGTATCGACGTAACCTTGCCGGGTCGCGGACAGGGCACCGGCGGTTTGCATCCTGTCAGTCGTACCATGCGACGTATCGAGACATTGTTTCGCAGTGCCGGATTTGATGTGGCTGAGGGACCGGAAATCGAGGATGACTTCCATAACTTTGAAGCACTCAATATCCCCGAGCATCACCCTGCGCGTGCCATGCATGACACCTTCTATTTTGATGAACACTTGCTGCTGCGTACGCACACCTCGCCGGTACAGATTCGCACAATGGAAAATGCCGAGCCGCCGCTGCGCGTAATTGCGCCCGGACGTGTTTACCGCTGTGACTCTGATCTGACGCACACACCGATGTTTCACCAGGTTGAAGGTTTCGTGGTCGACAAGAATGTCACCTTTGCCGATCTCAAGGGCATACTGCACGATTTCCTCGTGAGTTTCTTCGAGGCTGAACTGAAGGTGCGGTTCCGTCCTTCCTATTTCCCCTTTACCGAGCCTTCGGCCGAGGCGGATATCGAGTGTGTTATCTGTGGCGGTGAAGGTTGCCGCGTGTGTAGTCACACGGGCTGGCTCGAAGTGCTGGGTTGCGGAATGATTCACCCTGAAGTATTCCGTCACGTCGGCATCGACAACGAAGAGTTTACCGGCTACGCCTTTGGCATGGGAGTTGAACGTCTCACCATGCTGCGTTACGGCGTTAATGATCTGCGTCTCTTTTTCGACAATGATCTGCGTTTTCTCGAGCAGTTTGCTTGAGTGCCGCCAATCAATAATGACAATTGAACAGAGAAGATAAGAATGCGATTCAGTGAATCCTGGTTACGTGAGTGGGTTAATCCTGCTGTAGATACTGAGACACTTTCTCACCAGTTGAGCATGGCAGGTTTGGAAGTCGACAGTGTTTCACCGGCGGCACCTGACTTCAACGGCGTTGTCGTTGGTCTTGTGACTGCGCTGGAACAGCATCCGGATGCCGACAAGCTGCGCGTTGCACAAGTTGACGTCAACGGCGACGAGTCGCTACAGATAGTCTGTGGTGCAAAAAATGTTGCCGAGGGTATGCGTGTGCCTGTTGCGATAGTCGGTGCCGTATTGCCTGGTGATTTCAAAATCAAGAAGGCAAAGCTCAGAGGGGTGCAGTCACTTGGTATGATCTGTTCAGCATCCGAACTGGGGCTGGCTGATTCCTCAGATGGCATTATGCCTCTTCCTGCCGATGCACCATTGGGAACTGATTTTCGTGAATACCTTAATCTTGATGACACCTGCATCGAGGTTGACCTGACACCTGATCGTGCCGACTGTTTCGGACTAATCGGAGTTGCACGTGACGTCTCTGCAATTCATCGCTGTGAATTTATTGATGCCGCAGGTGACCATGTCACCGAAGCACAGGTCGACGATGTGATTCCAGTTGAACTGCGTGCGGAAGAGGCCTGTCCGCGTTACCTCGGGCGTGTCATCAAGGGTATTGATGCAACCGCTGAAACACCACTGTGGATGCAGGAACGCCTGCGCCGTGGTGAGATTCGTTCGCTTGGTCCGGTTATCGATGTGACCAATTACGTTCTGCTTGAACTGGGGCAGCCTATGCATGGCTTTGATCTCGACAAGCTCTCGGGCGGTATCCATGTACGCATGGCAGAGCAGGGCGAAGAGCTGGTCTTGCTTGACGGTGACACGGTACAACTGCGTGACGACACGCTTGTGATTGCCGATGACAAGCAGGCGCTTGCAATGGCAGGCATCATGGGAGGCGAGTCGAGTGCAGTGACAGATACCACCAGCAACATTCTGCTTGAGGCGGCATTCTTTAATCCGCTGGCAATTTCCGGCAAGTCACGTTCCTACGGTAAACACACTGATTCATCACATCGCTTTGAGCGTGGTGTTGATCCACAGTTGCAGCGCCGGGCAATCGAGCGTGCTACAGAACTGTTGCTGGAGATATGCGGTGGCCAACCCGGACCGGTTATTGAGGAGATGGCAGCTGGCTTTGACAAGTCACCTGCTGCTATCCAGTTGCGTAGCTCGCGTGTTGAACGCCTGCTGGGTGTTTCTGTTGACGCTGAATCTATTGAGCAAATTCTCACGCATCTCGGTATGCAGTTGGAAGCAAACGGCGAAGGCTGGATGGTGATGCCACCAAGCTGGCGTTTTGATATCTCCATCGAGGCTGACCTGATCGAGGAGATCGGCCGCATCTATGGCTATGACAATATTCCGTCACGTCGTGGTCAGATGTCGGCAGCGATGGCACTTGAGCCTGAAGCTAACTACGCACTTGATGAGGCGAAATCACTGCTGGTGGCACGTGATTACCAGGAGGTAATCTCCTACAGCTTTATCGACAAGGGGAAGGCCAGCAAGCTTGATCCTGAAGGTGAGCGTATTCTGCTTGCCAATCCGATCTCGGCTGATATGTCGACCATGCGCCCGACGCTTTGGGGTGGTCTACTTACAGCAGCTGCATACAATAAGGCACGTCAGCAGGAGCGCATCCGAATATTCGAGACTGGTTTGAGGTTTCTTAAACAAGATAATGAAATTAAACAGGAAAAGTGCCTGTCAGGACTTGTCAACGGGGCCGTTTCCGATGAACAGTGGGGTGATGCCAGTCGTGTTGCCGATTTCTATGATATCAAGGCAGATGTAGAAGCATTGCTGGATGTTGCCGGTGCCGGAGAAGAGTTCTCCTTCGTGGCCGGGAGTCATCCTGCCCTGCATCCGGGACAGACAGCGCGAATCGAGAAAAATGGTGAACTGGTTGGCTGGGTTGGTTTATTACACCCGCAACTCGAAAAAACGTTTGATATGTCGGGTAAAACCTGGCTCTTCGAGCTGAATCTGGAAGTGCTGCAGCAGGGTAGCATTCCGGCATTTGAGCCTCTGACCAAGTTCCCGTCAATTCGTCGTGACTTTGCCATCGTGGTCAATGCCGATGTGAGTTGGGCAGACATTCAGGCTGAGATCAGAAAGAGTTCCCCTGAAATAGTACGTGAAATTCTTCTGTTTGATGTCTATACTGGAGAAAACGTCGAATCAGGCACAAAAAGTCTTGCTTTAGCGCTGATTTTACAGGATTATTCTAAAACATTAACCTTGGAAGAGGTTCAGAGCGCAACCGAGCAGGTACTCGAAGCACTCGAATCTCGATTCGCAGCAAAATTGAGGGATTAACAACCTATGGCACTGACAAAAGCAAACCTGGCTGAAAACCTGTTTGATGAGCTCGGGCTTAACAAGCGTGAAGCAAAAGAACTTGTCGATCTATTTTTTGAAGAGGTGCGCGGTTCACTGGAGCAGGGAGAGCAGGTAAAACTGTCCGGCTTTGGTAATTTTGACTTACGCGAGAAACGTCAGCGCCCCGGGCGCAACCCAAAAACCGGTGAAGAGATTCCAATTACCCCAAGGCGAGTGGTGACATTCCGTCCGGGGCAGAAACTCAAGACAAGGGTAGAAGGTTATGTTGGACGCGAGTGAAGCACATATCGAATTGCCTGCGATTCCAGGCAAACGCTATTTCACAATCGGTGAAGTGAGTGAGCTCTGTGCAGTCAAACCGCACGTGCTGCGCTACTGGGAGCAGGAGTTTCCTCAACTCAAGCCGGTCAAGCGACGCGGCAACCGTCGTTACTATCAGCGCCACGATGTGCTGATGATTCGCCAGATCCGCAGCCTGCTGTACGAACAGGGCTATACGATCGGTGGTGCACGTGGACAGCTCTCCGGTGAGAGTGCCAAGCAGGATACCAGCCAGAGTCACCAGTTGATCAAGCAGTTGCGCATGGAGCTCGAAGAAGTTCAGCAGCTTCTCAAGCGTTAATTCATTGACAACACGGCAGCCTGAAAGTAGGATGCCGCTTCTCCTACGAGTCTCTTCTCGTCGGTACCAGATTTCGGGGTGTAGCGCAGCCTGGTAGCGCACCGCAATGGGGTTGCGGGGGTCGGAAGTTCGAGTCTTCTCACCCCGACCAATTAAACAAAGGCTTAGATCTCATCTAGGCCTTTTTTATTGTCTGGAATTCGAGTTTAGGTAACAGCCTAGGTAACACATAGTATTTTATGTCACTCAACACTTAATTTTTCAGTTATTTTCGTTTGATCTAGAAAGTAACAGGGTTTACGCAGTTTGTTGCCATTTATTAATGAAGATGACAAGTCGGTTTCCAGGTGCCAGCCAAACTTAGGCGCTCGGGGTGCGAATGACCCATTAAGCAAAGGGCTTCCGCCAATGACTGCTTTCGGCCAGAAGCGGTCATTAGAATTCAAGCTAAATTCACAGCCGTTTTAACACTCAATCTCATGAAAGAATTGAATCGTCTCTTCGATATCATCATCGGAATGCAGGTCAAGGAAGAAGTGTCCGGTCCCTACGATAACTACGAGCCTAGTTCGATCACCGTCAACAAAGGTTTTAACCAAGCGATTAAGATCCGGCATGCGGTTGTCTTCGCTTGCAGCGATAAAAAGGATCGGTTTTTTGGTGCCCTTCATCAGGTTAGGAAGTAGGCGTTCAGGTGAAACCCGATAATTGCTGACAAAAGAAGCAGCATTTGCCGTGGCCTGGGGACAAAAGATGAAGTTAGTATTTCCCTTCAGTACATCGCCTTTACCTGGGGCAAGTAGGAGGTCGGTCTGTTCCAGTATGCCGTTGAGCTCCTTTCCATAGCGAATCTTGTAACCAGCGGGGCTACACATGCGGTGATCTGCAGTGCCTGGCTCCAATAAAACAATACCCTTGATGATTTCGTCATTGCTATTTGCAGCATAACGGGCAATTTCATTTCCGCCATAAGAGTGTCCAAACAGGATCAGCTTTTTCGTACCTCTCTCCTTGAGCCATTTCATCTATCTGTGTCGCGATTTCTGCGTATGTCATACGGCGCTGCAGGTGTATTGAGACCACGGCTTCATCCTTCGGAAAGCGTCTGGCTATGGCGTGAAAGTGTGTGCTGGAATGGTTTCTCCCAGCAGCGGTGTATTGCCACCGCGATGAAAATAGCTTTTACCATAGGTCGTCATGACTGGTTATTTCTCCGCCTCGTCCTGTTCAATCTTCTCCCAGTAACTGTCTACCCGGGCCTGTATTTCGTCCAGCAGCTTTTCATTTCGCGTTGGTTCAAACAGGTGGCGAAAACGCCCCTGTAGTGAAAGGTAGTCTTCTACCGGAACACGTTTTCGCGGGACCTTGGTGTGCGTGACCTTGCCATCGATATATTCTTTCAATGGCCAAATGCCGCTCTTTAGCGCAAGCTGTCCGATATGGACGGTTTCCCTGGGGTCGAAGTCCCAGCCAGTCGGACAGGGGGAAAGGGCAATGATCATGCGCGGCCCCTTCATGCCTCGTAGTTTCTCTATTTTCTTGGCGAGGTCGAGCGGTTCGGCACCGATCACGGTGGCAACGTAAGCCGGATTGTGCGCAGCCCAGACACTGAATAGGTCTTTCTTGTAGCCGCGAAACCCCGCAAACCCCCTGCTTGTTGCCGTTTTCGCGGCATGAGGCGTTGCCCCCGAGTACTGCTGTCCGGTATTGCCATAACCCTCGTTGTCATAGCAGACATAGATAAAGTCCAGGTTGCGCTCCATGGCTCCTGAAGTGGCAGAAAGCCCCATGCCGTAGGCTGCACCATCGCCGGTTAGAACCACGACTTCCAGGTCGTCATCCGTGGTGATGCGTTTCTGTTCCAGAAGAATATCCAGGGCGTCGCGTATGCCCTGCGCGCCGGCGGGTGCCGATGCCATGGCCGTGTAGAGCCATGATCCCCTGAATGGTGTGAAAGGATAGACTGACAGCAGGGTCATACAACCGGCCGCATTGACAAAAACGGTTTTCTCACCAAGGATGTCGTAGATTCCGTTCAGTGCTTCCAGACCTCCGCAGCCCGCGCACATTGGAGTGCCGGTCCCCAGTAGGTGAGTGGAAGGGAGGTCCCTGGTACTGCGAATCATCTTCTCGATTTTTTCGCTCATTGTGCCTCTCCCTTCTTATGTCCAGAGTTGTTATTGAGTTCATCTCTTTCGGCACGGGCAACTGCCTGAAGTTTCCGTATTTCGCGAAGCTCTTCCCGGGTGTAGAGCAGCCTCGGTGGTGGAGTCACGCCACTGCTGGCGGCCTGTTTAATCACTTCTGCAATTTCGAAGAACTCTTCGATTGCGATATCCCGCCCCCCGAGGGCGCCGATAAAACTGGCCAGAATCGGCTGTTTGCCGGACTGACCATAAAGTGCTGTGGCCAATTCGCTGTGCAAAACACCGCCCATGCCCATGGAGATATTCTGGTCAATTACGGCGATGCCTTTCCTGTCGGCTAGTAGATGTTGCAGCTGACTTGCAGGAAATGGGCGAACCAGGCGCGGCCTGACAAGACCGATCGACCACCCGCACACACGTAAACGATCAACCGCCTCTTTCGCCTTGGTAGCAAATGAGCCGAGCATGACGAAGAGATAATCGGCATCGTCGGCGCAGTAGCTCTCGACTGCCGAGTGGCTGCGACCAAAGCGTTGACCGAATTCTTCGGCTATCTCTTCATAGGCTGCGAGGCCATTCATGGCTGCCAGGTGAGTTTCATAACGGAAGTAGGAGTAGGGTCCTCCCCCAAGCACTGCCACGGCCTGGCTCTCTGGAGCGCTGGCGGAGAAATGGATGTTCTCCGGATCAAAGTTGCCGACAAACTCCCTCGCGCTCTCTTCATCGGGGATGACGACAGGCTCACGAGTAAATGAGAGATAGAAACCATCCATGTTGACGATGACCGGCAGACGTACCCGCGCGTCTTCTCCGAGACGGTAGGCAATCAGGATGCTATCCAGGATTTCCTGGCAGCTGGCGCAATGAATCTTAAGAAAACCGCAGTCGCGTGCAGCAAAGATGTCGTTATGATCTGGTTCCAGGGTTATCGGCGAAGAGAGCCCACGCGAGACATTGACCAGAACGAATGGTGCTCGCCATCCTGACACCGTGTAAAGCATTTCCATGCCGTAAAGGAGACCTTGACTGGATGTTGCGCTGAATGTCCTTATGCCGGTAGCAGCTGCACTTCCTGCAGCAGTAATCATCGAATGTTCCGACTCCAATGTTACCAGTCGTCCGGGCATCTCCCCGTTGTCGATCCACTCGCTCAGGCTTTCAATAATCTCGGTCTGGGGAGTGATCGGAAAGGAAGGTATGTAATCAACATTTGCCAGTCTTGCACCCCAGGCAGCTGCAGCGTTTCCGGTTAACAGGGTACGCTTCATTTCTGTTCTCCTTCCTGCGTTTCAGCTTCTAGTGCCTGTGCCTGCGCCTCGGGAATTGCTTCAATAGCATGTGACGGACATTGTGCCACGCAGACAAGACATCCCTTGCAATGATCGTAATCGATAATTGGAAGACTCTCCTCGACCTCTATAGCGCCATCCGGACAATAGCTGCCACAAATCCACCAGCATTTTTTGCACAGGTCGTAGTCAATAATCGGACGCTGGGTTCGCCATAGCCCGGTTTTCACTTCAACACTGGTAGCGGGCGCATAGATGGCCGGTGCTGATGTACGTGCATCCTCAAAGGGTAAATCAATCCAGCCAGGCAATGCGTAACTGTCGGCGCTTGCAAGACCGCCCTCGGTAATCGCTCCTTCGTTATCTGCCATGGACTCATAGGCGGCAAGCGCGTTTTCAAGGTTCTTTTCGATAACGGTTGTTCCGAGTTCGGAGAGTTCCTCCCTGATCGCCTGTTCAAGTGCACGGTTGGAAATGACACCGGTAAGCCGTGCAGAGGCGCCGGTGCAGGTGGCACCGATATAGGGGAGTTCGGCACGTTCTGATACCTCTTCCTTGAGCGACAGGATAAGGACAGGGCATTCAAGGTTGAGGCGATGCCGCCACTCCGATTCCTCCTCGTTGCTGTTGATCAGCAGCAGGGTATGCGCGGTAATGCCTGCCATCACCCCGGCAGCAGGAACAGGTACAAGGCTGTCATCGGCAACAATGACCAGGTCTGGATTGAGGATGATTCCGCGTTCGTTTATCGGCTTACTGTCAGCACGTACATAGGCAAAAATCGGTGCGCCGCGTCGCTCGGCCCCGTAGCGCGGTGCATCCTGGACTTCGTAACCTTCAAGGAAGAAGGCAGTCCCGAGAATACGGCTGGCGGTTTTCATTCCCTGTCCGCCGCGGCCGTGAAAGCGAATACGATACATGCCGTTTGCTCCGTGCTAGCACTTGCTTACGTGAGTGATGACCTGTTTCATACCCAGTGCCCCGAAGTGGAAAAGAGAGAGAATCGCCGGAAACTCATGGCACGTTCTATCCGCTGTAATGCAATTTCCATGGATGCAGTCCGTGGCAGAATCTGCTGCTCCACAGACGCTTTTAGTACCAGCTCGGTATTACGCCGAAGCTTTTCCTCAATTGCATCCATCGCACTGGATTGACCTGCGCAATGGTACTCCATTGCCGCACAAATCACCCCGCCGGCATTGGCGATAAAGTCGGGAATGCAGAGTACTCCCTTTTCATGCAGGTACTTTTCAGCACCGGCAGTGAAGGGAATGTTGGCGCCTTCAACGACGAGTTTGGTATTAAGCCGATTTACATTCTCCTCGTTGACGACATCAGGTCGGGCAGCCGGAATCCAGATGTCGCACTCGACATCGATTACTGCATCTCGATCGATATGTTCGGCATCTTCATAGGCTGTCACGCTGCCACCTGACTCCTTTATTTTCACAAGGCTGCCGACATCCAGACCGCCGGGATTGTGGATGGCTCCCCTGGAATCGGCTACTGCGACCAGCACGGCGCCCTTGGCAGAGAGGAAACGTGCGATATGTTTTCCCACTGCGCCAAATCCCTGCACAACAAAACGCGCACTCTCTATTTCGAAGTCACAGTAGTCCAGCGCAACATCGACAACATGGCTGAGCCCGAAACCGGTTGCGCCGATTTCATCGAGAGGTATGCCGCCGATTTCTCTTGGTAAGCCGACAACCCTGTCTACCTCATCTCTTATCCATGCCATGCACTCTTCGTCTGTTCCCATGTCGGGTGCAAAGATGTAGCTCTCCTCGTTGCGCAGTGCCTGTGCAAGGCCGCGCATCAGCTTCTCCTTTTTCCCCTTGTCCATCCTGGGATCACCATAGATCACGATCTTGCCACCACCATGGGGAAAACCCGCTGCTGCGTTCTTGAAGGTCATTGCCCTTGCCAGACGGAAGCACTCCTCCGTGGAGACGTCCGGAGCAATGCGGATCCCCCCGATTGAGGGTCCCTTGGCGACATTATCTATCACCAGGATTGCTTTAAGATCAATGGACGGTTCATGCACATGGATGACCTTGAGTGGCCCGAGTTTGTCTGATAAGTCAAAAATCCCCGTCATTGCCTGCTCCATTGCGTCTTGTATTAAATGCTGATGATAAATATAAACTCCTCTAATATAAAAATAGTCGAAAAAGGCCATTCCAGGTGAATATGTATAATTAAACAAGGCGGTGAAGAGAGATGATTGCATTTGCTGATATCAGGGAGGCGCAGGATAGAATCCGGGATTTTATCTATAAGACCCCGTGCGCTCATTCAGAGACACTGAGTCACCTCACCGGGTGCAATCTCTATCTCAAGCTGGAGAACCTGCAGATGACAGGCTCGTTCAAGGAACGCGGCTCACTCAACAAGATTCTGCAGTTGAATAAACAACAGAAGGCCGTCGGTGTGATAACCGCTTCTGCCGGCAATCATGCCCAGGGTGTGGCACACGCTGCAGGATTATGCGGTATCCGTGCCGTTATCGTGATGCCGGAGACGACCCCGTTGGCAAAGATCCAGGGAACCAGTCAGCTTGGCGCTGAGATTGAGCTATACGGCAGTAGTTATGACGAAGCCTATGAGAAGGCGTGCGAACTGCAGCAGTGCCATGGATACACATTTATTCACGCCTTTGATGATCCAGCAGTGATTGCCGGGCAGGGCACCATTGGCCTGGAATTGGTCGAGCAGGTGCCTGACATTGATGCGGTCGTTGTTCCTGTCGGGGGCGGTGGATTGATTTCTGGAATCGCATTGGCTGTCAAGGAGAGTCATCCAGATATCGATATCATCGGGGTAGAGGCCGAACGCCTGCCTGCCATGCAGCAGAGTGTTACGTCTGGCCGGGTCATCCCGTTGCGGACTGCAAACACGATTGCTGACGGCATCTCCGTCGCCAGGGTAGGGGAGCACACTCTACCGATTGTTTCGAAACTGGTTTCACAAATTGTTACGGTCAGCGAAGAGGAGATCGCAGCTGCGATCATGACACTGCTAGAAAGGGAAAAGAGTCTTGCAGAGGGAGCCGGAGCCGTCGGCGTTGCAGCGATGCTGCAGCATCGCATGTCATCACTAAAAGGTAAAACAGTGGTTGTTGTAGTCAGTGGGGGAAATATCGATATGACCCTGCTAGCACGTATTATTGATCGAGGGCTTGAGAATGACGGCAGGGTTTCCTATGTCACCGTGGTTGTTCCAGACAAGCCCGGCAGTATTGCGATACTTGCCACGCTAGCAGCAAGGCATGGCGCCAATATTCTTCATATCACGCAGAACCGTCACGCCAGTGAGGTCGGATTGGAAGAGAGCGAGGTAGAGCTGACACTGGAGACGAAAGGGCATAATCACGTTAATGAGATCATCGCAGAGCTCAAGAAAAACGGGATCAGCGTCAAGTCGAATAATCTGGACTGATCCGTCACTAGCCCTGTCTACTCGCTAGCAGATTCTTGTGTCCCCTAGCTGCTTGCGTCAATCAGGATGTGGTACCACTGTCTTCAACTCGTTGGCCAGCAGGTTCCGAAAAAGCCATTCTTCGGCATTTTTTGGCTGCCATAGTCCCATCATCTCCAGGTAGGGACGCAAGTATGCAGGGACGCTCAGGGTGAACAGGGCGCGTAACAGGGCTGGCACCAGCAGGCGTTTCGAACGTTTTTTGTGTTTTAGCCTTTTCAGTGCTCCGCCCAATGCCTGTTCCGCTTCAGTGAAATCAGTACCAAAGGGGAACTTAGGGAACAAGCCTTCGTCCTTGTGTGCCGCAATCACCTTGAGCACACGTTCCGGATAATTGTCTACAAACTGTGTCGGGATCTCATAGTCCTCGCGCAATTTGCCTGCAGCCTTGGCCTGTTTCATCAATTGCGGCTGGAACCGCGAATCGGCAATCTTCAACAACTCCTCGATGATCTCCGAGTCGGTCTTGCCCTGCAGTTCGGCGATGCCGTACTCAGTAACCACGATGTCCCGCAGATGGCGCGGAATGGTCGTGTGGCCATAGTTCCAGACGATATTGGAAAGCACCGTGGCCCCTACTTCACGGGTTGCTCGAAGGTTGAGGATCGAGCGACCATCCGGCAATTCATGGGCCATAACCACGAAATTGAATTGTCCTCCGACACCGCTGACCACGCGTCCATCCTCAAGGCCATCGGAAACTGCAGCTCCCGACAAGGTGGCCAACATGCAGGTATTGACGAAGCGCGCATTTTTACGCTGCAAGCGGTCGATCTCCTCATGCCCGTACAGTTGGTTAACGCGACGGACGCTACGCATGTTGAACAAGCGTCGCTCTTTCGGCGGCAATGCGGACAAGGCCTCATAGAAGCTGTTGGGGCCGAGAAAAAATCCACCGTGCACCACAGCGCCCCTTAGCAAACGCTCACCCAGGCAGTCAGCCATAATACGCGCCCTTGAATCCGCATCTCTCAGGTCGGAAGATATAGACTCCCCCGACAACATGTGGATGCAGCCTTTACTATAGGTAAGCCCTTCGCGCAATATGCCGTAGTGCTGCAGATAATCGAAGTCTTCCCGAGTCAGGTTGCTATGCACCGCTTTACGCTCCAGCAACAATTCCAGCGTGCGAGGAGTTACCTGGTGGTCTATCAATTCTTCATTGAGCAGTCGCTGCAGCGGCAGGTCGTCGAAAACGATGCGTTTGAGAACTCCAGCTTTATAAAGGTGATAAAAACCGTCCACCACCATTTCACTGCCGCCAAATATTCCCTTTTCAAAGGGTCCGGTGTCGCCGCCGACCCGCCTGATCAAATCTCCAAAATTTTTCTCGGCACCCAGCTCCTGCAACAAGGCCCGGTAGCGCTCGTTCTGGTTATGTCGCAATAGCAGTGCGTAGACAAAGGCATCACCGAGGGCGCCAATACCCACCTGCAGTTCACCATCATCATGAATCAGCGCGGACACCCAAAGACCGATTAGATATTCGCGATCGGGAATGGATAGTTTAGGCGTGCCGAAGGGGCTGAAGTAGCAATCAGTGTTATCCAGAATGTAATCGAAGGTCACAGCAGGCACTTCGGCATCACCGTACATATAGGGCAGCTTCGGGTTGATCTGGCCGATCGCCGCATAGGGTGTACCGTCGCTCTGTTGACGCTCATGCATTTTGGCCACAAGGTCAAGTGACACGTCCGGATTACAGCTGGCGCTTACCATATTACTCCCTGGCGTTTCGTCAGGTACCAACAGCTGGGCCGATACATTGGCACCGCGATTCATCAAATCGCGTACCACGTGCGTATAGTTGCTGCTAATGTATTCCTGCTGGATCCTGGGGTGGTGCAGGTATTTTCCGGGTGGAAAATAAAATTCGATCACCCGGACGTTTTCCGGCAAACGGTTGGCCATTCGATCGAGCTCATAGTCGAGATCCGGGTAGTCACTGAAAATCCGATCGACAAACAGCTCCAGAAAACGATTCTCCAGTAGGCTGTTTCCCTTGGGGCGTTCCAGGGTAAGCGCGGTCAAAATCGTCAACTTCAATTCAGGGTCGTTTTTTGCACGCTGATAAAAGGCATTGATCACGTGATTGGCTTTGCCGGCCGCCAGAGGGGTTGCCAGGCGTATGTCGTTACCAACACGTTCAATCACCAATTGAATCAGTTGCCCGACATCGTGCAAAATTAGCGGTTGGGTTTGTTCGGACATTATTCCCTTGCCTCCTACTTTAAATTTAGCAGATCCTTGAAAGTCGATCGGGATACAGATCAGCTATTCTTAAGATAAGGACATAGAAACCATCAACGCAGACAAAACCACCGAAAACGAATCGCGTCTGCTGACTTTGATCTGGACGCTGGCAGCTGAATTGCACGTCGGACGCAGCCTGCCTTCCCCATCATTAACTTGAATACAAGACTATAAAGGCTCCAGGCGGTGATCCAGCACGGTGTGGTGACTTTAATAACGTAGACTGCAAATTTAAGGATGGGTCTCGCGGATCGTTAAGTTTATGTAAGGCAGTCGTAGCTAAAACTATAGGATCATCTAGGCCTGAACTATCAGATTCACCTGTGAAGATTTCGCCAAATCAAAACGATTCAAATCTCCCCTCATTAGAACGACCAATTTCTCCGAATACAAAGAAACGATAAGAGAAATGCTTCTTATTGTCGGGTGCGAATGACCGCTTTGGGTCGGAAGCGGTCATTAATCAAGCTGATTCATCTTCTGCCCACTCTTCATATAACTCGTTTAACATTTCATAAACGACATCCCTTGCTGCCTTATCGCATATTGTTTGCTTGAACAATCTCATCCGGCAATCTCCTTTGGATTCCTCCCATCATCTTTTTCACAGGCTGTACTTGCTATATGTCAAGTAAACCTTATAAACACAATCCGCGGTCTTGCGCGAGGTCTTGCGTGGGTTTAATCTTTGGGATGAGGAAATTTTCAAAACACTGATAACAATACAAAAAATGGCACGACAGAAATAACAAAAAAGTTTTTCTCGACTAATCAAAAAGAAGGATCATCGTAAAGATGGCGAAGGTGGAATATTGTGAAAAAATTAATAATCGTTTTCAAATTGCATTCTATAATACCGGCATTGGCCTTGCTCATTGGCTATCAAATCAACACCCCTGTTTTAGCGGCTGATCAGCCGCTTCATCATGTCTCATCCGAGACATGTCAGCTTTGTCATAAAGAAGTATACAAGCAGTGGAAAGGCTCTATGCATGCGCAAAGTAGTGCATTGAAGGATCCGATTCATGCAACCTTCTATAAGAAAGTTGTTGGTGATCCCAAGGAAGAGGGTGTCAAAATGAAGAACGGGAAATATCCCGTCTGCCTCATGTGCCATGCTCCTAATGCCGCGAGAGATAAAAAAACCAAGCTCGATACAATGCCTGCATATTCAGAAGGTGTTAACTGCGTTGCTTGCCACACCTTGAAAAAGTTCAAGGGAACAAGCACTCCTGAAGGTAAACCACAACTTGGTCTGAAGGCATATGAAACAGCCAATGCAATCCAGGCGCCTGCTGGTTTCAGCAATGAACTGCAGAAGCTGACTGCGGCTGCCGACTCCATGTTCGGGGGAGCACTCGAAGCTGATGGTGACAAGAAGCCGAATCCGCATCTTGGTGAATCTGTCATGCTCGATGGAGAAAAAATTCCGTCACTGCCGATGGAGCGCAATGCCCAGCAAATGAAGAGTTCCGATGCCTGCATGGGTTGCCATGACAAGCGCAGTAACTCCAAGAAGGTTCCGCTGTGTGCAACAGGTGATGAATACGCCAAGAGCAAGAGTGAAGTCGACTGTCTCGCATGCCACATGCCAGTTGCAGATGGTATTGCCAATCACGGAATGGGTGGTGGTCATGACCAGGCCATGCTGAAAAGGGCAGTTATCTTTGATGTAACTACCAAGTCCGAAGGCGACATGATCAAGGCCGCAGTTTCCATGCAGAATATGCAGCCTCATAGCCTGCCGACAGGTGCGCCATTTCGCAACATGTACATGAAGCTGACTGCATACGATGCCAGCGGTAACGTTGTTTGGGAAAATGCCAAGGGACACCCGAAAGAGGATGACCCGCAGGCGTACCTGCTGTATGAACTTTACGATGACAACAACGTACATGCACTGCCGCCGGTAGCGACTAAACTCGGTCCCGATACACGTCTTAAGCCTTTCGAGACCCGTGTACTCAACTATGACATTCCAGCGAAAGGTGTCGTCCTGGTTCGTGGTGAGCTCTTTTACAACCTGCTATGGCCGGGACTCGTCAAGAAGTTCTCTCACCTGCCTACTGACCTGACTGCACCGGTCTCGGTAGCAGTAGCTGAAGTGAAGCTGTAGAAGTATAAATTCCGCACCCTTGAGTGATCCTCATGGGGTGCGGGAAGCACTGAACTCTTTTACCGGAGAGCAACGATGAAAAATACCCTGTTCAGAGCAGTGTGCTGTGCACTGTCTGGTCTCCTATTGTCCGGTAGTTTATTGGCATCATTGGAAAAACCTGAAAATCAATCTGAACCAATCTCTAATTCAACTGCAGACCACAGTAAATTCGAAGAGCTGCAAAAGGAGTTCGGCAAAGGGCCTGAAGTGACCAAGGCTTGCCTGGGTTGTCATACCGAAGCTTCGAAACAACTGCATCAAACCAAGCACTGGAACTGGAAATGTACCAATCCCGAGACAGGCCAGACACTTGGCAAGTCAACCATCGTGAATAATTTCTGTCTTTCTGTCTCAACCAACCTGCCACGCTGTACGAGCTGTCATATCGGATATGGCTGGAAGGACGACACATTCGACTTCACATCCGAGGTCAATGTCGACTGCCTTGTCTGTCACGACACCACGGGTACATATAAAAAGTATCCTGCAGGCGCCGGTCATCCGGCTTACGTCGACAAGCCTTTTCCGCCCAAAGGTGGTAAGAAAATCTTCAAGGCGGTCGACCTGCAGGCTGTGGCACAGAGTGTGGGCAAAACATCACGTGAAACCTGTGGTGCCTGCCACTTCTACGGGGGTGGTGGTGACGGCGTCAAGCATGGTGATATGGACTCCTCCATGACCAATCCCGATAAGCAACTGGATGTGCACATGGGTACTGATGGCCTCGATTTTGTGTGCGCCGACTGCCATACCACAGACGGACATGAGACACAGGGAAGCCGCTACAACATCACCGCGAAAGATACGCATGGCATCGATATCATTGGTCGCGACGATAAGAGTCGTGCCTCCTGTGAGTCCTGCCATGGTATGACCCCGCATGAGGAGACGATTAACGACAAACTGAATGACCACACCGACAGGGTTGCATGCCAGACGTGTCATATTCCGAAGTTTGCAAGGGGCGGAAAGCCATCAAAAACCTGGTGGGACTGGTCGACAGCAGGACGCAAGACAGCCGATGGCAAGCATGTTATGGAAAAGGATGAGAACGGCTACGTCACCTACGTGACCAAGAAAGGCAACTTTGAATGGGGTGAGAACCTGGTTCCTGAGTATGCCTGGTTGTCAGGAAATATTCGTTACCGCGAACTAGAAGAGAAAGTGGATCCTGAATCGATTACTGCATTGAATACATTCGATGGCAGTTATGCCGATAAGGACTCACGCATCTGGCCATTCAAGGTAATGCGTGGCAAGCAGCCTTACGACAAGGTGAACAATACGCTTGCTATAGCCCATTTGTTCGGCAAGGACAAGGATGCCTACTGGAAAAGCTATAGCTGGGACAAGGCATTAGCCGCTGCAATGAAGAATGTCGGTGCTAACTTTAGCGGTGAATATGGCTTTCTCGAAACCACCATGCACTGGCCCCTCGCGCACATGATTGCACCCAAGGAAGAGGCATTGCAATGCTCCGATTGCCATGCGAAAGATGGTCGCCTGGCCAGTCTGACCGACTTTTACTTGCCTGGCAGGGATAGCAACAAGTGGGTCGACACGATTGGCTGGCTCGCAGTGGTTGGTACCATCGGTGGTGTCTTTACTCACGGCTTTGGACGTCTTGTAGCCAACAGAAGGAGAAAGAGACAATGAGCAGTGTAAAATTTTATACGCGTTTCGAACGCTTCTGGCACTGGACCCAGGCATTCCTGATTATCAGCATGCTGATCACGGGATTTGAGATACACGGCACCTTTGCCCTGTTCGGGTATGAGCAAGCGGTCGACCTGCATATCATATTTGCCTGGTCGCTGATCGTTCTGTGGATATTCGCCATCTTTTGGCACCTGACAACGGGCGAATGGCGCCAGTACTGTGCATCATGCTCCAGCGATATCTTGGCGATGGTCAAGTACTACAGTTTTGATATCTTCCTCGGGGGTGGTCATCCGCATCATAAGACACGCGCGGAGAAACTCAATCCACTGCAACGCATGGCGTACCTTGCACTTCACCTGTTTATTGCACCACTCTTGTGGATTAGCGGATGGTTGTATCTCTTCTATTCTTACTGGGATGTAGTCGGTATTTCAGGTCTGTCGCTGGGATCAGTGGCCATGGTGCATACTGCAGCGGCATTTCTGATCCTGACATTCCTGGTGGCGCATCTCTATCTTGCGCTCACCATGAGTGAAAAGATGGCTGATCTCAAGGCCATGCTAACCGGCTACCAGGAAATTGATACGGATAATTGATATGACACGATTAAACTCGTTGAGGAAAATGGCCTCCGGCACCCACTTTGGGCGAAGAGGCTGGATTATGGGTTTTGCAGCTTCTTTCTGCTTGCTGCTGTTTAGCCATTCACTGTTTGCAGCCAAAGTGACACTCGATTCTTCCAACTGGGGCCTTGAGGCTGGTAAAGAGTGTGTCAAATGTCATTCAAAGACATCTGCCGGGTTGGCAGATCAGTGGCGGGACAGTAAGCATGCCGAGGTTGGTATGAACTGTCTCGATTGCCACCAGGCGGAGTCGTCTGAACCTGATGCAATCGAACATGAAGGCTTTACCATCGCAACCATCGTCTCACCCAAGGATTGTGGCCGTTGTCACCAGCAGGAAGAGGAACAGAACAGCAGTTCTGTACATGCCAATGCGGTCAGTCTGATCAAGAATCGCATGCCGGCAATGGCCGGAAATCTGGGCGGTGAAGCGATTATCGCGGTCGGTTGTGCCCAATGTCATGGGTCAGAGGTCAAGGTGAAGGGTGATGGCACCCTGGACACGGCAACCTGGCCTAATTCGGGTATCGGCAGGATTAACCCGGATGGTTCGAAGGGTTCCTGCACATCCTGTCACGGTCGTCACAGGTTCTCCAAGGCACAGGCGCGTGATCCAAGTTCATGCATGCGCTGTCACTCCGGACCTGACTCGCCAGACAGGGCGATCTATGAAGCATCCAAGCATGGTATGGCGTTTTTTGCCCATCGCGACAAGATGAATCTCGATGCGGACAGTTGGGTTGCAGGTAAAGATTACAACAGTGCTCCGACATGCACCACGTGCCACATGGGTGCAGCAGGGAAACTGCCTTCTACCCATGATGTCGGAATACGTAACGCATGGAATCTCAATACGCCTGTCTCGGAAAAGCAGACACTCGTTATTTTTGAGGATGGCGACAAGCTGGAGATACCAGCTTCACAGCCTATGCCCGGCAGGGGTAGTGAAATGACCAAGATTGACGGCTCACTGGGCAAGATAAAGATGGTTGTTCCTGCCGACCGCCGGCGCAAGGCGATGAGGCTTGTCTGCCTGGAATGTCACGGAAAAGGTTTCGCAGAAGGTTTCATGAGCCAGTTTGACTCTGCGGTTGAACTCTATAATGAGAAATTCGGCAAGCCTGCGCAGGCTATCATGTCGGCCCTGTATGAAAAGGGATTGTTAACGCCCGCACCTTTTGATGAGCCGGTCGAATTTACCTACTGGGAACTTTGGCATGACGAGGGGGCACGTGCACGACATGGTGCTGCCATGGGGAGCCCCAATCATGCCTGGTGGGAAGGCCTTTATCTCGTGAGTCGAAATTTTTATTCGCGATTTCTGCCGCAGATCAAAGAAGTGGCCGGTAAGGATGGTGAGACACTCATTAAGCAATATGTTACCGATGTCGAGGAACATCACGGCTGGTTGAGTAAACCGCAGGCGGGCAATCCTATCCTCGGTTTTGGACAGGGGAAACAGAGCAATGAGTAACTCCTCTTCCGCGCTCAAGATAGGCCCACGTATTGTTATTGCGCTCGTCGTTGCGGGTTTGAGTGGTGTCATCTTCATGCTCACATTAATAGAATTTGACCATCTCACCAGTACGGAAGAGTTTTGCACCACCTGTCACTCCATGGAGCTGGCAGCCGTGCCATACCGAGAGTCTAGTCACTATAACCCGGCATCGGGTGTACGTGCCTCATGTGGTGATTGCCATGTATCTGAAGGTGTTCTGACGGCGACATTTGATCATGTGATGGGTACCAAGGATCTTCTGAGGCAGATCTTCGGGCCAAAGTATGACAATCCCGTTGTGAATTTATTACATCTTCCGGATGCCGCTTTCGCTGCGCGTGAGTGGTTTAACGACAGGAACTCTGCCACATGTATGCGTTGTCATGTCAAGGAAGCGATAATCGGTAAACGAACTGATACACTCAAGGTTCACCAGGAAGACGCTAAGGGGAAGGGGTGTGTCGAATGCCACATTAACCTTGTACACAGAAAAGTTCCCGGTGAAAAGACCTTTAAACGTGATGGGTGGAACCGAATGGTAGAAGAAGAGTTCAATCTTGAGACGGGTATGGCTGAGAAGATTCTTCGGGGTGATGTAGAGGCCCCGGCCGTGGAATGAACCGTTATTAATGTTAATTTGTTAATTACTTGATTAGTTTCCTGAAAAAGGATTTAGAACTATGCGTAAATTTCTTATTTTTGGTTGTGGCCAGATCAGGGATGGAATCCTCTACTCCTTTGCATTTTTTGCGGCAGGTGTTGCAATGATGTTGGCCGGACTGCAATTGATTCCGAATGTTGCCAATATCAATCATGTGTTTACTGTCATAGGCATGTTGTTATTTTTCTTTGCGCCGATTATTCTGGTTTCAACATTTCTTCTTACAATTCTCTCTAATGTTGATGATGGCTGTGAATAGTCCGATATGAGCGAGAATTCTTCGCATGTATCAGTCATTACTACAAGTTATTAACATCTCGACTGCCAGTATCGATTGATCACACATTATGACTTTTTTACGAATTAGTGATTTGGGTCGCTAGCGGCTATTCTTCAAATTCCTTGAAAAGTAACCTTTCTCAATATTTTACGAGTAAATGTGCTCAATTCTCGAAGTGCTTCATGCTATAAAGAACATCTTCAGCGAATAATTGGAACGAATTAACGGATATGGCTAGCGGTATTTTTGCAATTCTCGATGATGTGGCAACTCTGCTTGACGACGTGGCTGTTTACAGCAAGTTGGCAGCAAAAAAGACAGCAGGTCTTCTGGGTGATGATCTTGCTGTAAACGCCGAGAAAGCGACGGGCTTTAAAGCTTCTCGAGAACTGCCTGTGATATGGGCAATAACCAAGGGCTCCGTGGTAAACAAACTCATTATTCTGCCTGTTGCCTTCCTGCTGAGTGCCTACATGCCGTGGTTAATTGTGCCGATTCTTCTCTTGGGAGGGGCTTATCTAAGCTATGAAGGAGCAGAAAAGGTTCTGGAATGGATTCTACCGCATAAGCACCATGAAACACCGGCAGCAGAAACCACGAGTGATCGATCTGACTTGCTTGACTTGGAAGCTCACAAGATTAAAGGAGCCATCCGCACTGACTTCATACTCTCAATTGAGATCATCGTGATAACGTTGGGCACGGTGATGGAGCAGTCTCTTGGCATTCGTATCCTGGTGGTCAGTTTTATCGCATTGATAGCGACCGTCGGTGTCTATGGTGTTGTTGCGTTGCTGGTTCGAATGGATGATGCAGGCTTGTACCTGATCTCCAAGGCCAGGCAGATGTCTGGGGCCATAGCTGGTCTTGTAAAACGAGTTGGCCAGGCTCTAATTGTCTCTTTGCCATACATTATCCGGTTTCTCGGAGTCATTGGTACCGTAGCAATGCTGTTAGTGGGTGGTGGCATGTATGTACATAACATCGAATGGCTCCATCATGCCCTGGCTTTTCTGCCGGGTATTCTCGGTGAACTAATGTTTGGAATCCTTCTTGGTGTCGTTCTCGTTGGAATAATTCAGCTGTTTAAACGGTCACGTGCTGAATCGGTTTCTGCCGACTAATCAAAACTAAGGCCTGGAACTCCACCAGGCCTTTTTTATTGTTTGAAATATGCAAGTAATCAATAGGAGAGGTACACTTTTTCTGAAGTAGGCTGTATTTACATTTTTCTCATGGATAGACGAGAATAGAGATATGGACAGGATTGAATGGACCGGGGAATTCAGCGTTGGTGTTCGCAAACTTGATGAGCAACACCAGAAAATCATCAAGATGATCAACAGGTTATCCGATAATCAGGATGATGCACACCTGTTTGTTTCAGACCGGGAAATCCTGCTCTCGTTGATGGAGTACGCAAAACTTCACCTGCAGTATGAAGAAGCCTTGTTGAAAAAATATGGGTATCCGGATCTTGAGAGTACAAGGAGACGCATGAAGACTTCATTGCTGCAGTGGAACACTTTTCAGCTAATGTCATGACTGGCGAAAAATATAAATTGCCTCAGCTGGTCCTGGAATTTCTCATTGACTGGTGGACGAACTACATACTCGTCGAAGATATGAAATACAAAGACTTCTTCAGGGACAAAGGTGTTTCATAACGAGCAGAGTATCGACTGTTTGTTTGGGATACTCGAACGAAAAAAAAGCCCGTGATGGTTCACGGGCAATGGCCGATGGGAGTTGCCCGTAGAGTGTGATTCGATAACTGAACCTTCCCTGGTTCAGTTATATCCTTCAAGATTGGAATCAGCGTCTGAACCAGCGGCTCAGGCGATCACGCCAGCTACTTGATTCCTCTTCGCTGCTTACAGACTCAGGTTCAGGCTCCGGTTCGGATTCGCTCTCACTTCCTAGTTCCGGCAACTTGTTCTCATGACAGAGTCCACAGCCGATCACATCACCGCGTGCCATCGTATGAATCTCGTTATCCTCTTTGCCTTGCAGAACGCGATCTGTCGCAACACGGGAGAGAACAGTGCCTTCTCCGCTCTGGCCGTGGCATGTACGACAGGAGTCAGGATTATCCTTTGACATCTGCACGTGACCTTCGCGTGCGAATCCGGTGTCACCGACAGGGTGCATACCGTGTGGTCCGCCAAGCGTGTCCTCGTTGTTCATCGCTGTGCCGTGACAGGTGCTGCATTCGGTGATCGTACCTGTGTGTCCCTGTAGCTGGATTGCCGCAACATTGTCGTTAGCGTTGGGGTTTTCATTTGGCCACTCGGCATGCGTTGCACCATGACAGCCTTCACACATGACGCCACCATGACCGGTGCTGACGCGATAGAGCTTTGGATTACCTGCACCAGGATTCGCAAAGCCATTAAAGTCTGCTGGAATAGCCGGTTCGGCAAAACGCTTGTTGGTCGGCACGATCGGCGTTGCCCTGACATCACCAGTGAGGAATGCCTGGCGTAGACGGATACCGTCAGTGTTGCCATTGGTATCAACCGTGTTGGTCAATGTATTTGCTGTGCCGGCAAGATTATCGACTGCATCACCTGTATGACAGGATCCGCAACCAGGCTCGTTCGCCCATGGCACACGTGGCTGGGTCGGGTCGGTGTAGAAATTACCATGTAGATCGAATGCACCCGGGTTTGTCGGGGAGACGTTGTTGGTAAAGTCTGAACCTACCTGTTCCATGCCGCCGTGGCAGTCGCTACACAGCATGCCACCATTGAACATTGCTCCACGCAGGCACTGGGCATCCTTACCTGGATGACATTGGTAACAGTTCTGTTCCAGTGCAATGATTCGTTCAGACTGGTTGGTGATGACACCGGTATCAGTCTGGATTGGGGCAGGGATAGGCGTGAACAGCTCATCGTACTGACCGTGATGGCCGTGCATGACGTTCGAGTTACTCTTGTGAGATAACTGGTTGCGACCATTTGCCAGTGAGCCTTCCGGCCCTGTCAAAGGACCAAACTGGGCCAGGTCGAGGGCAGGGGTGTAGTGACACACCTGGCATACAACCGGCTTGCCCTGTACCAATGCCTGGTTTGCGAGGCAGTTGGCATCACCTTCACCGCTGTTGGCAGTGATATCACAAGGTGCAGGTACAGTGGTTTCATCATCGTTGATGCTCGGAGCAACATAGTTGGCACCATGCTTGAGATCATGCAGACGCAGGATATTGATGTCTGCTGCATACTCAAGGCTCACCTTGATCGGCATATTACTGTCCGGGTCATCAAGACTGGTTGCGACGTCGAGACCTGCGTCCGTGAGGGCATCGGTCGGTCCGCTGGTGCGGTTAGCTATGCCATGGACACTCGTGTAGTCAGTATTGTCTGTATGACAGTTGGTACAGCTAGCTTCACCGGAGATCGGCAGAACTGTATCGAGTGTTGAAACAGTGTTTGAACCATTCGTGGCTTCAACACGTACCAGTGGGTAGGGGTTTGCACGACCAAAGTCGTCGTAGCCCGCGAGAGGAATACCCGCAGCCTCGTACCAGTCAACATCTTCAGCGACATAGCCGAATGGAAAGTTGATAAAGAATGGCTTGTGCTTGGCATACTCCTGAACTTTCTGAGGTGCATTGCCTGTAGCACCTGGACTGTAGGGTGCGATTAAGCCCGGCATTGCATGTTGAACGGCACTCAGCCCTTCGTCGCCGCTACCGACACTCTCATCGTGTCCGAGGTAGAGATGTTCAGCATTGGGTACAGGCAATCCCACGTCGCTGGTGACTGGAAAACCGCCCGATGCCAGTGGTGTGATTCCCATGCCGCCAGGATAGAAGGGGTCATAGGCATTCTTGTTAACTGCATCTTCCCAGAAGTTGGTCTTATAGGTGCTGCCATCATCTTTGACACCCTCGAGTGGCCCGCCCAGTGCAGGATCATTCGGATTGGATGCGGCCGAGTAGTAAAGATCGATTCCGGCAGGGTTGAGCGTTGGCTCAGCGCCTTTCTGAATAACCTGCGCAAGCAAGACCTGGAACGGAGGCAGGATGCTGGAGATTCGAGTATCCAGGTCTCCACAGTGCATGCCCAGATCATTAATCGCGAGAATGCTGTAGTTGTTATTGCCTACCACCGGTTGTTCCTGTACGACAGTGGTGTTTTGGCCGCTTGAGTCAACGGCAGTCGAGTTGATCGAAACATCCGGTGTGCCACCTGGAGGTGGTGGCACCTCATCTTCAATCACGGCTGACGTACTATCCGTGTTGTCAGCACCATCATTGTCTACGACAGTCAGGCTGACACTGTAGGTACCTGCGAGCGCGTAGCTGTGTGATGGGTTGGCAGAAGTGCTGGTGTTACCATCACCGAAATTCCAGCTGTAGGAGGTGATGCTGCCATCATTATCACTGCTGCCTGCACTGCTGAAATTGACAGTGTCCCCCGTGTTTGCACTGTAGGGACCATTGGCGTTTGCTATCGGCGCTGCATTGACAGTTGATGCAATAATCTCTGCAGTTGTGTTGTCGGTATCTGTCGCACCGTCATCGTCGGTCACAGTCAGGCTGACATTGTACAGAGCCGGAGTTGCATAAGTATGCGTCGGATTTGCATCCGAGCTGCTGGTTCCATCACCAAAGCTCCATGCATAGGAGACGATAGTGCCGTCTTCATCCTTCGAGTCTTTGCTGCTGAAATTAACCGCAATACCTGCAGTTCCATTATAGGAGCCGTTTGCATTGGCTTCCGGTGCCCTGTTTGGCTCAGGAGGGGGTGGTGGGGCAACGCCATCACAGTTGTCAGGGGCGTTTGCTACATCCCGTTCAGCTGTTTTTCCATCTGATTGAACGCCACGTACACGGCAGGGTACGACACTGAGTCTTTCAAACTCGACTTCATATTCCCGTTTTTTGCTTGATCTGACACTCCCGATCGAGTCTCCGCTACCTGCCGAATAGAAATTGATACCACGTCGGCGGTCTTTTTTTCCTTTCACGACGAGTGTCTGGTCGCCAGACTCCCATTTTGCTGCATTGATCGAGAATGCAGCTGCTGCATTTTGCATGGCTGCTGTGGATAAGACCACACAGGCTGAGAAGACCGCCAATACCCTGTAGGTTCCTTTATTCATGATGGTTACCCTGATTCCTGTTATTCGTTTTTCAACCAGACCAGCTTCTTTTTTGGCTGATACATATAGCTAAGGATAAACACAAACTTGGCAAAAAGATAGGAAAATGGGAAAAAATTCCCAATAGTATTTTTTATGACTCCGGAACGGAGGTAAGCGAGGTGAGTGCCATATCCTGATTAGTACTGAGTCGTACTATTTGTTCGGGTGAAGTCAACTACTGATGGAAAGCGGTTGCTGGGAGTTAAGAACTCAGACAGCCTGCCTGAGTCCATAATGCCTGTGTATTTGTGGTTACTGAGTTGTATGCGGCGTAATTAATTGCCGTTTACAGAGAGGTTATTGTGTCATTTTGATGACATTCTCAGATCCTTCTGCGCCCATGTAAACAGCGAGGATGCGGACAGGTTGTGAAGTATTGTTCTCTCCGAAGTGGGAAACAGACATCGCCTCCATAAAGGCATCTCCCTGTTTGTAAATGCGTATTCCATCATTGCCATAATCCACGCTTAACTCACCATCGAGTATGTACGCAAATAGCGGCACACCATGCTTATGCAGGATCGTTTTTTCACCGGGAGCAAGGGTGACAATTGCTGCCGTAACTTTTGCCTGGCCAGTGGTCGGATAGGCAATCGATTCTCCGACAATCGTGGTTTCAGTCGAGAGCAGCGGGATGGCAGGATAACCTTTCTCCTTTGCTGCAAGGCTTTGAGAGGCCACCAGGATGGTGATAACCAGAATCAGTTGTGCTGCGGTCAGGCGTTTATTCATCTTGCGATCCTTATGGCTCAGAGAGATTCAGTCAGGTTAAAACAGAATATCTCTCTGCAGATCTGTGTCAACCGCTTACAGGTGCCTGCGTACTTCGACAAATTCGGGTTCGCTGGCATCACGAGACAGGCGGAATCCCAGCTTTTCACACACCTTCAGCATCTTGCTGTTGTTCTTCAATACTTCACCGATCATGATTTCGATGCCGCGATCCTTGGCGATTGTCATCAGGCGTTGCATCAGTTCGCGACCAATGCCGTGCTTCTGCCAGTCGTCGGCAACGGTGAGGGCAAACTCGCACGACTCGTGATCCGGATTGGTCACATAGCGTGCAACACCGACCGCCCTGGCATTCGGCTTTTCATCATTGATCACTGCAATCAGCGCCATCTCGGTGTCATAGTCGATCTGGGTAAAGCGTGCCAGCATCATCGGCGTGAGGTTTTCGAAGTTCTGTACGAATCGGAAATATTTACTCTCGGCCGACAGGTTGGTGACAAAGTCCTGCTCGATATTGGCATCTTCAGGACGGATAGGACGAACCACGATATCGGTGCCGTCAGCATGCTGCCAACTTGAGACCAACTCGGTCGGGTAGGGGTGAATTGCCATGTGACCGAAACTCTCGGTACTGGTTTTAGGCGGACGCACAGTGATGCGTGCATCGACTGCAATGACCTCCTTGTCATCCAGCAGTACGGGATTGATATCGAGTTCATCGATTTCGGGCAGTTCGCAGACGATTTCTGAAGTTCTCTGCAGAACATTGATCAGGGCATCGAGATTGGCTGCCGGCAGGTTGCGAAATTTGCCCAGCATTTTCGAGGCACGCGTGCTATCGATCAGCTGTTTGCTGAGATATTCATTCAGTGGAGGAAGGGCGACATGCGAATCACCGTAGACCTCTACCGCAATACCTCCTGTACCGAAGCTGATGACCGGGCCAAAAACGGGATCGTTGGAAACACCGATAATCAGCTCGCGCGCATGTGGCTTGTTGATCATGGGTTCAATTGTGACACCATCAATATGTGCATTCGGCATCGCTTCCTGAACAGAGTCGATCATCTCGCGATAAGCAGTGCGTACCGAACGCGGCTCGTTGATGTTGAGGCGTACACCACCGACATCCGATTTGTGCGTTATATCGGGTGAATTGATTTTCATTGCAACTGGCAAACCAACACTTTCAGCTGCGACCAGGGCCTCTCCTGCAGACGAGACGTTCAGGGTTGGCGAGGTAGGGATCTGAAAAGCATTCAATACCGCCTTTGCCTCTGCCGTGTTGAGTGTCTGGCGTCTCTCACTCAGTACGTTTTCAATGATCAGCCTTGCACCCTCAACATCAGGAACCTTGTGCTCAGAGAGTGGGCCGGGAGCCTGTAGCAACGCCTTCTGGTTACGGTGATAGCAGGCAAGGTAACCGAAGGATTCAACACCTGCTTCCGGGCTGCGCAGATGCGGGATGCCGGCATCTGCCAGTATCTGGCGGCCTTCCTCAACAAGACTCTCACCCATCCAGCAGGTGAGTACAGGCTTGGTTGATTTTCCCCTTGCATCGACAATTGCCTGTGCGCAACCGGTTGGATCTGTCATTGCCTGTGGTGTCAGCAAGACCAGTACGCCGTCGACACTCCTGTCCTTGAGGATCGCTTCGGTGGCCTGGCGATAGCGCTCGGGTGGTGCATCACCGAGAATATCGATGGGGTTGGAGTGTGACCAGAATGGAGGCAGCACGCTATCCAGGTGATCATAAGTCTTCTGCGACATCTCCGCGAGTGGCACATCGATATCGTGTGCACGATCTGCCGCCATGACGCCCGGGCCACCACCGTTAGTGATAATTGCAAGGCGTGAGCCACTGACACGCGTTCCTGAAGCGAGGACTTTTGCCGCAGCAAACAGCTGTGCAACAGTTTTTACGCGAACGGCTCCGGCACGTTTAACCGCGCTATCGAAAACGTTGTCAGACCCGGCCATCGCACCCGTGTGCGAGACGGCAGCTTTTGTACCTGTATCATTGCGTCCTGATTTCACCACGATAACGGGCTTGAGACGTGCTGCAACACGCAGACCACTCATAAAGGAGCGTGTATCCGTAATGCCTTCGATATAGAGCAGGATACTTCTTGTTTCCGGATCAACTGCCAGGTAGTCGAGGACTTCACCAAAGCCAATATCTGCGGTAGCACCAAGAGAAGCGACTGCCGAAAAGCCAAAGCCCTCGGTATCGGCCCAATCGAGCAGGGCAGTACAGAAGGCACCTGACTGGGCAACCAGTGCAAGCTCACCGGTTTTTGCCGGACTCTTGGCAAAAGTCGCATTGAGGCCAACGCGTGGTCTGACGATGCCCAGGCAGTTTGGACCAATCAAGGGGATATCATAGGTTCGTGCAATATCGACAATCTCGTTTTGCAGGTCCAGACCGGCCTTACCGATTTCTGCAAATCCTGCAGAGATAACAATCACGGCAGCGACACCATGATCTGCACACTCTTGCATGATGCCAGGGATGAGTTTGGCCGGTGTGGCTATCACAGCGAGTTCAATCGTGTGATCGACCCCTGAAACAGATTTGTAGGCAGATAGTCCCATGATTTCATCATGCTTTGGATTGACAGGATAGAGGGCGCCGCCGAAACCACTATCAAGCAGATTCCTCAGAACCTGCCCACCAACTGAACCCTCGGATTCTGATGCACCGATAATTGCAATTGAATCAGGTTCAAAGAGTTTGGAGAGATAGTGCTTTTTCATGATAATTGTCTCAATGCCAAGGAGATTCGGGGTGTAAATTGACCATATGTACAGAATAGTCCAGTATGTTGTTGCGCCGCAACATCAATTATCATTTATTGCATGAAATATTTATGAAGGGAGCACAGGTATGGCTATAGGTTTCATCACACATCACTCTTTCATGCTGCATAACATGGGCGATTACCATCCCGAGTGTCCTGAAAGATTGCATGCGATTAACGACCGCCTGATCTCTGCAGGTGTCGAGCCTTACCTATATCACCGCGAAGCTCACAAGGTTGAGCGAGAGCAGCTGTTGCGCGTGCATGATTCAGATTATATCGACCAGGTGTTTGAGACCTCACCGGCAGATGGGTTTGCCTATCTCGATGGTGACACCGCCATGTGCCCGGATACACTCGACGCTGCCCTGTTTGCTGCAGGTGCCAATGTTCAGGCTGTCGACATGGTCATGACCGGACAGGTTAAAAAGACATTTTGTGCTGTGCGCCCGCCGGGACACCATGCCGAGCATAACCGGGCAATGGGTTTCTGTTTCTTCAATAATGTCGCAGTTGCAGCTGCACATGCTATCGAGGCATATGGACTGGAGCGTGTTGCGATTGTTGATTTTGACGTGCATCACGGCAATGGCACAGAGGATATTTTCAGTGGTAATTCCAAGGTGCTTTTCTGCTCAAGCTTTCAGCATCCTTTCTACCCGGGTAGCGGGGCAGATACGAGTGTGGATAACATCGTCAACTGTCCGTTACCGGCAGGCGCAGGAAGTCGTGAGTTTCGTGATGCCGTGAGTACCGCATTTGTCCCGGCAATTGAGGCCTTCAAGCCGCAACTCATTTTGATATCTGCCGGTTTTGATGCACATATCTCGGATGATATGGCACAGATGGAACTGCACGAGTCGGACTACGCATGGGTGACACAGCAGTTGTGTTCACTTGCTGATACCTATTGCGAGGGCAAAGTTGTTTCAACCCTGGAAGGCGGCTATTCACTTGATGCATTGGCAAGGTGTGTCACTGTTCACGTCAAGAGGCTGATGGGGCAGGTATGAGTATGCGCCATTGAAAGTTCACCCATTCTTCTGCTAGTGTTTTGTTCTTGGAGAACAAAAACATGAGTGGAACGACTATGAAGAAGATTTTTACACAAACCGCAGTGGCTGCAACAGTTCTGGCAGCAGCAACAATAGGCAGCATTCCGACAGTTGCGAGTGCAGCACAAAAATTTGTTTCTATTGGTACAGGTGGCGTAACCGGAGTCTACTACCCGACAGGCGGAGCGATTTGCCGATTGGTCAACAAGACGCGTAAGGAGCATGGTTACCGCTGTTCTGCAGAGAGTACCGGTGGTTCCGTCTATAACATCAACACGATTCGTGCTGGTGAACTTGAATTTGGTGTTGCCCAGTCCGACTGGCAATTTCATTCCTATAACGGCACTTCCAAGTTTAAAGATGCCGGGCCATTCAAGGAATTACGCGCCATGTTCTCGGTTCATCCTGAACCTTTCACCGTTGTCGTGCGCACTGATTCCGGTATTAACAACTTTGAAGAGATCAAGGGTAAACGTGTCAACATCGGTAACCCGGGCTCAGGTCAACGCGCTACCATGGAAGTGGTCATGGACGCATTTGGCATGAAGAATAGTGATTTTGCACTGGCTTCGGAGTTGAAAGGTTCTGAAATGGCTGCAGCCCTGTGTGACAACAAGATCGATGTCATGATCTATACAGTTGGTCATCCTGCCGCTGCTATCAAAGAGGCAACAACTTCCTGTGATGTGAAGCTTGTCAATGTGACCGGTGCAGCGATCGACAAGCTGGTTGCAGATAATCCGTTTTACCGGGTCGCAACCATTCCTGGTGGTATGTACGCAGGTACGGATAAGGACGTAACTACATTCGGTGTTGGTGCAACTGTCGTTACATCAGCGAATGTGCCTGACGACGCAGCTTATGCCGTCGCCAAGGAGACGATGTCGAATATTGAGCAGTTCCGTAAACTGCATCCGGCATTTGCCAATCTTGATCCCAAGACCATGGTTACTGATGGTCTTTCTGCACCGCTGCATCCTGGCGCAGAAAAAGCCTACAAGGAACTTGGCTTGATGAAGTAAGTATTCTGTAGTCTCTAACCGCCGGCTGTCCATGACACCCGGCGGTTTTTTAATTTCCTGACCAGGATCTTTCACAGGAAGAGTATGACTGAAGTGCAGACTAAATCCACTACGCGGGAGAGCAGTATCGAGGAGATGGTCGCCGAGAGCGATACTGGCGCACGTCATCCTGTCGGTATGGCAGGTACACTGCTGATACTCGTTCCGCTTGCCTGGTCACTGTTTCAGATTTACGTCTCTTCCACGCTGCCTTTCTGGCTGACAACGACCCTGGGTGTCAACCTGACATTCAACTCGGATGAAACACGTGCAATCCATCTTGCATTTGCTATGTTTCTTGCCGCTACCGCGTTTCCGCTCCTCAGCAAATCGCCGCGAGACAGGATTCCCTGGTATGACTGGGTACTCGCCCTGGTCGGTGTTGCAGTCTGTCTTTACCTGCCGACTTTCAAGAGTGAAATATCCCTGCGCCCTGGCTTGTGGACAACGACAGACCTGGTCGTTTCTGCTGTTGGTATCACGCTGCTGCTGATTTCCGTCTATCGATCTCTTGGCTTGCCCCTGGTGGTGGTCGCATCGGTATTCATGATGTATGTCTTTTTCGGTCATTACAGCTGGTTGCCGGAAGTGATTCAGTGGAAGGGTGCCTCACTCTCAAAGGCGCTGGGCCACTACTGGATGCAGACCGAAGGTGTTTTCGGTGTCGCACTGGGTGTCTCCGCATCCATGATATTCCTGTTTGTTCTGTTTGGTTCGATACTTGAAAAAGCAGGTGCCGGTGCCTGGTTTATCAAGACGGCTGTTGCAATGCTTGGTCACTTCAGAGGCGGACCGGCCAAGGCGTCGGTGCTCTCATCTGCCATGACCGGAATGATCTCCGGCTCCTCGATTGCCAACACGGTAACAACAGGTACATTCACAATTCCACTGATGAAGCGGACCGGTTTTCCACCGGAGAAGGCGGGTGCTGTCGAGGTGGCGTCGAGTACTAATGGCCAGCTCACACCACCGGTTATGGGTGCTGCGGCATTCCTCATGATCGAGTATGTTGGTGTCAGCTATCTTGAGGTGATCCGGCACGCATTCCTGCCTGCACTGGTCTCCTATATTGCGCTGCTTTACATCGTTCATCTTGAGGCGATGAAACTGGGTCTTCAGGGTTTACCAAGGGGCTCACAGCCCGGAAAGCTGATTTCACGTATCGCCAATGTACTGCTGGGTTTTCTTGTTGTCTCCGGACTGGCAGCCGGGCTCTACTACGGACTCGGCTGGACCAAGGGAGTTTTTGGTGACAGCACCATATATATCGCCATGGGTCTTTTTCTCATCGGCTACATCCTGTTGGCAAAATATGCCGCAGGCATACCCGATCTCGACCTGGATGACCTCAGTCGTCCAATGCTGGTCAAACCGGAACTGCGTCCGACGGTAAGAACAGGACTCTATTACCTGTTGCCAATCGTCGTGCTTGTCTGGTGCCTGATGATCGAACGTTTCTCACCCGGGCTCTCTGCATTCTGGGCTACCATGGGAATGATTTTTATTGCCCTGACCCAACACAGCCTCAAGTCCATTATGCGCAAGCAGGCGAGTATTGCAGATGGCATCAAGCGTGGTTGGTCACAGCTGATCGACGGCATGGTTGCCGGTGCACGCAACATGATTGGCATTGCCGTGGCCACGGGTGCGGCTGGTATTATTGTCGGCACAATATCACTCACAGGTGCGCACCAGATCATGGGTGAATTTGTCGAGTTTCTCTCCGGCGGTAACCTGATGCTGATGCTGTTCCTGGTCGCTCTGCTGAGCCTGATACTTGGTATGGGCCTGCCGACCACGGCTAACTACATCGTGGTATCGAGCCTGATGGCGCCAGTGATTATCTCTGTCGGCGCCCAGTCGGGACTGATTGTTCCGCTGATCGCAGTACATATGTTTGTCTTCTATTTTGGTATTCTTGCCGACGATACGCCGCCGGTGGGACTTGCGGCTTTCGCAGCCTCGGCAATCTCAGGTGGAGATCCCATTCGTACCGGTATTCAGGGCTTCACCTATGATATTCGTACTGCCATTCTGCCATTCCTGTTCATTTTCAATACGGACCTGTTGCTGATCAACGTCGGTCCGGTTCAGGCAGTGTTTGTTTTCCTTGTCGCCCTGGTTGCGATGATGGCATTCGCCTCTGCCACGCAGGGTTTCATGTTCGTACGCAACAGGTGGTGGGAGACACTCTTGCTGCTGCTGGTCGCTTTCACCATGTTTCGTCCCGGTTTCTGGCTTGACCAGGTTTCATCACCCTATGAATACAGGCCAGGAATAGAGATCCTGCAACATGCACAAGCCGCACCGGCTGATGATCAGCTGCGCATGGTAGTAGAGGGCCCTGACAGCCGAAACGGTAAAATCAAGCAGTTGACGCTCTATGCACCACTCGGTGAGAGCGGCACTGGTGATGAGCGCCTTATGTCAGCAGCAGGCCTGATGGTTGATGTGCAAGGGGACAGGGCCCTGCTGGAAGAGCCGATGTTAAACACAGCGCTGTCGCAGACTCTGCTGCAGTTTGACTTTTATGCGGATGAACCCGTTAGCGTGAAACGTATCGAGCTGCCTGCTGAACGCATGCCAAAGGAGTTATTCTTTACTCCTGCAGTCGTATTGTTGTTTATTATTATTATTATACAGCGTCGCAGACTTTCTTCTTCTGCATAGGGGGCAACAATGTTCAAAGAGGTTTTACTTGCAGTTGATTTGCATCATGAGTCGTCATGGAAAAAGGCGTTGCCGGTGGCGATTGAATATGTCAGGTCATCAGGTGGCACTTTGCACCTGCTGAACGTGATACCTGATTATGGTATGGCAATTGTTGATCAGTATTTTCCCGAGGACTACAAGAAGGAACTTGAGGAGAAAGCCCTCGCGGCGCTGGAGGCATTTGAGAAGGATCATCTTCCTGACGATATTCAATATGGAAGTATCGTCGCAGAAGGTACTGTCTACAATGAGATTATCGAGATGGCGAAAGAGATTAATGCAGATGTGATTGTAGTCGCATCAGGACATGATGGCATCAAGGACTACCTGATAGGCCACAACGCTTCGAGAGTTGTACGGCATGCGCCCTGTTCTGTGACCGTGGTGCGTTGAGTTTCACCAGAATCTCCTGTCGCCAGTCATCGACATGAAAACACTCTTCGATATCCTGGGTATAGAGTGGCGTGAGGTTAGCCACAGGGAACGGATTGTCTCGGCACTGGGTGCATTTCTTGGTATAGCGGCGGTTGTACTGACCAGTCGCTATTTCCTTGGAGATGAAGACTCCTACCTGGTTATCGCTTCAATGGGTGCCTCGGCAGTATTACTCTTCGCAGTTCCACACGGTGCCTTGGCACAGCCTTGGTCTGTAGTAGGCGGGCATCTCGTTTCAGCGCTGCTTGGTGTCACTTGTTCACTGATGATTCCCTCCGATCTGCTTGCTGCACCACTGGCTGTTGCACTTGCTGTCGGCGCCATGCATTACCTGCGCTGCATACACCCGCCGGGCGGGGCAACTGCACTGGTTGCCGTGATTGGCGGTAGTGAAATTGAAGCACTTGGATACCAGTTTGTGCTCACGCCTGTTCTTGCCAACACACTGGCAATTCTTGTCACTGCGATTCTGTTCAATCTCTTTTTCGAGTGGCGCCGTTATCCAACCTGGCTGTATCAGCGCCTGGCCGTGAAAAAAGAACAGCTTTCGTCTGAATCCTACGAGGCGATTGCCCATGAGGACTTTGTTTACGCCCTCAGTGAGATCAACTCCTATATCGATGTCAGTGAGAATGACCTGCTGCGCATTTATGAGTTGGCAACACGCAGTCGGCAAAACAGGCGTTTATCTCCCGATGAGCTGATGTCCGGCCATTACTACAGTAATGGTAAACCGGGAGACGCCTGGTCGATCAGGCGCATCATCGACATCTCGTCAGATGAAGCAGGTCGCGACGACGGTATCATTTATCGTATTGTTGAAGGAGAGGGCGCACCATCCAATGGCTCTGCTACCTCTGCGGAATTTACCCGCTGGTGTCGCTACGAGGTGTTTCGCGAGGGAGATAACTGGCGTCGGGTAGAAGATAAGTCCGGCTAGTCTCACTCCTCTCCGGGTGATATTGTTTTACATCATGACATCATCTTCCCGAATGATTTAACAGAATGTTTACTTTTGATACCGCTCAGTATTATCGCGGCCCGAATTTATATTCTTCAAATTCCGGTATTTTGTTGTCGATAAGTGACGATGAGACGACAACTCTGTTTGACTGGAAGCCTGACCGGGAAGAGGCCGCTTATCTAATTGAGTTTCTTGGCAAGTCGATCCCTTTTTCTGCTGATACTCAGCTTCTCTCTTCACCGGAGACTCTGTGCGAAGCACGCTTACCCCTGGTCGCGCTCTTTTCAAGCATAGCGTCCCTCTGTGTTCGCGACTACTGCCTGCAGCCTGCGCCGGTTCAATTGTTTGGCAGGAAAAACAATCGAATCAGTCTCTTTTTAGCTTGTGATCATGCAGCGATTGGCTCTTCTGCATGTGAGTTTTCATTGGCACTTGTTAATGCGATTCCTGCACTTGACCGGAGAAAGCAGGATCAAATGGGTTCTCATTTCAAGAAGGGTTTTCAGAAAGCGCGGTCACTTGCAGGTAACCATGCTCTCGATCACTCGACCAGGATCCTGGTCAGGGCAGCTATTCAGCAGGGAATCCCTCACTACAGAATGACGGGGAAAGGAGAGATCGTGCAATTGGGGCAGGGAGTTTTCCGAAAACGCATCAGCGGAGTTCTGACTGATGATACGAGTGGTGTTGTCACACGATTGCAGGAAAACAAGCCGCTGGCGATGCAGATTCTTACCAGGAACAAGCTGCCTGTTGCTGGAGTGCAAGCTGCACCTTCCATTGAACAGGCGAAAAAGATTGCACGGGAGATGGGCTTTCCACTGGTTGTGAGACCTAATGCGGAAATTGTGGGAAAAGGCGTCACGCTTAACATCAACAGCCAGGGAGAATTGGACTCTGCACTTGAGACTGCTGCTTCTTTTGGACATGGTCTGCTTGTAGAGCGATATATCCAGGGCAGCGACTACCGACTGCTGGTAGTGAATGGATCACTTGTTGCTGCAACCATGAGCGAGAAGCCGGTCGATGTAACAGACGAAATTCACCCGCATAACAGCCGTCTGGCAGAACGAGCAACGCGTATTCTGGGAATGGATGTGGCTGAAATCATTTTTCAGTCGCCGGATATCAGTTGTTCCTGGAGGGAAGTCCCAGGTGCTATTACTGGTGTTAATTCGAATCCCGAGTTGCAGTCGCATCTGGCAGCCAACCCAAAACGGGAGCTTGCCGGGCCCATGATTCGCAAAATGTTCCCGGAAAATTCAGATGGAAGAATTCCCACGGTCGGTATTACCGGCAGCGTTGGTAAAACGACCACGAGCAGAATGGTGGCAGATATTCTTTCGCAATCAGGAAAAAACGTGGCGCTATCGACAACACTGGGAGCCTGGATTGGTGATGAACAGGTGATGCAAGGTGATTTGGCCGGGGGTGGAGTCGCTTCATTGTTGATGCAGGACAGTGCAGTTGAAGCGGGTGTCTTCGAGTTGGCGCGTGGTGGACTGGTCAAGTACGGCATGATCATCGATGCAGTCGATGTCGGGGTGATGCTGAATGTACATGACAACCATCTCGGTCTGAACGGTATTCACACCCGCGAAGAACTCTCCCGTGTTAAACGGCAGGTTGTCCAGAATGCCAGGAAACTGGCGGTGCTGAATGCAGATGATCCCTTGTGCCTGGCTGCACGGGAAAGCATTACTGCACCTCGAACATCTCTTGTCAGCATGGTATCTGATAACCGGGAACTCCTGGCGCATCAGCGTAATGGTGGAATGGTGGCTTACCTGTCGAGTGATGCTTCAGAGCCTGAATTGCATTTATGGGAAGGTTCAAAACAGATTGGCCAATTGTCATGCAGGGATATTCCTGACAGCTGGGAGGGCAGAAATCGTCCTGCACTGATCAATGCGCTTTTTGCCATGGCTGCAGCGCATGGTGTGGGTGTTGATTTCGATACTATTCAAGAGGCACTTTCCGGATTCAAATCGACCATGAAGAATAATCCTGGAAGAAACAACTATTTCCAGGATCTTCCATACAGCCTGGTTGTCTGCCAGGCTGACAGTTCATACTCGATGCGCGAGGCTGCCGAATTTGCCGGGCAGATGGATATCCCCGGCCAAAAACATCTGCTTCTCTGCGCTGTCGGAGATCGTCCTGATGCATTTATCAGGGATAAGGCACGTGCAATAGCTGGGCTGTTTTCCAGTTATGTATGCACCAATTACTGTGAACTAAGGGGAGAGCGCCAGCCCGAGGATGTTCCCATGTTGATTGCCACAGAGCTGAAAGCATGCGGAGTACCTGAAGAGCAGATTCAGGTTGTTCCATCCTCTGAAGATGCGATGAAGCTTGCATATGATTCACTGAATGATGACGATCTGCTGGTGGATACAACTTTTAGCAGCGTTCATTTTGATGAATGGCTGGAACAACGGGGGTTTGAATGGCTCAGGCTGTGAAGTAAACTCCATTCCATGAATATGCAGATATCCGAACAGAGATTCGCCAATCAACTCGAGATGCAGGGGAGTCCTGTCTGCACGGTACAGGATTCCGCTAGCCAATTGTCTATTGTCTATCTCACCAGTCTTCGCGAGCTGCACAAGGAGGGTGTCGGCCGGGTTGTTTGCGATCTGGAAACCGGTTGTTTTCATCCACGGCGCACAGGAAGTCTTGAGGAGCTGGTATATCAGTTGAACAGCCCGGAGTCACCTCTCCATGGGCGATATAAGCTGACTGGAGTGATCGTTGATGACGATGACACCCGCCTTCTCGGTGGTGATCAACCGTTGTGGAACAGTCAAATGCCTGTGAGCCAAGGGATTTCCGGTCAGGGCGTGGAGGAGAGCGTCACACTAGACCAGATCACCTGCTGCATTCCTTCCAGTCGCTGGGCGGGCACATGCCCTGAGAATAGAGCAGAAAAGCGTGTCAGAAAGTCACACTACGAAGCACAAATTGCGCAGCAGCTGGATAAGCTGGGCGCTGACATTGTCATTAGCGACAGCTACGTGCGGATTATTGGTGATGAACTGCTGGGTTACGGCAGTACCGGGAGTGAAGCATCTGAATGCATGTTTATCAATATTCACCCGGCTGTTACAGACACTGGCAGGCCGGACAGGCTGCCCGGAGCCACACCAACAAGGGATGCACTGACCCGTGCGCACCACGGTTATGTCATTGTTGATGACAAGCACCATGTCGATCTGCCGGAAGGTGAAGAGATTCAGGTTGTTTACAAGGGCAGAAACAGAACCGCAAGGAGGGTCGCGCCTGTTTTACACACAGCGGCCAGTGTGCATTACGTCTCCCCACGTGTTGATAACGGCGAAGTGATTCATTGTGTCAGCGCAAGCTTGCCTCAGAAGGAATTCCTTACGGAAGAGTCGCTGCGTCATCTCAATTACCAGCTCAAAAGAGAGGCTTTGAAGGAAGCGCTGATTAAACTCGCTGATGATTCTTCCTTTCTTGATCTTGTCGGGCACAAGCGCAGGAGCCGTCATCAATCAACCGGGAACTCTCTGCTCGCACAGGGATGAGAAGGGGGGCGCATCAGGTCCCGCAAAAGGTTGCCATCACCCGCTCGTGAGATTCAGGGGGAATTGAATAGTGTTCCAACCCCGGCTGCTCGGTGAATGGAGAAGCAAGCACTTGCCGTAGTTCATTGAACACGCTGAAATCATCCTCAAACGCCGCTTCAATGGCCCGTTCAACCTGGTGGTTGCGGGGGATGACAACAGGATTACTTGATGCCATGAGACGGCCTGCTTCCTCACGCCCGCCATCCTGTTGATCAATACGCTTGAGCCAGCGGGCTTCAAAGTCACCAAAGCTGATGGATTCGGAGTTGTCCAGGCAAGTGGCGAGCTGGCGGAAGCTCTGGCTGTAATCGAGTTGATTGTCCTGCAGGTGTTGCAGCCATGCCGTGATCAGCTCAGGGTCATCATCGGTCAGCTCGGCGAGGCCAAGTTTGTTACCCATAAAGGCAAAGTAGTGCTCTTCGAACGCCGGTATAAACTGGTCCAGTAGCGACTCGTAGTCTTTCTGATCTCCGTCGAGCATCATCAGGCACTCTGCCAGCCGTGTCAGGTTCCATTGCGCCATATTGGCTTGTTGGCCATATGCATATCGACCCTGTCGATCGATGGAGCTGAAGACCTTGTTGATATGGAATTCGTCCATGAAAGCACATGGGCCATAGTCGAGCGTTTCACCGGAGATGGCCGAGTTGTCGGTATTCATGACACCATGTATAAATCCCAGCGCCATCCAGTGAGCAACCAGTCTGGCCTGCTTTTTAACAACTGCCGAGAAAAATGCCAACACGGGCTGTTCAGCCGATGCGGCATCAGGGTAGTGGCGGGCAATCGCGTAGTTGGTTAGCTCCTTCATTGCAGCTTTATCGTCTCTCGAGGCAAAGTATTGAAAGGTACCGACACGGATATGGCTGGATGCTACACGTGTCATGACGCCTCCCGGTTCGCGTGTTTCGCGAACCACGTCCTCACCTGTGCTGACGGCTGCCAGAGCGCGTGTGGTTGGTACACCAAGCTTGTGCATGGCCTCGCTGAGCAGGAATTCCCGTATAACCGGCCCTAGCGAAGATTTACCATCGCCATTGCGGGAGAAGGGTGTTTGGCCAGATCCCTTGAGCTGAATATCGTAACGCTCTCCATCGACGGGGCTGACGATTTCAGCGATCAGGGCCGCGCGTCCATCACCAAGTTGTGGCACAAAATGGCCAAACTGGTGACCAGCGTATGCCAATGCAATGGTTTCACCGCCAGGTAACGGCTCATTGCCACTGAATATACGTGCCAGCCTGGCTTCGTCGGCATCCAGCTCGTTCAGGCCGAGTTGCATGGCCAGCTCCTTGTTCCAGGCGATCAGTTCGGGTTCTGGAGCATTGGCTGTCCGGATTTTGGCGTAAAAATGCTCCGGAAGTTGAGCATAGCTGTTAATAAAGTTCATGCGATTAGTTTCGCATTACTCGCTTGAGATTCAACCTCCCCAATAATCAGGGAGTCATGGAAAAAAATGGCTATTGAACAAAAGGTGGACAGGTCATTAAATCAATAATAAATGCCGAATAATCAATTATTAAGAGAGTTGTTATCAAATACCTGAGCAGAAAGGTGGGTTTTTGCTAATTGAATTGACTATTCTTTCAGGACAATCAAAACAGGAGATGAATCATGTCCGTTAAGTCAATCGGTTTAATCGTTTTATCAGGTCTCTTCCTGGTTATAGGCTCTGCATTAGCACGCACACCTTCGCCTGAAGGAGCGCAGCTTTACATTATTTCTCCTGCAGATGGCGCAGTGGTGAGCAGCCCTGTGACGGTGAATTTTGGTCTTAAACAGATGGGTGTTGCCCCCGCAGGGATCGAGAAGGCAAATACAGGGCATCATCACTTACTCATTGATGTGGCCAAACTTCCTGCAATTGATCAGCCGGTGCCTGCTGATGATCAGCATAAGCATTTCGGTGGTGGACAAACTGAAGCTACAATCGATTTGTCACCCGGTGAACATACATTGCAGTTACTTCTGGGCGACATGAACCATATCCCACACAATCCACCTGTCGTGTCGAATAAAATCACCATAACCGTGAAATAGTCGACACCTGTACCAGGTCTGTTTGTGGGTTGATGGCTGGCGGGTGGCGAAAAGCGCCATCCCTTGGCCAGTTATTCAGAAAGTAAACCTTCTCAATAATCAGGGGTAGGTTTTAGAGAATCGAGGCTGTATAATCGCTGAATAGACTATAGACAGCTGATTTTTTGCCGATGAATGAATTCTCTTACCTTTTTCTTCTTTTCCTGTTCCTGACAACAGCCACACAGTTATGGTTGTCATGGAGGCAACAGGCTCATGTTGCTGCGCATCGCCCGAAAGTACCGGAAGCTTTTTCCGGGATGCTTTCACTCGAACAGCACCACAAGGCGGCTGACTACACCATCACCAAGGTGCGTTTTGGCAGGCTGGAGCTCTTTCTTGGATTGGCGCTGTTACTGATTCTGACCCTGGGCGGTGGCCTCAACTGGGCTGACAAGCAGCTTGTTGCGCTGGGCCACTCGGAACTTGTCACGGGAACCCTGGTGATTGTTGCAGTGACACTCTTTTCATCCATCGTGAGTATTCCTGCCGCCTTGTACAGCACATTTGTCATAGAAGAGCGTTTTGGTTTCAACAACTCAACCATGGCGACATTCTGGCTTGATCGCCTCAAGGGACTGGTTCTTTCACTGTTGATTGGTGTGCCGCTAGTCATGGCAGTGTTATGGGTCATGCAGTCACTGGGTGAATACTGGTGGATTACGGCGTGGGTGGCGCTAACCGCTTTCTCACTACTTATCACCTGGATCTATCCCCAGATCATCGCACCCCTGTTCAACAGCTTTGAACCGCTTGAAGAGGGTGAGGTTGCCGAACGTGTTAAGTCACTGCTGTCCAGAACCGGCTTTCAGTCCAACGGTGTCTACGTGATGGATGGATCCCGGCGTTCGGGCCACGGTAATGCCTATTTCACGGGTTTCGGCAATAACAAGCGCATTGTCTTCTTCGATACACTGCTGAAACAGTTGTCGGCCGAGCAGGTTGAAGCCGTGCTGGCACACGAACTTGGCCATTTCAAGAAACGCCATATTATCAAGGGCTTTATTCTCTCTGCCGCCATGTCGTTGGCCGGCTTTGCCATTCTTGCATGGTTAATGAAAAACGCGTGGTTCTATACAGGCCTGGGAGTGGAGCAGTCATCGACCTACATGGCCCTGATCCTGTTTGTGCTCATCAGCCCGGCATTTACCTACTTTCTCAGCCCGGCACTCTCCTGGGTGTCACGCAAGCATGAGTTTGAAGCCGATGCATTTGCTGCCAATCAATCCGGCGGCAGGCATCTTGTCAGCGCGCTTATCACGCTCTACAGGGAGAATGCCAGCACATTGACGCCAGATGCGCTTCATTCACTCTTTTACGATTCGCATCCGCCGGCATCGATTCGTATCAGGCATCTTGAGGAAATAGATCACGGGGCCGCATGATCAGGATTGGTCACTACCTGTTTCGCTAGATGCGGCAAGCTCCGTTTCGGGCTCGATCCGAACATGATCAAGGATCAGTGGCTGGCTCTCTGAATCAATAGGATAAGACTCGAACGAAATGTATCGGGCCGCCTTAGCCAATCGTACCTGGCCCCATTGATCTGCAAACATTCAGATATTATTTTTGAATTCATTCTTAAGGATGCTTATACTTACCTTAAATATTATTTATTTTTTATTTGGCAATAATCTTTTCGCCTGGTGCGTACATTTGGGAGCAGAACAGAAGAAATTACTGCTCTCGTAGCGAAAAGGTATACCTGTAAAAATAATAAGGTTGTCATTGTGAACCAAGGTAAAGAAGTTAATACGATCAGACGCTATCGCTGGATACTTATCCTCTTTTGGACGACTTCGATTTTGACTCTGAGCCTCTGGATGCACCATAAACAAACCGAGTCAACTTTAGAACTTCACCTGGGTCATGCACGGGCTACTTTTTGAAAAAGACATCAATTACCGGCAATGGAATGCGTCACATGGTGGTTTGTATGCGCCCATTTCTGAATCCACACTCCCAAACGAATATTTAGAGGTTCCTGAGCGGGATGTCGTTACCACATCCGGCATTGCACTGACATTAATAAATCCGGCCTATATGACCCGCCAGGTTCATGAGTTGGCTTCCAAGAAAAGTGGTGTGCTGGGACATATCACCAGCCTGAATCCCATACGCCCTGAAAATGCTGCTGATGCCTGGGAAAAAGCAGCGCTAGAATCTTTTGAACTGCATCAGGATGAGGCTAGTGGTTTCAGTGATATCAATGGAGAGACCTACTTCCGCTATATGGCGCCATTATATGTCAGCGAGGCATGTACAAAATGCCATGAAGCTCAAGGTTACAAGGTTGGAGATGTCCGTGGAGGGATCAGCATATCCTTGCCAAGTGAATACATTAACAGTAGTTCTATCATTCAAACAATAAGCTTGTTCTCAGGTCATTTTATTCTTTGGATGATCGGTCTGATGGGAATTAACTATTCATCAGGGCAATTATTGAATTCCGCAAAGCGGCAGAGAGGGTTTGGGGAGGAATTAAAAAAGAGCAATGATCAGATGGAGAGTGAGCGGAACTTGGCACGCCAATATTTCAATATCTCTGGTGTGTTATTGATCAAGCTGGATGATGAGGGGTTTATTCTGTCGATCAACCAAAAAGCTGGAGAGGTTCTGGGGGCTGATCCTGAAACAGCCAAGGGTTTAAATTGGTTTAATGAGTTCATTCCGGAAAATATAAGGGAAGAAGCTCGCGAAGCCCACTACAAACTAATGAAAGGTGAACTGGATGATTATGAATATTATGCCAATCAAATCCAGACCCGTACCGGTGAGCTTCGTGAAATCGCCTGGCGCAATTCGGTAATAAGGGATGATCAAGGGGAGATTGTTTCTACTCTCAGCTCAGGTGATGACATCACTGACCTTAACCGGAGTGAAATTGCCCTACAAGAGAATGAACGCAGGCTTTCCACCTTGATGGACAATCTGACAGGAATGGTCTATCGATGTCTGAATGACTCTAACTGGACTATGCAATTCGTCAGTCGTGGTAGTGAAAAATTGAGCGGCTATACCCCAGAAGAACTTATTGCCGATCCTGCTTTCGTCTACAGCAACATTCTATACCCTGATGATCGTTACAGAATCTGGCAGCAAGTACAGGCAGCGATTCAGGAGAACATGCCGTTTGAGGTTGAATTCCGCATCAAGCATAAAAATGGTGATGTCCGCTGGGTATTGGCACGTGGTCTGCGTGTATCATCACCAGAGGTCTCCCCGGAGGTGCTGGAGGGATATATCTTTGATATCACTGAGCGCAAACAGGCGGAAGAGATGCTGGAGAGTCAATTGGATGAAGCGCTACGTTTTCAGAAGGTGACAGTCAACCGGGAACTACGGATGAAAGAGCTGCAAGACGAAATTAAAGCATTGAAAACGGGCCGCATTACAGGAGTTGAGAATGAAGATAATTAATCATTGTTCAGTTCTTGTGTTATTGGCCTTGCTTGGTAAGACATGACAACAAATAACACAGAAGTTGAAAGTATCGGGAATCTTCGAGCAGAAACTGGTCGCCTCAGGGCAGAGCTGGAGGAGTTACATACTCGATTGGATACCTTCAATGATACACGCCGGGCCATGCTGTTTCTTCTGGAAGACCTGGAGGAGAACGAGAAAAAGTATCGAACCCTGGTTCAGAATATACCGGGCGTTGTGTACAGGTGCTTGATTGATAGCAATTGGAGCATGCTGTATCTAAACGATGAAATCGAAAGTATCACCGGCTATCCTGTTTCTGATTTCATTAATAATCAGGTTAGATCTTTTGCCAGTATCATTCACCCCGATGACAGGGAGATGGTTCGAGAGCAGATAATGGAGGCTGTCAATGAGGCCATTCCCTATTTTATTGACTATCGCATTTGTAACAGTAAAGGTGACATAAAGTGGGTGCATGTTCGAGGACAGGCTGGATTCGAGAACAAGACAGAACAGATTTGGCTTGATGGTACGATTGTTGACATTACAGATCGTCGATTGGCTGAAATTGCTCTGAATGAAAGTAATATGCGACTGCAGAGTGCAACTAATGCCGTGCGCGACGCACTAGTCGTGATTAAATCTGACGACGGCTCCATTGTTTCCTGGAATCCAGCTGCAACGACTATCTTCGGCTACAGTGTCGAAGAGGCCATTGGAATAAAGTTGCATGATCTAATAGCCCCGGAGCGATTCCATGAAGCTATTAACAATAGTATGAGAACTTTCTCTGCTAGCGGAGAGGGAAATTTTGTTGGTAAATTAGTAGAGCTTACCGGCTTGAGAAAAGATGGAAGTGAGTTTCCTATTGAGTTATCGGTTTCTGCTATGCAATTATCGGATGGCTTCTATGGTGTCGGTATCGCACGTGATATATCAGCACGTAAGATGGCCGAGAAGGACAAACAGCGGGCAGCCATACAATTGAAAGGTGCGTTGCTTGGTACGATCAAGTCTGTCTCACTAACAATTGAAAAGCGCGATCCTTACACCTCGGGCCATCAGGAGCGGGTTTCAAAACTAGCTACCTCAATTGCAAAGCTACTGGGCCTGACAGATGCACAAATCGAGGGTATTAGCCTCGGTGCCGCTATCCATGATATTGGCAAGATTGCCATTCCCGCTGAGATACTAAATCGTCCAGGAAAATTGACGGAGCTGGAACTAGGGCTGATTCAATCTCATCCGGAGATTGGTTTCGACATCATTAAAGGTGTAGATTTCCCCTGGCCTGTTGCAGAGATGATACATCAGCACCATGAACGAATGGATGGGAGCGGCTATCCGCAAGGTTTAAAAGGGGAAGAAATTATACTCGAGGCACGCATTATTGCAGTTGCCGATGTGGTTGAAGCAATCAATAGTCACCGTCCTTATCGGCCTGCATATGGAATAGATGAGGCGTTGGATGTAGTCAGAAAAGGGCGGGGAGTTCTTTTCGATTCCAGGGTTGCGGATGCCTGCCTGACACTGTTCCAGGGCACTCCTGCTTTCACTTTCTGAAGCCCTTTTGATACAAATCAGGGGTAGTTCCGGCTTGATTCAATTCCAGAAATGCATATGTGCTATAAAAATGATGCCAGTTTGATAATTTACGTGGTGTTGCTATAGCTAAATCTGATAATCCGTCCAAAGCGGATTCGAAGGTGTAGTCGTGGCATATAGAAGTATATATTTCTCCTGATCTCTCGCCAATAATGGTGTAATCATCCACTGTTAGCGACTTGTTGCGAATGGCCGCTTCCGGTAAAAAATGAACATTTGGTACTCACCGTAGTTTTAGAAAATTCATACAGATATTCAGTATTTAATCGGTTAGGATGCCTATGAAGGCACAAAATAAATAGATGTAATTCTTGGCCAAAGCAGGGGAGAAGTATCGTTGCATGAAATAATCTGTCCGCACTGCGGTAAAGCATTCAAAATCGACGAAGCCGGGTATGCGGACATTCTTAAGCAAGTCCGTGACCATGAGTTTGAGCAACAGTTGCACGAACGACTTGAGCTGGCCGAGAAGGAGAAGCAGAACGCTGTTGAGCTTGCCAAGAACCAGGTCAGTAGCGAAATGCACAAGACGACCGCAGCAAAGGATGTCGAAATCCAGGAATTGAAAGCCAAACTCGATGCCGGTGAGATCGCGAAGAACCTTGCTGTGACCGAGGCTTTAAACATCGTTGAAAAAGAGCGTAATGAGCTCGCCAACGAACTTGAACAAGTAAAGCGCGACAAGCAGGCTGCCTCTGAACTGGCTGATGCGAAACTCTCCAAAGAGCTGCAGGAAACCGCAGCAAAGAAGGATGCCGAGATCCTGGAATTAAAGGCCAAGCTCGATGCCAGTAAAGTCGAGCAGACGCTCGCAATTACAGGTGCCGTCGGTAAGGTCGAGAAAGAGCGCGATGAGCTGAAAAACAACCTCGACCGGGCAGCACTTGAAAAGCAACTTGCCGAGAAGTCGCTCAAGGATAAGTACGAGACGCAAATCAAGGATCGCGACGAAGCAATCGAGCGCCTGCGTGACATGAAAGCGCGTTTGTCGACAAAGATGGTTGGAGAAACCCTTGAGCAGCATTGTGAGACCGAGTTCAATCGCATTCGGGCTACAGCGTTTCCGAGAGCATATTTCGAGAAGGATAACGATGCCAGGAGCGGCAGTAAGGGTGACTATATCTTCCGTGACACGGATGAGGCCGATACTGAAATTGTTTCGATCATGTTCGAAATGAAGAACGAGAACGATACCACTGCAACCAAGAAAAAGAACGAGGACTTCCTCAAGGAGCTCGACAAGGATCGCACCGAGAAAGGGTGTGAATACGCTGTCTTGGTCTCTATGCTCGAGTCCGACAGTGAACTCTACAACACGGGCATTGTTGACATGTTTCACCGCTACCCGAAGATGTACATCGTACGGCCGCAGTTCTTTCTTCCAATCATTACACTGTTGCGTAATGCCGCGATGAACTCGCTTAAGTACAAGAGGGAGCTGGCGCTTGTTCAGGCACAGAATATCGACATAACAAACTTCGAAAGCGATCTTGAAAAATTCAAGAGCGCATTCGGGAAAAACTATGATCTTGCCTCGCGGAAATTCCAAACAGCAATCGATGAGATAGATAAGTCAATTACTCACCTGCAGAAGACAAAGGATGCCTTGCTTGGTACGGATCGGAACCTTCGTCTTGCAAACAACAAGGCGCAAGACGTAACCATCAAGAAGCTGACACGGAAAAACCCCACAATGGCATCCAAGTTTGATGAGCTTAAGGATCAGGATCCAACCGATACTGAATAGGTCGTGAGTGTGGCAACTTGTCAGCGCACTCATCAGGCTCTACAGCGAGAATGACGCTACCCTGGCGTCTGATGCTCTTCATTCACTCATTTACGGTTCGAACCCGCCGGCATCCATCCGTATCAGTCATCTCGAGGAAGTTGAGCAAGGCTGCATAACCTGAACAGAATTCAGCCTTTTCAACAGCCAGGAAGCCATAACATATTAATCTGTAAGTGAATTATCATTTTTCAATCTATACTGTTACTAGATGAGTACAACCATGTAATGTAAATCGCATCAGTCAGATCGGTGCTGACGGGTTGTCCTCGAAATGAACCTGGAACAGTAAATGCCATGAAAACGAAACATCTGTTCTTGTTGCTCCTGTTTCTCTGGCCACTCATCCTATTGGCACAGCAGGAGGGTGCGGGCTCCAGAAGCGGGGTGTGGATTGATATTGACGGAGCTATTGGACCGGCAACCACTGACTACGTCGAACGCGCCATTGACCTTGCGGCTGAAGAACAGGCTCAGCTGATCATTTTACGTATTGATACTCCGGGAGGACTCGAGTCCTCGATGCGAGATATCAACAAGGTGATCCTTGCTTCGCCAGTGCCCGTGGTCGGTTATGTATTCCCCAATGGTGCCCGGGCTGCAAGTGCCGGTACCTTTCTTCTTTACGCCAGCCACGTTGCGGCAATGGCGCCTGCCACCAACCTGGGGGCTGCCACGCCGGTCAGTATCGCACCGACCGTTTCTCCCCCTGCAACACCTGGCAGCAAAGAGCCTGTGGAAGAGGCCCGGCCGGATGCAGAAAAGAGCCAGGAGCAACCGGTAAGCCTTGATGCAAAAAGCCAAAAAGCGATTAATGATGCAGTTGCCTATATTCGCAGTCTTGCCAGCCTCAGGGGGCGCAACGCAGACTGGGCAGAAAAGGCAGTGCGCGAAGCGGCAAGCCTGGATGCAAGATCGGCCCTGGAACTGGGTGTTATCGATATAGTGGCATCGGATATGAGCAAACTGCTTGTCCTGCTGGATGGGCGAAGAATCAATATCCTTGGGCAGGAAGTCACACTGGCAACCGAAGGATTGCTGTTAAATCACATTGAGCCAGATACTGGCCGTTATTACCAACCCCAACGTCGCCTATATCCTGATGCTGATCGGCATTTACGGGCTGATTCTAGAATTCTCCAACCCGGGAAGCATTCTGCCGGGAGTGACAGGTGCCATCTGCCTGCTGCTTGCGCTATATGCGTTTCAGCTGCTGCCTATCAATTATGCCGGCCTGTTCCTGATTCTGCTCGGTGTGGCGTTAATGGTTGGCGAGGCCTTTGAGCCAAGTTTTGGCATCCTTGGCATCGGTGGAATTATCGCATTTGTCATTGGCTCGGTGATCCTTATTGATACCGAGGTGCCCGGTTTTGGTATCTCACTTCCCCTAATCGGTGCTTTCGCCCTCGTCAGCGCAGCTTTGCTCGTGTTGATTGTCGGTATGGCAATCAAGTCGCATCGACGCTCTGTAGTCAGTGGTGCTGAGGAGCTCGTGGGGATGCAAGCCGAGGTGCTGGAAGATTTTCTTGGTAAAGGACGGATTCGTGTTCATGGGGAACTGTGGCAGGCTCGTAGTCCTGTTCAAGTAACCAGGGGAGAGCAGGTACGTGTGACTGGCTTGGATGGTTTGATTCTGGATATAGAACCGGAAAATAAACAGGAGGATAGTTAAATGATCGCTTATCTAAGTTATATGGTTTTCGGCTTTATTGCACTGCTGGTGCTCTGGGCGATTTTTATTCTTCGTGAGTACGAACGAGGAGTGATCTTCACGCTGGGACGTTTCTGGAAGGTCAAGGGTCCCGGCCTTATTATCGTCATCCCGATAATCCAGCAGATGGTCCGGGTGGACCTGCGCACAGTTGTAATGGATGTACCTGAACAGAATGTTATCTCGCGTGACAATGTCTCGGTGAAAGTGAACGCGGTTATCTACTTTCGTGTCATCGACCCGGAGAGGGCGATTATCCAGGTAGAGAACTTCTACGAGGCAACAAGCCAGTTGGCACAGACAACACTGCGTTCCGTACTGGGACAACATGAACTGGACGATATGCTGGCCGCTCGTGAGCAGCTCAATGCTGATATCCAGAACATTCTTGATGCAGAAACGGATGCATGGGGTATCAAGGTGAGTAATGTCGAGCTGAAACACGTCGACCTGGATGACAGGATGATTCGTGCCATGGCGAAACAGGCCGAGGCTGAGCGTGCACGTCGTGCCAAGGTGATTCATGCTGAAGGCGAACGTGAAGCTGCTGAACAACTGACCGATGCTGCCGAAATCATGTCGCGACAATCAGAGTCACTACAGCTGCGATACCTGCAGACCCTGACCGAAATCGCCGGGGACAAGAATTCTACGATCGTATTTCCTGTGCCTATGGAAGTGATTGAAGCGGTAATGAGAAAATTGAAGGGTTGAACTCTGTCTCAATTGTTTCATCTGGAAGCTCGCGTTTTACGACGCACTTCGCCTGATTTATCTTGATAGGGACTTGCAAGGTGAGATGTGGTCTATACGCAAGGTGCTGGAGTATAGAGACGGGATTTATTTGCGTCTTTCTGCGTGTCTCTTTGCTCCATTATTTGTAAAGCCACAACTTTATGGCTTCATCAACATCTTCCATACTGATCGGCTTGGCCAAGTGTCCATCTATGCCGCTTTCATGATACAGCTCAATGTCATCAGGCATGGTATAGGATGTTATGGCGAGAATCGGTTTGTGTTTCCCCGTCGCAGATTCTTTCTCACGAATATTTCTGACCATTTCACAACCATCCATCATGGGCATGTTGATATCTGTCAGAATCATTGCATAGTGCTCCTCCTTCAAGAGTTCCAGTGCTTCTACGCCGCTATTAGCACCAACTCCTTCCAGTCCGAGGAATTCCAGGTGCTCCAGCAAGATAGACAGGCTGATATTATCGTCATCTACGACAAGTATCTTTGCATCCAGATTGTGCATATTCGCTTCTCCAAGTCTTTCGCTTGCTTAGATACAATACTATAGTCTAATAAATTTAGTGGTGATTCATAATTCAGAAAAAATGATCTTATTAAAATTGTATGCCTCAGGATATGATCATCCTGAGGTATTTTTTTTACAGTATGAGTAAAGCTACGGACCGTTCAAGATCTAAAAGATGATTGGTATTGTGTACAAGAAACGTGTACTAGAGTGGCAAATAAAAAAACCGCTAAGATATTGAATCTTAACGGGTTTATATATATGGTGCCGAGAAGAGGACTTGAACCTCCACTCTTCACGTTCGTGTGCGTAACCCTTTGTTTTATTGTATATACCATAGCCAATATAATCGGCCGGTGTAGTAGTAAAATGTAGCAGTAGCCAGGATATTAATCTACCGCCTGTAAAAAAGAACTGAACGTAATTTTGCAAATACTGGTTTGAAATATTGATTTTGAAATTCCTGATCTTCTGAGGTCAATTGCAACACATACATAGGTACTAGTTGCATGAGACTATCATGCCACTCTCTTACATTCTCATTATCTGCTTTTGCTACTGTCTGGAATGCTTCAAATCCATTTTACTTTTGAGGCGTACCAGATGCCGGATGAGATATACGGTGGTTATTTGATGTTCCTCCGGTACTCCAAGCTACCCGCAGTCGTTGAAATCATGTTGATACTCATAACAATTTGATACCAGCAGCTTTGTTAAAGGCGCCAGAAGACATCGGGTATTTTTTGCGTAAAATCAGAAATATAGAGCACTGCAACATAGCTGATTTTTATTCTAAACATAAAAGAACTGATTACCTGAATGGGTAGTGTGGCATCTAGACTCATCCTAGATGATCTCAGTCTGACATGTTTTTTAAAGACTGAAATTACTCATAAAAATATACTTATTTGGAGTAGAAGATGTCGGAGTATCTGATTTTTGCACTTGTTTGTGCGCTTATCGCCATCGCCTATGGCGTATGGTCTATCAGTTGGTTATTAAAGAAGCCCGACGGTAATGAGGAGATGCGTTCCATTGCCAGCGCAATTCAGCAAGGTGCTTCCGCCTATCTGAATCGCCAGTACACAGCAATTGGCCTGGTTGGTGTCGTGCTCTTCATTGCTATCTGGTATTTACTTGGTGCGACAACAGCAATCGGTTTTTCTGTTGGCGCAATTCTTTCAGGTGCAGCCGGCTTTATCGGTATGCACGTTTCTGTACGATCAAATTCACGTACAACAGAAGCAGCAAAAGGGGGGCTGAATGCTGCCCTGGCTGTTGCTTTCCGTGGCGGAGCGATTACCGGTATGCTGGTGGTTGGTCTCGGACTGATAGCAGTGAGCGGTTATTACGCAGTCCTGATATATATCACACCTGCTGGTGAATCAGTTCAACTCAGTCCACTTGTTGGCTTGGCTTTTGGCGGTTCACTGATCTCGATTTTTGCACGTCTTGGTGGTGGTATCTTTACCAAGGGTGCTGATGTTGGTGCTGATCTTGTCGGTAAAGTCGAGGCGGGCATTCCTGAAGATGATCCACGTAATCCGGCAGTTATTGCAGATAACGTTGGTGACAATGTTGGTGACTGTGCCGGAATGGCAGCTGATCTGTTCGAAACATATGCAGTGACAGTTATTGCCACCATGATGCTTGGTGCACTTGCTTTCGGCAGCACTGATGGCAATGCTGTCTTCTTTCCACTGGTTCTTGGTGGCGTATCGATTTTGACCTCAATCGTGGGATCCTTTTTCGTCAAGGTTAAAGAGGGTGGCAATATCATGGCTGCGCTCTATCGTGCCTTGATCGTTTCCGGTGGTTTATCAGCGATTCTCTTCTATCCTGTTACCAGCTTTATGATGGGAGATAATGCACAGTATTCTGTGATGAATCTTTACTATGCAGCACTTATCGGCCTTGCCGTAACTGCAGCAATTGTTGTCATTACTGACTACTACACTTCGACAAGTTACTCACCGGTGAAAAATCTGGCCGCAGCCTCAAGCACAGGTCATGCAACCAATATTATCGCTGGTCTTGCACTGTCGATGAAATCGACCGCAGCGCCGCTGCTGGTGATCTGTGCAGGCATTCTGTTTGCCTACAATGTAGCTGAACTGTACGGTATCGCGATTGCGGCGACCTCCATGCTGAGTATGACCGGTATTATCGTTGCTATCGATGCCTACGGTCCAATTACAGATAATGCGGGTGGTATTGCCGAGATGGCTGAATTGCCAGCCGATATTCGTAATACAACGGATGCGCTTGATGCTGTTGGTAATACAACCAAGGCTGTTACCAAAGGCTACGCAATTGGCTCAGCCGCACTTGCTGCACTTGTACTCTTTTCTGACTACACGCGTGAGTTGGCGATCCATACTGGCGGTGAGACAAGTTTCGACCTGTCGAATCACATGGTCATCATCGGCCTCTTCATCGGTGGCTTGGTGCCTTACCTGTTTGGCGCCATGGGCATGGAAGCTGTCGGACGTGCAGCCAGCGGTATCGTGCATGAAGTACGTCGCCAGTTCAAAGAGATTCCCGGCATCATGGATCGGACTGCAAAACCGGACTATTCAAGAGCGGTTGATATGCTGACTCGTTCAGCCATTCGTGAAATGATCGTGCCATCACTGCTTCCTATTGCAGTGCCACTTCTGGTTGGATTGATTTTGGGTCCTGTTGCTCTTGGTGGCGTTCTGCTCGGTTCTATTGTGACCGGTCTGTTTGTTGCTATCTCAATGACAACAGGCGGTGGTGCATGGGATAACGCCAAGAAATATATCGAAGACGATAATCATGGTGGTAAGGGTTCTGAAGCACATAAGGCATCAGTCACAGGCGACACAGTTGGTGACCCCTACAAGGACACTGCTGGTCCGGCAATCAACCCGTTAATCAAGATTATCAACATCGTGGCCCTGATGATGGTGCCGCTGCTTTAGTGCAATGCAATTGGAAATATTCATCAAAATAGCGTTCACTGAATCATATAGGGGAAAGAAACATGAGTAAGATACGCGTACAAATGGCGCCGGAAATTGAATTTAAAATGGATATCGAGGTGCCTGATGTTGAGGCAGACAGCCGCGATTATGACGTACAGCAACACAAGGCTGAGGTCTATGCCGAGTTCGAACGTCGTCTTAGATCAGTATTTCCGGAAGGATTGAAGTGCCACACTTTCGAGTTCGGACTTGATACCGGTTGGCACGAAGGTCTCGGCGAAGACTAGAAAGTGTCGTGTGTGCAGGCCAGATGATGGTCTGCACACATTCGCTTTACCTGGATTTGCAAGTCACTCATCATCATATGATTTCTGGCAATTATGACATTGCCGGGAGCGTGATTAATGTGTTGTTTGTAATGGTTGAAAGTTAATCTGGGATGCCACATAAAAAACCCTTTAGCGATCAATCACTAAAGGGTTTTTTATGTATGGTGCCGAGAAGAGGACTTGAACCTCCACGAGCTAATGCCCACTAGCACCTGAAGCTAGCGCGTCTACCAATTCCGCCACCTCGGCTAAGTGCGGTGCGAACAATAACAGCGACAAGAGCCTTCTGTCAACGTACAATAGTATAAATAATATAGCCTTAATGGAAAAATTGATTGAGTAATCAGAATCGGTCAAAGCGCAAATCCAAGCGTGACCCGAATTTCGCACGTGAAGCGAAGAAGTATGACAACCCCATCCCCAGCCGCGAATTCATTATGGAATCCATTAATGAAAAGGGCTGCCCCATCAGTTTTGCAGAAATTGCCAGTGTCCTGGCTATCAAGGATGAAGATCAGTTAATTGCTCTCGATCGTCGTCTGGGCGCTATGCTGCGTGATGGCCAGCTGATCAAGAACCGCAAGAAGGGTTTTTGCGTTATTGATAAAGAAGAGCTGATTGTTGGCCGTGTAACTGGCCATGCTGACGGTTTTGGCTTTCTGATCCCCGAAGAGGGCGGTGACGACCTGTTTCTGACGCATCGCGAGATGCGCAAGCTGATGCATGGCGACCGTGCCGTGGTGCGGGTTGCCGGTATCGATAATCGCGGACGCCGCGAGGGTACCATTGTCGAGGTGCTTGAGCGTGCGCATGAAAAAATCGTCGGTCGCCTGGCGATCGAGGGCGGTGTCGGTTTTGTCAGGCCTGACAACAAGCGCATGACGCAGGAGATTATCGTCCCCGGAACCGAGCTGAATGGTGCCGAAAAGGGCGATATCGTCGTTGTTGAGCTGATTGTACAGCCAAGCCGACGTACACAGCCGGTCGGTAAGATTGTCGAGGTGCTGGGTGAACACCTGGCCTCAGGCATGGAGACGGATATTGCAATCCGCAGCCACGAAATCCCGGTCGAGTGGCCCGCTGAGGTTCAGCAGGCTATTGCAAAGCTCTCCGAGAAGGTGCCGGAAAAGGCCAAAAAGGGCAGGGTCGACCTGCGTAAATTGCCGCTGGTCACAATCGATGGTGAAGATGCGCGTGATTATGACGACGCTGTCTACTGTGAAGCGACGCCAAAAGGCTGGAAGCTAATCGTCGCGATTGCCGATGTCTCACATTATGTTAAGCCCGGTAATCCGCTTGATAAAGAGGCGTCTTCACGCGGCACCTCGGTCTATTTTCCGGGACGTGTTGTACCCATGCTGCCCGAGATTCTATCCAATGGCCTGTGTTCGCTTAATCCTAAAGTCGATCGCCTCTGCATGTGCTGCGAGATGCTGATCAGCCGCGAGGGCAAACTGCTGCGCTCACGCTTTTATGAGGGTGTGATGCACTCACATGCGCGGCTGACCTATGACAAGGTTGCTGCCATGCTGGTTGATCGCGATAAAAAGCTGATCAAGGAGTATGCAGAAATTTTGCCACATCTTGAGGAGCTTTATGCGCTCTACCATGTGTTGCAGGCATCAAGGCGCGAACGTGGTGCGATTGACTTCGAAACTGTCGAAACACGTATCATTTTCGACGAGGGGAAAATCGCTGATATTGTTGCGGTGACACGCAATGATGCACACAAGATTATTGAAGAGTGCATGCTGTCCGCCAATGTCGCTGCGGCTCGCCTGCTTCAGCGCAAGAAGATTCCTGCGCATTTCCGTGTGCACGAGGGGCCTTCTGCCGAGAAGCTTATTGATCTGCGCCAGTTCCTTGGCGAAATGGGTCTGTCACTGCCGGGTGGTGCTAAACCCACCGCGGGGGACTACGCGAAGCTGCTTAACCAGGTGCGCGAACGTCCAGATGCACAGCTGATCCAGACGGTACTGCTGCGCTCACTGTCGCAGGCGGTTTACACCACTGACAATCTTGGGCATTTCGGTCTCTCTTATGATGCCTATACCCACTTCACATCCCCGATTCGTCGTTATCCTGACCTGCTGGTCCATCGCGCTCTTAAACACGCCGTGAATGGCGGCAAGGCGAGTGATTTTCACTACTCGAAGGGTGAGTTGCAGAGCTTCGCCGAACACTGTTCGACGACTGAAAGGCGCGCCGATGAAGCGAGTCGTGATGCACTCGATACGCTCAAGTGCGAGTACATGCTCGACAAGGTGGGTGAGAAGTTCGACGGCATCATTACCAGCGTGACCTCGTTTGGCCTCTTCGTGATGCTCGACGGCATCTACGTCGATGGTCTTGTGCATATCACGGCGCTGGATAAGGATTACTTCCATTTTGATCCTGTTGCACACAGGCTCAGTGGCGAGCGCACCGGCAAGAGCTACCGTCTCGGTGATCCGTTGCGTATCCAGGTGGCAGCAGTCAATGTGGATGAACGTAAAATCGATTTTGTGCTGCATGATGCGGCATCCAGAAAAGGGGCGGACTCACGTCCCGGTGGCAAAAAACGCAGTTCCGGCAAACGTCGCAAGGATGGCGGTGACAAGTCAAAGGCTCCACGTTCAAGACGTCGTAGTGGCGGCAAAAAGCCACGTAAACAGGGTAAATGAGCCGCTCAGAAACTCGCCTTGTTGGCGGTATCCACAGTGTCAGGAATATTCTGCGCCACGGCGCAGAGGCGATTCTTGAGGCGTGGATTGACAGCGGGCGTCGCGACCGCCGCCTGCGTGAACTGATCGATGAGTTTAACAAGCTGGGTATTGCGTTCCATTCCAGTGATCGCGACGAACTGGATCGTCTCGCCTCGGATCTGAATCACCAGGGTGTCCTGGTGCGTGCACGGGCACCGGCTGCGCTGGATGAAAATGCGCTGCGCCAGCTGCTCGACAGGATTGAGCCTCCCTATCTGCTTTTAGTCCTCGATGGTGTGCAGGATCCACACAACCTCGGCGCCTGCCTGCGAACTGCAGATGCTGCTGGTGTACACGCAGTGATAGCACCGAAAGATCGTAGTGTTGGCCTGACTCCGGTGGTCTGCAAGGTGGCAAGTGGTGCGGCCGAGAGTATGCCGTTTGTGCAGGTGACTAACCTGGCGCGCACACTCGAAATGCTCACGCAGGAGTTCCAGGTGTGGGTGACAGGTACCGCAGGCGAGGCCGATATGGGCCTTTATGACGCCGATTTGCGCGGATCGACGGCGATTGTCATGGGTGCCGAAGAGAAGGGCATGCGACGCCTGACCCGCGAGCATTGTGATCAGCTCATCTCGCTGCCGATGGCTGGTTCAGTTGAGAGCCTGAATGTCGCCGTGGCAACGGGTGTGACACTATTTGAAGCGATACGCCAGAGAAATGTAGCGAAATAGTGCAGAAAAAGCTCAGCTAAAGTAACAAATTGGGCTCCATTCCTAGTATAATGCTCCGCTAAATTTCATCTACTGCGGAATGTGACGACCATGCTGAGAATTGCCGAGGAAGCCCTCACTTTTGACGACGTACTGCTTCTGCCTGCCTACTCGAACGTTCTGCCCAAGGATGTCTCGCTGGCAACCAAGCTGACACGTGAAATCGACCTGAGTATTCCGCTGGTTTCAGCCGCGATGGACACGGTCACAGAATCGCGACTCGCGATTGCCATGGCGCTTGAAGGCGGTCTTGGCATTATCCACAAGAACATGACTGCAGAACGCCAGGCGTCTCGCGTGCAGAATGTTAAGCGCTACGAGAGTGGTGTGATTCACGATCCGATCACTGTTTCACCAACAACCTCGATTGGCGAAGTAATCCAGCTGACCCGCAAGCGCAAGATTTCAGGTGTTCCCGTTGTCGACGGCGATGCACTGGTCGGCATCGTTACTGGACGAGACCTGCGTTTCGAAACCCGTGTTGATGAGCCGGTCTCTTCAATCATGACGCCCAAGGATCGCCTCATAACGGTCAAAGAGGGTGCCAGCCGTGACGAAATCAAGGCACTGCTGAACCAGTATCGCATTGAGAAAGTTCTGGTTGTTAATGACAATTTCGAACTGCGCGGACTGGTAACCGTCAAGGATATCCAGAAAGCAACTGACAACCCATATGCATGCCGCGATGACCAGGAGCGTCTGCGTTGTGGTGCTGCTGTTGGCGTTGGTGCAGGAACCGACGAGCGCGTCGAGGCACTGGTAGCTGCAGGTGTCGATGCCATCGTTGTAGATACCGCACATGGTCATTCGCAGGGTGTGCTAGACCGCGTTGCATGGGTCAAAAAGAATTTCCCGCAGGTACAGGTAATCGGCGGCAACATTGCAACCGCATCTGCCGCCAAGGCGCTGGTCGAGGCCGGTGCTGATGCCGTCAAGGTTGGTATCGGACCGGGTTCAATCTGTACCACGCGTATCGTTGCCGGTGTCGGCGTACCGCAAATCACTGCTGTTGCCAATGTATCGGCTGCGCTCGATGGAACCGGTGTCCCCGTCATTGCTGACGGCGGTCTGCGTTACTCAGGCGATATTGCCAAGGTCATCGTCGCCGGTGCCAACTCGGTTATGATCGGCGGCCTGTTTGCCGGTACCGACGAGTCTCCGGGCGAGGTTGAGATTTTCCAGGGTCGTTCATACAAGTCTTACCGCGGCATGGGCTCACTGGGCGCCATGTCAGGACAGCAGGGATCTTCTGACCGTTACTTCCAGGAAGATACCAAGGATGCCGACAAGCTGGTTCCTGAAGGTATCGAGGGACGCGTTCCTTACAAGGGTCCACTGCTGAATGTGATTACACAGCTGACCGGTGGTGTGCGTTCAAGCATGGGTTACACGGGTTGTGCAAGCATCGAAGAGATGCGTACAAGGCCTGAATTTGCACGTGTGACAAGTGCCGGAATGCTGGAGTCACATGTGCATGATGTGACCATCACCAAGGAAGCACCAAACTACCGCCGCGATTAACAGCTAATCAGCTCCAGGAACGATACGCATGTCTGATATCCACGCGCACCGAATTATTATTGTCGATTTCGGTTCACAATATACGCAACTGATCGCGCGTCGGGTTCGCGAAGCCGGTGTCTACTGCGAAATCTGGCCATGGGATAACTGTGTTGATGCAATCAGCGCACAACAGCCTGCCGGAATTATCCTCTCGGGTGGCCCTGAATCAACAACCGGCGACGATGCACCTGTCGCACCCGGTATGATTTTTACCCAGGGTGTGCCTGTACTGGGCATCTGCTATGGCATGCAGACCATGGCAGCACAGCTTGGTGGTGAGGTAGAAACCTCCGACAAGCATGAGTATGGCTATGCCCAGGTACGTGCACGCGGCCACTCCAAACTGCTGAATCATATTGAAGATCACACATCACCTGAAGGCTACGGTCTGCTGGATGTGTGGATGAGCCACGGCGACCGTGTTGCGAAGATGCCAGACGGTTTCAAACTGATGGCCAACACTGATGATGCGCCAATCGCCGGCATGGCTGATGAAGAGCGCGATTTCTATGGTATCCAGTTCCATCCCGAGGTGACACACACGCTGCAGGGTGGACGTATTCTCGAACGCTTCCTGTTTGAAATCTGCGGTTGTGAAGCACTGTGGAATCCGGGCTCGATTATCGAGAATGCAATCCACACCATAAAAGAGCAGGTTGGTAACGGCAAGGTCGTACTTGGTCTTTCAGGTGGTGTCGATTCATCTGTTGTTGCCGGCATGCTGCATGAAGCGATCGGTGATCAGCTCACCTGCGTGTTTGTCGATAACGGCCTGTTGCGTCTCAATGAAGGTGACCAGGTGATGGCAACCTTTGCCGAGCACATGGGCGTCAAGGTGATTCGTGTCGATGCCGAGCAACGTTTCCTCGATGCCTTGAAAGGCGAGGCCGATCCGGAAAAGAAACGTAAAATTATTGGTAATCTCTTTATCGATATTTTCGAGGAAGAGGCAGGCAAGATCGAGGGTGTAGATTTTCTCGCGCAGGGAACCATCTATCCCGATGTGATCGAGTCAGCCGGTGCAGCATCTGGCAAGGCACACGTCATCAAGTCACATCACAATGTTGGTGGCCTGCCTGACTACATGAAGCTCGAACTGGTCGAGCCACTGCGTGAACTCTTCAAAGACGAGGTACGCCGTATCGGTGTGGAACTCGGCCTACCGTACGACATGGTTTACCGCCACCCGTTCCCGGGTCCTGGCCTTGGTGTACGTATCCTTGGCGAGGTCAAGAAAGAGTACGCCGATCTGCTGCGAGAGGCCGATCATATCTATATTGAAGAGCTGCGCAAGCACAAGCTCTACGATGAAGTGAGCCAGGCGTTTGCGGTTTTCCTGCCGGTTAAATCGGTCGGAGTCGTTGGTGATGCACGCCGCTATGAATATGTCGTATCATTGCGCGCGGTGAAGACGGTTGATTTCATGACGGCGCATTTTGCACATTTGCCGTTCGAGTTTCTCGAAACCGTTTCACGCCGTATCATCAACGAGGTGTCTGGCATTTCACGTGTGGCTTACGATATTTCAAGCAAGCCGCCTGCCACCATCGAGTGGGAGTAACATCCAACAGTTTTTTGCCCCGGTAGCTCAGCTGGATAGAGCAGCCGCCTCCTAAGCGGCAGGTCGGACGTTCGAATCGTCTCCGGGGCACCATTTTCTCAATATGTGCCATAATCTGTATAGAGCAGATCGATAGTCGACTAGCAAGAATTCGCAGGATAGATATGTCATGAATATGAAGCAATTTCTATTTACGCTTCTGATCGTTCCACTTGTAACGCTGCAACCAACTGTTGCGGTAGCAGGCAGTGATGGAATTGTCGGCGGCATCGTCGGCGGTATCGTCGGTGGTGCTGTGTCGGGCCACATCATAAAAAAGGACATGCAGAAACAGCAGAAGAAGCAGCAAAAGAAGCAACAAGTACAGACCGTTTATGTTGCAGACCGTACCGAGAATAAATCGATTCAAAATGCGCTGAACTACTTCGGCTTTCCTGCCGGTAGTGCAGATGGTGTTCTTGGCCCTTCTTCTCGCAATGCGATTTCGCAATACCAGGTCTACATGGGTTTTCCTGCGACCGGTCAGTTGAGCCAGTTTGAGAAAGATTATCTAATCAATTCTCATAACAAGGCTCAGGCTGGTGGATTTAACACCATGCAGAAGGTTGCCTCAATGCCTGAAGGCTCCAAAGGATTGTTGCTTGAATATCGCGTTGAGATGACTGGCGGCACGACTGCTGCAGCTTCGCAGCCGGTTCTGTTTGGCTCTGCATCTGTTCCGTCACAGTTCCAGGGTAGCTGGAAGGATGACTGTACCGGCGAAAGTGCCCAGCAACTTATGATTGATGCGAATGGGTTTAATGACGGCGTGAACAGCTGTTCAGTATCACAAGTCATCGCGTCTGAAGGTGATTCCTTTTCTGCCGAGTATGCATGTGGTACCGGGGATTCCCAATCCATGCACGAGGTAGAACTTGAGGTTGTTGGTGACAAGCTGATTACCAAGAGCCAGGATCCGAATGCAGGTGCAATGATCTTCGTTTACAGTAGTTGTGAATGAGTCATTCTTGAACGTTGGTGAAAAAGGGCCTCTCAGAAGGCCCTTTTTTGTGGAAAATGGTTAACCCTTAAAACCGACTTCTGCATGTGTTCCATCACAGAAGGGTTTGTTTTTTGAATGCCCGCAGCGGCACAGTGCGACCCTGTTACGGATTTCCAGGGGCGTATTGTCTGAACGGATGATCTTTATACCGCCTGTCACCCAGATTGGTCCGTTAGGCATCAGTGCGATTGACCTGGATAGCGCCGGTTCTATGCTTTGCCATGCCGCCTCACCGGTTTCATGATGTTTCCGTGCATTATCCAGTGCATAGGTGAGTGCACCGGAAGGGCAGTGTTCTACCATTGCGATGAGCTCGGTTCTTGCCTGGATATCGTCAGTTTTTCTGGATAGCTCCCATGCGTTCGTGGCACGGTTGCTGCAAAATCCTGCGTGGAAACAGAGGGAGCGCACGTCTTTCATCAGAATGCCCTTGCCGGGATACTCTTTTTGGGATTCCGAATAGCTTTTTCTATCTGCAGTTTCCGAGCCGTCAAATTCAATAGTCGCATGACTTCCGTCACAAAAGGGTTTGTTCCTCGAAGCACCACAGCGGCAGAGTGCATAGTCGGGCATCGTTTCAACATCACCATCCATAGACCATGCGAGTGATTCTCCACCCTCGGAGCGCATGATGCTTTTCCTGGTCAGGGGTATTTTCCCCTGGATGGCATAAGGACCATCGGGTAAGATTTTGATGCAGTAGTCACCGCCTGAAACATTGGCCGCAACATACTTCAAATCAATCTTCGTGGTCATTTGCAGCAACTCTATGGCATCCTGCTTGAGTTCATACATTGCACCGACAGAGCGACAAATCGATTTGGAATCACCATTGAAACCCTGTTCGATGAATCGCAATATCTCGCTGTACCTGCGGCAGAAGATCTCGTTTTGAGATTTAATCTCCTCCTCATGGAATTCGTCTGCGATGATGTCAGATGGTTTGTATACTGCCTCCCAGTCGACTTCGAACGCTTCTCCAGTGGGGCCTGATTGAGGCGTATCACCACGCTGGTAGAAGCGTCCCTCGAGAATTTGATTGAGTCTGAAATAGTGGCCAACTTCTTCCCGCTCGTGATGAAACATATTCTGGTCGCCATCCCAGATGGTGTCGAAAGACATACCTTCGCCCTGGTGCATGATTTCGTTGAGGGCAGCCAAGGCCGAATCAAGATCGGTTACGGGGACGATACTTCCACTTCCTGCATAGACAACAGTATCCGGATGAATCTGGCGGGATGGGTCACCGGTGAAAACAGCCTCTTCTCCAAGTTGCTGCGCGACTTCTTCCAGGCCAAGTTTGATCGCCTCGTAAAACTGACCGATTGTTTCATATTGCTCATCTTCAGGAGGTGCACCGGCTTGTTCCGGTCGTTCGATTTTCATCAGGGTAGCGATGGTTTCAGGGGAAAATCCCGTCAGGGGAACGATGAACGAATGGTCACTGTATGGAAGAAAGGAAGGGTAGGAGGGGATGAAATCAGGGGAGTCGAGAACAGGTGTGCCTCCAACTGCATTTAACACGTTTGCAGCCAGCGTCATATGCAACATCTCTTCCATAAAGATGCTGCGCAGAATTTCAGCTGACTCGGGATTATGCCCCTCTTTGATTGAATAGAGGGCACACAGGTAAGGTGTTAGCGTTGCATGCTCAAGCTCAATCGCCCATTGAAGGTGTTGCTGCAAGCTGGATATATCTTTGATAGACATGAACCAGTCTCCTGTTATGTGATTATCCGGGCGCCTGTTGGGTTGTTTTCCTTATAGGCACTAAGTATAGATAACAAAATCACCATGCGCGCACTCTTTACTACATTCTCACTACAGCTCATTATTAGCGTTAATTCAGCAATTTATTAATTATCGGCTCAAGAGGCGAGTTGTAAATTGAAGCATCATTGCCTACTTTCAATGTAGAGGGTACTTAATCTTACGGATATTATTGCCCCGGAGGATTTAATGGTTTTATCTCCGCTTTTGATAAAGAAAACGTTCACTTCCAAATGGGGGGTGCAATTTCTCCTCTGCATGGTCCTGGTGATGATTGCATCAGCAGGGCTGGCAACTGACGAGTACGCCGTTATGCGTGAAAATATGCTGAAGGAAATCGGTGCAGAAGCGCGTCTTACTGCTTCATATATTAAAAAGTCAGCGTTCGATGAGCGCGTGATGGAAGCCATGGGAAACGTCCCTCGACATCAATTCGTGCCAGAGGAGCAGCTTGATAACTCCTATAAGAACAGGCCGTTGCCGATTGGCCACGGGCAGACGATTTCCCAACCCTACATCGTCGCCCTGATGACCGACCTGCTTGAGATCAAGCCGGGTGATCGTGTGCTGGAAATCGGTACCGGCTCCGGCTACCAGGCTGCTGTCCTGTCGCAACTGGCCAAAGAAGTCTACACAATAGAAATTATCGAGCCCTTGCATCAACGGGCAACGCAAGTGTTTGAGCAGATGGGCTATGCAAATATTCATTCACGTCATGGTGATGGCTACTACGGCTGGAAAGAACATGCGCCGTATGACGCAATTATTGTGACCGCGGCTGCGGGCAATATACCGCCGCCATTGATTGAGCAGCTGAAGCCGGGTGGCAGCCTGGTTGTGCCGGTTGGCGGTGCATTCCAGACGCAACAACTGGTACTGGTGAAGAAGGGTGATGACGGAAAACTGCGTACGCGCCAGGTTCTGCCCGTCGTATTTGTTCCTCTTACCGGAGATCAGGGCCAGCGATAATGACAGGGGGCTGACAGGAGTATCAATATGGACACCAGTGCCAAACCTCCTGTCATTTCCATCATGCTGGTGTCTGCCTCGGCGCTCGCATTCGAAGTACTCCTGATTCGCCTCTTCTCGATCATCCAGTGGCATCATTTTGCCTACATGATTATCAGCCTGGCACTGCTTGGGTATGGCGTCAGCGGAACCATAATGACTCTTTTACGGGAAAGGGTGATGCCGCATTATGTGACCGCGTATATCGTCAACGGCATCGGTTTTGCACTTACGATCATCGCTAGTTTTCTGTTGGTACAGAAATTGCCATTCAATGCACTGGAAATCCTGTGGGACTCGGCACAATGGGGATACTTGCTTGCTGCATACCTGCTGTTGCTACTGCCTTTTTTCTTTGTAGCGAACTGTATCGTCCTGACGTTTGGTGCTTTTAGCGAGCAGATTCCCCGGATCTATGGTTTTGACCTGTTTGGCGCTGGTGTCGGTTCGCTTGTGTTGATCTATTCCCTTATGTTCTTGCAGCCTCAGCAGGTATTGCTGCTTATCTCTTTTACGGTTCTGATTGCGGTCGTCGTTGCGATGCTTGAGATGCGAACCGACTATCGTCTGACTGCAGTTGTCATTGTTGTCATCTCAATTGCAACTCTCTTAATGTTGCCGAAAGGGTGGTTGTCACTGCAGATGTCACCAAACAAGCCATTGAGCCAGTACATGCAGGTATCCGGTTCACATGTAGAGCGCGTGCTCTCGGGGCCGCATGGCGTTGTTACTGTGCTTGAAAACCGGCAAATCCCGTTTCGACTTGCATCAGGTATCAGTCTTAACAATAGTGCAGAGCCACCAACCCAGTACGCACTATTTGTCGACAGTGATGGCCCAAGTGCGCTGACCCGCTATGATGGCGATCGTTCGAAATTGATCTATCTCGATTACCAGACATCGGCACTGCCGTATCACCTTTCAAATCCGGCTCGCGTCCTGATTCTTGGTATGGGAGGAGGAAGCGACATACTGCAGGCGGAGTATCACGATGTGGGCAATATCGAAGCGGTTGAGATGAATCCACACCTGGTCGAGCTGTTGCAGGATGACTATGCAGATTTCGCCGGTTGGGCATTTCTGCAAGATCATACCCGGATTCATTTGTCGGAAACGCGTGCCTTCCTGGCGCACAATCAATCGACTTATGATCTTATCCAGATGTCGCTGCTGGATGCAGCAGGCGCATCTAGTGCCGGGCTTTACGCACTAAGTGAGAACTACCTTTATACAACCGAGGCTCTGGGGCTCTATTACCGGAGACTGCAGCCGGGAGGCATGCTTTCGATTACCCGCTGGATCAAGGTTCCACCACGTGATGCATTAAAACTCTTTGCTACGGCTGTGACTGCATTGAGGGAGGAGGGGGTAAGTCATCCGGAAAACCAGTTGGCAATGATTCGTGGCTGGAATACCAGCACACTGCTGATCAAACATGGTGTATTTACTGCGGAAGATATCCGCTCACTGCAGTAGTTTTGCGATGAACGCTCATTCGATGTGGCCTGGTACCCGGGCATCACAGATTCCGAGGTGAATCTTTTCAATGCTATCGATAAACCCTACTTTTATGAAGGCGCTCGCGCACTGCTTGGGAAGAGTGCGGCTGCATTTATAGATGACTACAAATTCTCTATTTCACCTGCTACTGATGACCGTCCCTATTACTTCAACTTTTTCAAGTGGGAGTCACTGGCCGAAATTCTTTCGCTGCAGCGCAGGGCCGGTTTTTCACTGATTGAACTCGGTTATCTCGTGTTGGTATTTACACTGATACAGGCACTGCTTGTCAGTGTTCTTTTGGTACTGCTACCGCTTCGGTTTGTGCCACGAGAGAATAACGCTCCAGATCGTCCGTACATTGCCGCTGTCATGCTCTATTTTGTGCTGATTGGCCTTGCTTTGCTGTTCGTCGAGATCGCATTTATCCAGCGCTTCATACTTTTCCTTGGTGATCCTGTCTATGCAGTGGCAGCTGTACTGTGCGGCTTCCTGGTCTTTTCAGGGCTTGGCAGCTTCACGGCTCCGTTTGTCAGGCGTTGTTGCAGGATAAATCCGGTGGTGCTCGCAGTTACCGGTATAACGATTGTCATACTTGCTTCGTTATGGCTTCACCCATTGGTTTTTCAGGCCTTGGCGATTCAGACAACTGCAATCAAGCTCATCGCATCCGTTGCTCTTATTGCGCCTCTCGCTTTTTTCATGGGAATGCCGTTTCCAATTGCATTGAATAGCGTATCTGAAAGGGCAGGATGGCTTTTACCGTGGGCATGGAGCGTTAATGGTTTCGCATCGCTTATGAGTGCAATTGTTGCAACCCTTATCGCAGTCCATTTCGGTTTCACTTCAGTCATGCTTCTGGCAGTACTGTTCTACTCTCTTGCAGCGCTGGTTTTTGCGTTGAATCTAACCAAACAGGTGCATTCTGACTCGGTAAATGCCTCATCATGAGGCAAATTAAAGAGAGAAACCCTGTAAATTAGCTTTTTAATGGCTGGCACGCATATTGCAGTAATTAAAAGCAGAGGGTTTGAGTGTCCACTTTCTGTGTCTGGAACTCAGGTTCTCGAGGTTAAGTCATGATCTCTTAACCTTTCCTTATTTAGAAACACTTCTCCTAGTTTTTGTCCCGGCTCCTCGCCGGGACTTTTTTTGATATCAACCGATTTTTCGGATGAATATCCGAACGCCTAAATGACTTTTATCTGCCTGTAGATATTGCACTATGCCGTTATGCTTACTAACCTATTAATAGGAGCGTTATCGCTTCTAAGTGCTTTGTTGCGGTAGCGCTCAATTGGCCATTTGGCTGGAATACAGATCAAGGTGAGCGCTATGAAATCAAAATCACTGATTGTCGGTGTCATCATTGGTTTCCTTCTCATGGGTGTTGCAGTGTGGTTTTCGATGCCACCGATGATGATCAACATACATAAAAGTACACAGGGATTCGATGAAACTGTCGCCGCAGTAGAGAGTGCAGTTGCTGCACAACCTGGCTGGAAAGTGGCAAAAGTCTTCGACATTCAGAAGAACATTACTGATGCAGGCCACGAGGGGATGGCTCGAGTCAAGATTGTCACCTTGTGTAATCCACATTATGCCAATCGCATTCTGACAGACGACAAAGACAAGGTTGTAACCACGATGATGCCGCTGGGAATTGGCGTATATGAGACTGGTGACGGCTCTGTTTACATGTCTGAAATGAATGTCGGTCTCGTAGGCATGATGTTTGGCGGAACCATTGCTGAAGTGATGGGGGATGCATCTGCTGATATTGGCAAGATGATGACAGCTGTTAGCCAGTAACGAACAGGTTTAATAACTGAAGCTATTGTTCAGTACGTTCAACTGGTAAGCCGGCTCTTTGCCATTCAGGAAAGCCGTCTTCAAGTCTTCTGGCCCTGATTCCGGCTGAGCGCAGATTGGCAACGGCGTCGAATGCGAGAATGCAATGAGGTCCCCGGCAGTATGCAACGATTTCCTGCCGGTGATCGAAATCATCCAGATGATGCATCAGTTCATTCAGAGGGATATTTACGGCCCCTGTGACATGGCCGTTGTTGTATTCCTCTACCGGACGCACATCTATCACTGTGACCAGTCCATCTTTCACCCGGGATAGCAATTCTTCGCGCGGAATGGGTTCAAGATCATCACGTGTTGTCAGGTAGGTTGTTACAAGCTGATCAACTTCATCCAGGTGGCGTTCTGCGACCTGGCGCAGGTGTGTCATCAGGTCAATTATATCATTTCCGCTCAGTCGATAGATGACCCTTTGGCTCTCTTTTCTACATTCGACCAGCCCTGCCTGGCGCAGTTGCTGCAGGTGTTGTGAGGTATTGGCAACCGTCAGTCCGGAAACCCTGGCAAGCTCATCGACACTGCGCTCGCCCTGTGCGAGAAATTCGATCAGTTCAAGTCGGTTGCCGTGACCCAGTGCCTTGCCGACGCGGGCAAATTGCGCAAACAGATCCTGCTTGAAGTGGTTTCTTGACATGTTTTCCTTATCCTATATGCTTTATTCAAGTAATTACTTGAATAATAGGTTGTGCTTAGTATAGCAAGTTCTTGTTATTTTGCTGAGGGGGTCTGATGGAATTTGTTGACTGGGTCGTTGCCAATGAAAAAGTGGTTCGGATGAGCTGTTTTTTCGGCATGATCGTGATCATGGCGAGCTGGGAATACCTCTCGCCATGCCGTGCTTTGTTGGTTCCAAGAGCAGTCCACTGGGCCAATAATCTAGGCATCGTGTTTCTTAACAGCTTCCTGCTGCGCCTCGCTTTCCCTGCGGCAGCTATCGGTGTTGCGATGACTGCGGTCGAACAGAACTGGGGGCTTTTCAACTACTACTCGGTCTCACCTGTTCTCGCGATTATTGTGTCGATCGTGGTGATGGATCTTGTTATTTATCTGCAGCATGTGATGGTGCATGCGGTGCCGCTGTTGTGGCGTTTGCACAGGGTGCATCATGCGGACATTGATTACGATTTCACTACCGGCGCACGCTTTCATCCAATCGAGATATTCCTGTCGATGCTGATCAAGTTCGCCACCATCATTTTGCTGGGACCACCGGTTGTTGCGGTCATCCTGTTTGAAGTGATTTTAAACCTGATGGCGATGTTCAATCACGGTAACGTACGCTTGCCGGCAGCTGTTGACCGGTTTGTTCGTTGGTTCGTCGTGACACCGGACATGCATCGAGTTCACCACTCGGTTAATGATGACGAGGCAAACAGTAATTTCGGTTTCAACCTGTCACTGTGGGACCGCCTGTTCGGAACCTACCGTGACCAACCACGTGACGGCCATGTCGGGATGACGATCGGTATTCGGAAATACAGGGACGCACGTGACGTCACCTGGCTTCCTGGTATGTTATGGCTGCCATTCCGAGGCAAGATCAGTGACTACGCGATCAATCGCCGTCAGTGGAGTGATGATGAATAAACGCATCACACAGGTTCTGTTGCTGCTGCTGATTGCTGCCGGTATTGCGCTCGCCGTGGTTTACCGTGAGCAATTGAGCGGAGATGCCCTGCAGGAGTGGGTGATAAGCCTGGGCAGTGCAGGGCCTGTCGTTTTCATGCTCATCTATATCGTTTCGACGCTGGTGTTCCTGCCCGGTTCTGTCCTTACTCTTGCCGGTGGCGCTCTGTTCGGACCTGTTTGGGGAACCTTTTACAACCTGACCGGTGCGACAATCGGCGCAACACTGGCATTTATCATTGCCCGATACATTGCCTCTGAGTGGGTCGAAAAGAACAGCGGAAAGAGAGTTGCAAAGCTGAAGGAGGGTGTCGAGGCGGAAGGATGGCGATTCGTTGCTTTCGTGCGTCTTGTTCCCCTGTTTCCTTTCAACCTGTTGAACTATGCGCTTGGACTGACCCGCATACGATTGCTCGACTATATACTTGCCACCTATCTGTTCATGCTTCCGGGGGCCTTTGCATATACTTATCTCGGTTACGCGGGTCGTGAAGCAATCTCAGGTGGTGAGTCCTTCATACAGAAAGGGCTGCTGGCTCTCGCCTTGCTTGCCGTTGTTGCATTTATTCCGCGCCTGGTGGGAAGGCTTCGCCAGGGTCCGATGATAGATGTTTCTGAACTTGCCAAACAGTTAAAAGAAAATGATCCGCCACTGATTCTTGATGTTCGCACAGTAGAAGATTATGTCGGCAAGCAAGGATATATCATTGGTTCATTTAATATCCCGCTTGAAGAGTTAAAGCAGCGTATTGCAGAGATATCCGATCATAATGACTCGCCAGTTGCGATCGTCTGTCGAACGGACAAACGCTCTGTAAAGGCTGCCAGGATACTAGCCCGAAATGGATTCTCGAATGTCCATGTTGTCAGAAATGGTATGACAGCCTGGAATTCGGCTGGGGAGCCTGTTTCACATGAGCCACCCGTGTAAAAGAGGGTAAAGATAATGTCTACACTGATTATTCTGAATGATCCACCATATGGAACCGAGCGCAGCTATAACGGCCTGAGGCTGGCCAAGTCCCTGCTCGGCAAGGATGAAAATGTCACGCTGTTTCTGCTTGCTGATGCAGTTTTCTGTGCGAAGGCGGGGCAGACGGTGCCACAGGGTTTCTATAATGTCGAACTCATGATCAATGCAGTTGTTCGCAAGGGCTCGGTTTTATTGTGTGGGACCTGTATGGATGCACGCGGTCTGAAAGAGAGCGAGGTCATTGCGGGTTGCAAGCGCAGCACGCTCGATGAACTGACCGAAAATACCCTGAATGCTGATAAGGTACTGACTTTCTGATTTTTGCCCGGCTGTACGTAGTAAAATCAGCTGATAAGTGAAAGATTACAGGCGTTTTTGTAAATGATAGATGTATTGCCAAAGCTCAACCCGGGCAAGAGCGATTTTCCTGTGTTGCACAGAAGCAGGCTGGAAACACTCCAGGTCAACCTAGGCTACAAGTGTAATCAGCAGTGCCAGCATTGCCATGTGAATGCCGGGCCAAACCGGACAGAAGAGATGTCTGCCGAAACAGCCGGAGATATTCTCAATTTTCTCGAGTCAGGCACAATCAGGCAACTTGATCTGACCGGCGGTGCACCAGAAATCCACGCGCCATTTCGGCAGCTTGTTGAGAAAGCGAGCGCACTGGGTGTACATGTTATTGATCGCTGCAACCTGACCGTTCTTTCCGAACCGGGGCAGGAGTCACTTGCTGAATTCCTGGCGCAATACAAGGTCGAGGTTGTCGCTTCCTTGCCATGCTACCTCGAAGAGAATGTCGATTCACAACGTGGCAAGGGTGTCTTTACCAGGAGTATCGATGCGCTCAGGCAACTCAACTCACTTGGTTATGGTGTTCCTGGCAGTGGGCTTGAACTGACCCTGATGTACAACCCTGTGGGTTCGCACCTGCCACCGTCACAGGAGAGCCTGGAAGATGATTACAGGCAAAAACTGAGAGCACAATATGGGGTTGAATTCAGTCGCCTCTTTACGCTTGTTAACATGCCGATACAGCGATTTGGCAGCATGCTGGTTTCAAAAGGGGAGTTTGACGGATACATGCAGCTGTTGCGCAGTTCCTTTGCAGCGGAGAATCTGCAGAGTGTTATGTGCCGTACATTGATCAGTGTCGATTGGCAGGGCTATGTCTATGATTGTGATTTCAACCAGATGATCGGTTTGCCATTGGGCAAAGAGAGACTTCACATCAAGGATATCGACACCGAGGGTTTGACCGGCAGTGATATCACGATGGCAGATCACTGCTACGGCTGTACTGCGGGGCAGGGAAGCAGCTGTGGTGGGGCGCTGGCCTGACTGCAGGGCCATCCAATCCGATACAGCATGCCCGCAATTTCGATTATCATTCCTGCCTTGAACGAGGCAGAAACAATTGAACAGACACTCTCTTGCCTGCAGATGATGAGAGGCCGAAACTGTGAGGTGATTCTTGTCGATGGGGGTAGTAATGACGCCACCATGGATTTGGCAGGGCCCCTGGCAGATAGAATTCTCACCTGCGAAAAAGGACGGGCTAACCAGCTCGAGCATGGTGTCAAACACTCAACTGCACCGCTGATCTGGTTTCTCCATGCCGATACACGTGTTCCTGAAAATACAGATGAAGTGATCGAGATTGCACTGGAGAAACAGGATGCGACATGGGGACGTTTCAACGTCAGGCTTGATGGACGGCACCCCCTGTTTCGGATTATCGAGAAGATGATGAACTATCGCTCCTGTATTACCGGTATCTGTACAGGCGACCAGGGTATTTTCGTGCGCCGCGATACACTTGAAGCGATTGGAGGTGTGCCTCGGCAGGCACTGATGGAAGATATTGAACTCAGCAAGCGTCTTAAAACAACAGCATCACCACTCTGTATGAAGCAGGTGCTGGTGACTTCCAGCCGACGGTGGCAGGAGAAGGGGGTTATCAGGACGGTTTTGTTGATGTGGTATCTGCGCGCCGCCTATGCATTCGGTGTCCCTGCCGGAAAGCTGGCAAGGTTGTACCGTTAAATGAATTGCAATAATAGTTCAGGCGGCGTTATCCAGGTTTTCTGCAAGGCCCCTGTGCCGGGCAAGGTAAAAACACGCCTGATTCCCGAGTTGGGTGCGGAGGGCGCGGCCAGGCTGCATGCACATTTGGCTAACAGCACTTTTACTAAAATCAGCGAGAGAATGACAGGTGTTGCCGAGCTCTGGTGTGCCCCGGATACATCCGATCCTTTCTTTCAGGAGGCAGGGGAAACACATGATTTTTCCCTGCATGAGCAGCACGGCAAGGATCTTGGTGAACGCATGGCATTTGCACTCTGCCAGGCGGTTGAAAAATACCAATGGGCCATATTGATCGGTACGGATTGCCCGGAATTGCACGCCGGAATCATTGACGAGGCAAAACGGAAACTCGAAGGTGGAGAAGAGATTGTATTTGGCCCAGCTGCTGATGGTGGTTTTTACCTTGTCGGGCTGAGGAGGTATCCGCAAGGTCTCTTTTCGAATATGCAGTGGGGAGATGAGAACGTGATGAAAGAGATTGAAGCGCGATTAGAGAGATCCGCTCTATCCTGCTGTATGCTAGACACCCTGAATGACCTGGACAGGCCAGAGGACCTGGCCCGTTTTCCTGAATTAATGCAACAAACTGGTATCAAGAACTATGAACTGGATTGATCGAATCCCACTCTCATCACTACTGCTTATTGCAGTTTTTCTCGGACTGGCACCATTTTCGCCCGAACCGCATTTATGGGAGAAGCTCAAGATGCTGGCAGCAGGAACCCTGTCACGTCCCATCGATATATTCGACCTGCTTATGCATGGTTCACCATTGATACTGGTCGGTATCAAGCTGGTTCGAATGAGAAGTAACGATGGTGAAGAGAATGTCTGACACGAACAGGCAGCTCGTTTTTGTTTACAACGCCGACAGCGGTATGTTCAACACGCTGAAAGACATCACCCATAAAATCGTTTCGCCTGAAACCTACGAATGCAATCTTTGCAGTATTACGCATGGCAATTTCAGCATGCACAGCGAGTGGAAGAGTTTTATCAACGAGATCGATTTTCCGGTCTTGTTCCTGCATCGAAACGAGGCAAGGGAACAGTATGGCGTGACTGACCAGTTGCCTGCGATCTACATGGAGTCTCCTGACGGGCTCGAATTACGCCTCGATGCCAGTGCAATCAATTCTTGCGAGAGTATCGAGGAGCTGAAAGAGAGGTTGCTCGAGTCCATTTCTGGATAAGTACGGCACCTGCAGACGACTATAGAATCAGGGTAGTACCAGTTAGCGTGACTCGACGTCGGCGTAGCCCATTCGTTCCACTGAAGAAGCGAAAGGTTGTTTGAGCAATCGGAGATTGCGAGTTCCTTTCGCGCTGTGGGGCGAATGATCAGGCGCAGCCGTGGAGAGGCACGCTAACTGGTACTGCGCACCACACCTGGTTTGTTGTTTCCATTGATGACTGGTGCGGGGCAGGTTGGTACAATGCAACGCTATCATTAGAGATTGAGTCTATTATGTCCGGGAATACAATCGGCAAGCTTTTCACAGTCACTTCATTTGGCGAAAGCCACGGTACGGCTATCGGCTGCGTCATTGACGGCTGTCCGCCGGGAATGGAGCTGAGTGAGGCAGATATCCAGGGTGACCTGGAGCGTCGCCGCCCGGGCAAAACACGCCACACCACGCAGCGTCGTGAACCCGACGAAGTGCAGATTCTTTCCGGTATTTTCGAGGGCAAGACCACGGGCACACCGATTGGGCTGGTTATCTTTAACCAGGATCAGCGCTCAAAAGACTATTCCGATATTTCTGACCGTTTTCGCCCCGGTCATGCCGATTACACCTATTTACAGAAGTACGGAACGCGTGACTATCGTGGCGGTGGCCGCTCCTCTGCACGCGAAACGGCAATGCGTGTTGCTGCCGGTGCGGTTGCCAAGAAGTATCTGAAGGAGAGCCTAGGTATCGAGGTGCGTGCCTGCCTGTCAGCATTGGGCCCGCTACGCCCTGCAAAGTTCGATTGGGATGTTGTCGAGAATGACGATAATCCCTTCTTTGTTCCGGATCTGGATGCCATTCCAGAGATGGAAGCCTATATGGATGATTTACGCAAAGAGGGTAATTCTGTCGGTGCGGAGATCACTGTTGTTGCAAGCGGCATGCCGCCTGGTCTTGGCGAGCCGATTTTCGATCGTCTTGATGCCGATCTTGCCCATGCATTAATGAGTATCAATGCCGCCAAGGGTGTTGAGATCGGAGCCGGTTTCAACTCGGTTGCGCAGAAGGGCACGGAACATCGCGACGAGATGACGCCTGAGGGTTTTCTGTCGAATAATGCCGGCGGCATCCTCGGTGGTATCTCCAGTGGTCAGGATATTGTTGCGCGGGTCGCCTTCAAGCCAACCTCGAGTATCAGGATTGGCGGCAATACGATCAATAAAGAGGGTGAACCTGTCGATGTCGTGACCAAGGGGCGTCATGATCCCTGCGTTGGTATTCGTGCAACCCCGATTGTTGAGGCGATGACTGCTATCGTACTGCTTGATCACCTGCTCAGGCAGCGTGGTCAGAACGCTGATGTCACTCCACCTGTTCCGGTAGTTCCTGCAGGCGAAAGCTGATTTCTCGATGCCATACTGGCGCCTCTCGGCATTCTATTTTTTCTACTTCTCGGCACTCGGTGTTCTTGCACCTTTCTGGGCGCTATACCTGAAAGATAGCGGTTATACTGCGATTCAGATCGGTGAGCTGATGGCGATACCGATGGCGACCAAAATGATCGCACCCTTCGTGTGGGGCGTGATTGCCGATCACACCAATAAGCGCATGCAAATAGTACGCAGCGGTGCACTCGCTGCATTTCTTACTTTTCTGCTGGTTTTCTGGGTATCGGGTTTCTGGCCCCTGGCAATTGCGATGACCCTGTTCAGTTTCTTCTGGAACGCTGTGTTGCCACAGGTAGAAGCGGTTACTTTCCGCCACCTGGATCAGGAAAGCGCCATGTACAGCAGGGTGCGTGTGTGGGGCTCAATCGGTTTTATCGCCATGGTTGTCGGCGTTGGTTATCTCATCGACCATCATGGCAGCAGGGTGATTCTCTACACGCTTGCAGTACTCTATGCCGGTATCTGGGTGGCGACACAACTGGTGCCTGAAGAGAGCACACCGGCTGAGCACGAGCACCAGCACCAGCCGCACTCATTTTTCTCGCTGCTGAAATCGCCGCCAATACTGACATTTGTTGCAGCCTGTTTCCTGATGCAGTTCAGTCACGGTGCCTATTACACCTTCTATACGATCTACATGCAGGGTTTTGGCTATTCGGAGACCCTGATAGGTGAGATGTGGGCACTCGGTGTGATTGCTGAGGTGGTGCTCTATATCTTTTTCATGCACAAGCTGCTTGAGCGTTTTGGAGCGCGCACGCTTTTAATCGCCAGCCTGGCTATTGCCGGCCTGCGTTGGTTGCTGATCGGCCATTTTGGCGATTCCCTGGCAATATTGCTATTTGCGCAGTTATTGCACGCAGCGACTTTTGGTAGTTTTCATGCGGCAGCAATTCACTATGTGCATCATGCATTTACACACAAATTGCAGGGTCGTGGGCAAGCACTGTACAGCAGCATCAGTTTTGGTGCGGGCGGGGCAGCCGGAAGCGTTGCCAGTGGCGCTACCTGGGAGCTTTGGGGGGCAACGACGGTTTTCTCTATTGCCGCAGTTATCGCTTTTTCAGGTATGCTGATTACAATAATAGGCATGGACAGACGCGGCGGGTGAGTCTATGGTTCTATATAATAATTAGAAGGTTGAAGTAAGAGATAAGCTGAGGAGTCTTCTTGATGATGTTGATGGCTGTGAATAGATGGTTTTCGGTAAAAGGGGCAATAGTTTCTCTCGTGTCTCTGTTGCTGCTCAGTGCTACAGCGCAGGCTGATAATAAGGCGGTATCCAGCAAGCCTGTTTTAAGTGATGAGGCCATCGAACTCAAGCAGGCAGTTCAGAAAGTTCGACCCAAAAAGCACAGGAAACTCCTGCAGAGTTTCTATACTCTTCGAAATTATCAACCAACATGGAAGAACTACTCCCAGGTAAGTGCACTGCTAAAGAATCTTCGCGAATCCGACAAGGAGGGTCTTAACCCTGCAGATTACCGGCTTGACGAGATCAAGCAGGCTTCCGGATTGCAGCAGGAGTTGATACTGACAGATGTATTACTCTCTTATGCCCACGACCTTCGTGATGGAGTCCATTCACCTCAGCAGGTCGATCGCAGGTGGCATATCAGGAAGCCGAAATTCAACCTGGTTGGAGAAGTATCAAAAGCCGTTGAATATGGCAGATTACGGGCTTTCCTCAAGGATCTGGCGCCTCCTCATGAAGAGTATGCTGCTCTTCGCGCACAGTTGCGTGAACACCGCAAAGTAGCCAAGAGAGGCGGTTGGCCCGATTTTCCTGCAAGGGGACCGAGACGTCTGGACCCTGGAGATCGACATCAGCAGGTTGAATCGCTTCGGGCGCGCCTTGCTGTGACCGATAAAGCGGCTTCATCGTCTGCTGATTCACAACTCTATGATGATGCGCTGGTGGAGGCCGTGAAACGTTTCCAACGTCGCCATGGACTTAATGACGATGGTGTTGTCGGCGGTGCAACCCGTGCGGCACTTGCCGTTCCAATTGAACAGCGTATCGAACAGATTATTGCCTCAATGGAGCGCTGGCGCTGGATGCCAAGAGAACTTGGCAGCAGCTACGTTATTGTCGATGTGCCTGCCTATCGCCTGTGGTTTCATCAGCCCGGAAAGAAGCCGCTGACGATGCGAACCATTGTCGGGGATTACAAAAACCAGACCCCGAGTTTTACCCAGAAAATGAAGTACCTGGTGATGAATCCCAACTGGTATGTTCCGAACTCAATTGCTTCCAAGGAGCTGGCACCGAAGATTAGCGAGGATCCGGACTATGTATACCGTGCAGGTTTCAAGGTGTATGACAAGCAGAGCAAGCAGCAAATCGATCCAGCATCGGTCGACTGGGCTAGCCTGGGCACCGGTTCTGAATTTCCCTACAGGATAGTTCAGTCATCGGGCAACACAAATGCACTTGGCGACATCAAGTTCATCTTTCCGAATCGGCATGGTATCTACCTGCACGATACCAGTGCGCCTTCGCTTTTCAGGAAGGACAAGCGTGCGCTGAGCCATGGTTGTATCAGAATCGAGAAGCCCTTGGAACTGGCAGCGAGAATACTCGGTACGAGTTCACCTGATGAAATAGCCAGTATGATCCAGTCATCTTCACACAATCGCCATGTCAATCTGAAAGGTGAGATTCCAGTTTACCTGGTCTACATGACAGCCTGGAGCGAAGGAAAGGGTGATATCTCTTTCTTTAATGATATCTACAAGAGGGACCGCCGCTTATTGGCGGCGAAATAAACGGCGAAAAACACGATAAGTTAATCCTTAATTAATCAATGGGTTACATTGGTATAAGCTTATACTATAGTTGCCCCTTGAAACTTTTTTCTATATCATTTGTCGAAATTTTTCGAATGCCACCAATTAACGCATGGAATTTATGACTAAAGAGACAGCTGTACATCTCCCTAGACGCCGATTCATACAGACAGCCTCACTTCTTGCTGGAACAACCATCGTTCCTCAGGCTATGGCTGCCCCGACTGATCTGAAAGAAATCAGTTCTTCTCTGCGCAACCTGTTTACTCTGCTGACCAAGGGTCCTGAGGCTGAACAGGCGGCAATTGAAAAAGCCAGGCCAAAAGATGTTCGCTCAATTTCACTGCACAACCTGCATACGGGCGAAAAGAGCAGTGTCGATTACTGGATTGACGGTCAGTACGAGAAAGATGCGCTGGCTGAGATCAACAAGGTATTGCGCGATCATCGCAACGATGCTGTGTGTGAAATCAATTGTGAGCTCATCGATTATCTCAGCAGCCTGCAACGCAAGCTTGGTGTGGAAGATAAGACTCTGGAAGTCATCTCAGGCTATCGTTCACCTGCAAGTAACGCAAAACTGCGTCAGAAGAGCAGGGGAGTTGCCAAGGAGAGCTTTCACATGAAAGGCATGGCGGTTGATATCCAGATTCCCGGTACATCTTCCGACCTGGTTTTCAATGCAGCCAAAGATCTCAAGACCGGTGGCGCAGGCTATTACGGCAAGAGCCGCTTCGTCCATCTCGACGTTGGTGGTGTACGCTCCTGGAGGAGTTGATCAACTCTTATCCTGTAGCTCATTATTCACCAGAAAAACCCGGTCTGACAGACCGGGTTTTTTGTTCTCCGGATTCGCCCTAAGTCCACACCGGGACAGTGCTTTTTTACCCAAATAATGGTATGATTTTCGAGCTGAAATTACAGCCAGACGATGGATAAGAAAAACAGCTAAAAACCATTGGCTGAATCGATCAACCAGAGAGGGTTTGTAACATCCCCCATGAGTGAATTTGCCAAGGAAATACTCCCCATCAATCTTGAGGAGGAGATGCAGCAGTCGTACCTCGACTATGCAATGAGCGTTATTGTCGGGCGTGCACTGCCTGACGTTCGTGACGGACTCAAACCTGTTCACCGGCGCGTTCTTTACGCCATGAACGTACTCAACAACGACTGGAACAAACCCTATAAAAAATCCGCCCGTATCGTCGGTGACGTGATCGGTAAATACCATCCGCATGGTGACACCGCGGTCTACGATACGATCGTACGTATGGCGCAGCCATTCTCAATGCGCTATATGCTCGTTGACGGACAGGGTAACTTCGGTTCGGTTGACGGCGATTCGCCGGCAGCGATGCGTTACACCGAAGTGCGCATGGCGAAAATCGCCCACTCCATGCTCGAGGATATCGACAAGGAGACGGTCGACTTCATCGCCAACTACGATGAATCAGAACATGAACCGGCAGTTCTGCCGGCGCGCCTGCCAAACCTGCTGATTAACGGCTCTGCCGGTATTGCTGTTGGCATGGCGACCAATATACCGCCGCACAGCCTGACCGAGACGATTAATGCCTGCGTGGCAATTATCGATACGCCTGATATCGATATCTCCGGTCTGATGGCGCATATCCCGGGACCTGATTTTCCTACAGCCGGCCTCATCAACGGTGCACGCGGAATTGTTGACGCCTATAACACCGGGCGTGGCAAGGTCTACATTCGCGCACGTACCGAGTTCGAGGAGCACGATAACGGCCGGGTTCGCATCGTCGTAAATGAATTGCCATACCAGGTCAACAAGGCGCGCCTGCTGGAAAAAATTGCCGAACTGGTAAAAGAGAAGAAGCTCGAGGGTATCAGTGCCCTGCGTGACGAGTCCGATAAGGACGGCATGCGTATGGTCATTGAGCTCAAGCGCGGTGAAGTGCCAGAGGTGGTGCTGAATAACCTGTTCAAGCACACGCAGATGCAGAATGTCTTCGGCATCAACATGGTGGCACTGGTTGACGGTCAGCCACGCACGCTGAATCTGAAGCAGTGCCTTGAGTATTTCCTGCGTCACCGTCGCGAAGTGGTGACACGCAGAACACTCTTCGATCTGCGCAAGGCACGTGATCGCGCCCACATTCTTGAGGGGCTCGCGGTTGCACTTGCCAATATCGATGAGATCATCGAACTGATCAAGACGGCTCCAACGCCTGCAGAAGCCAAGCAGAAACTGGTCGCGCGTACCTGGAAGTCTGGTGCTGTCGAGGCGATGCTAAAACAAACAGGCGCTGAATCAACGCGTCCTGAAGGGCTTCCTACCGAATTTGGCCTGACGGCTGATGGATATCAGCTGACAGAGATACAGGCACAGGCAATTCTTGATCTGCGCCTGCAAAAACTGACAGGACTCGAGCAGGAAAAAATCCTCAAGGAGTATGAAGAGATTCTCGCCAGGATTGCAGCCCTGTTGAATATTCTCTCAAGCCCGGATCGCCTGATGAAGGTAATTCGAGAGGAACTGGTCGCTATCAGGGAGCAGTTCGGAGACGAACGACGTACCGAGATCATCTTTAATCGGCTTGATCTGACGACCGAGGATCTGATTCCGGAAGAGGATATGGTCGTGACTATCTCGCACCTTGGTTATGCGAAATCTCAGCCACTTGCTGACTACCAGGCACAGCGCCGTGGTGGCAAGGGTAAGTCTGCGACAAAGACCAAGGAAGAGGATTTTGTCGACAAGCTGTTTGTTGCCAACACCCACGACACCATTTTGTGTTTTACCAGTCGTGGCAGGGTGTACTGGCTCAAGGTCTACGATTTGCCCCAGGCAGGGCGCACAGCACGTGGTCGACCAATGAACAACCTCTTGCCGCTCGAAGAGGATGAGCGCGTCAACGCTGTTCTGCCGGTACGTGAATATGACGAGAATCTGTTCGTCTTCATGGCGACCAGTTCAGGTGTAGTCAAAAAGACCTCCCTCGAAGCCTTCTCGCGTCCGCGTGCCAGCGGCATTATTGCTGTTGAGTTACGTGATGACGATAAGCTCATCGGGGTTGATATCACCGATGGCAGCATGGACGTGATGCTCTTCAGCACTGAAGGCAAGGCGATGCGTTTCAGCGAATCACAGGTTCGTAGCATGGGACGTACAGCAACAGGTGTACGTGGCATCAAGCTGGGCAAAGATCACCAGGTCACGTCCCTGATTATTGCGCGTGAAGGTTCACGCATTCTGAGTGCATCGGAAAACGGCTATGGCAAGTGTACGCCGGTTGAGGATTATCCTCAGAAAGGTCGTGGCGGCATGGGTGTGATCTCGTTGAAGACTTCAGAGCGAAACGGCAAGCAGGTGGGTGCTGTTATTGTTGATGAGGATGATGAGATTATGCTGATCACCGATGGTGGCACTCTTGTGCGCACACGTGTGTCGGATGTTTCAGTTACAGGTCGAAGCGCACAGGGCGTGAAGCTGATCTCGCTGTCTGCCAAGGAGCATCTCATCGGAATTGAACCTGTTGTCACGCTGGAATCTGATGAAGATGAGCTTGACGAGACTTCTGAAGAGGCCTCTGAGGAGACAGGCGCAGATGAATCAACAGGTGACGAAGCAGCGGAATAACAGGTTTCGTCATTTCCAATACATTTAATTAAATATCTAGCAGGATTAACTATGTCACGTGTTTTTAATTTCAGCGCCGGTCCGGCTGCTCTTCCTCAGGCTGTTCTGGAACAGGCGCAGGCCGAAATGCTCGACTGGAACGGCAGCGGCATGTCTGTCATGGAGATGTCCCATCGCGGCAAGGAGTTTATGTCGATTGCAGCTGAGGCAGAAGCCGATCTGCGTGAACTGATGGCAATTCCTGACAACTACAAGGTACTGTTCTTGCAGGGCGGTGCATCATCACAGTTTGCGATGATCCCGATGAACCTGTTGGGCGAAAAGAAAGGCGCTGACTATATCAACACCGGTGCTTGGTCAAAGAAAGCAATTGCCGAGGCCAAGCGCTATTGTGATGTCAACATTGCAGCGACAACCGAGGGAACTTCCTTCTCAAGCACGCCAACCCAGGCGGAACTGAACCTCTCTGCTGATGCTGCCTACGTGCACTACACGCCAAATGAAACTATTGGCGGTGTCGAGTTTCCATATATTCCGGAAACCGGCGACGCGCCACTGATCGCTGATATGTCATCCACTATTCTGTCGCGTCCAATCGATGTCAGCCGTTACGGCATGATCTACGCAGGCGCACAGAAGAATATTGGTCCGGCTGGCCTGACTATTGCCATCATTCGTGATGATCTGATTGGTGATGCACTGGAATCCACGCCGAGCATGTTCCGTTATGCAACACATGTCGACAACGATTCCATGTACAACACGCCACCCACTTACGGATGGTATCTTGCAGGGCTCGTCTTTAAATGGCTAAAGGGCCTTGGCGGACTCGAAGCGATGGCTGGTATTAACCAGGCCAAGGCGCAGCTGCTTTACGATGCTGTCGACGGCTCTGATTTCTACGCAAACCCTGTTGAAAAGGAGAGCAGGTCGTGGATGAATGTTCCGTTCACACTGGCCAATCCTGATCTCGATGCTGAGTTCCTCAAGGGAGCGCAGGAAGTCGGGCTGATGACTCTAAAGGGTCACAGGTCGGTTGGTGGTATGCGTGCCAGTATTTATAACGCCATGCCGCGTGAGGGTGTCGAGCGACTGGTTGAATATATGCAGGAATTTGAAAGCAAAAACGGCTGACAGGCTGATTTAACACAATATAACAAAAGACGTAAAAAAATAATGTATAAGATACTGACTTTAAACAATATTTCTGTTGCTGGGTTGGAGCGACTTCCACGTGATGCCTACGAGATTGCATCTGAAATAACACATCCGGATGCGATTCTGGTGCGCTCCTCGAAAATGCACGATATGGAGTTATCCGAGTCGGTCAAGGCGATCGGCCGTGCCGGTGCAGGTGTCAACAATATTCCTGTTGATAAGATGACAGAGCTTGGCATACCTGTGTTCAATGCACCGGGTGCCAATGCTAATGCGGTCAAGGAGCTTGTTCTTGCCGGCATGTTGATGGCTGCGCGTAATATCGGCCAGGCGTGGAGTTTTGCCCGTTCGCTCGAAGGCGATGATGCTGTCATCGGCAAGTCTGTCGAAGCGGGTAAAAAGAATTTTGTCGGATTTGAATTGCCCGGACGTACCCTCGGTGTCATCGGCCTCGGTGCGATTGGCGTCAAGGTTGCAAATGCCGCACGCTCGCTGGGAATGAACGTGGTTGGTTATGATCCAACTATAACAGTCAAGAGTGCCTGGGCACTGGAGGCTGGTGTCGAGCAGGCGATGAGCGTTGATGACCTGTTGTCACGTTCCGATTTTGTGACCTTTCACGTACCGCTTAACGAAGCGACCAGCAATATGATCAACGCAGAGCGTATCCGACTAATGCCGGACAACGCCGTCCTGCTCAATTTTGCCCGCAACGGCATCATTGATGATGAAGCGGCTGTTGAGGCGCTCGACAGTGGTAAGCTCTATGCCTATATATGCGATTTCCCAAGCAACCTGCTGAAGGATCATCCAAAGTGTCTGACCTTACCGCACCTTGGCGCGTCAACACGTGAGGCGGAAGAGAACTGTGCCATCATGGTCGCAGACCAGGTGCGTTGTTATCTCGAAGATGGCAATATCAGCAACTCGGTTAACCTTCCGGAGATCAACCTGCCACGTAATGGCGGACACAGGATGGCTATTGTTAACCGCAACGTTCCGAACATGCTCGGCCAGATCTCAACTCTGCTTGCAGATGACGGACGCAACATCGTAGATATGCTCAACAAGTCACATGACGAGATTGCTGTTACTCTTGTTGATGTGGATGATGAGCCAAGTGCAGGTCTGATCGACGCAATGGTCTCAATTGAGGGCGTACTCTCGGTTCGCTGTCTTGGATGCACTAAAAAGTGATTGAATGAGATGATGGAAAAACAGCAACTCGACGCAATTCGGCAGCAGATTGATGCAGTCGACGAGGAGATACAGGCGCGAATCAACAAGCGTGCTGCGCTTGCACAGGAGGTTGCGCGTATCAAGCTTGCCTCGGGTGATGATGCGCTCTTCTATCGTCCTGAGCGCGAGGCGGATGTTTTACGCACAGTCAAGGAGCGTAACCAGGGACCGCTGGACGGCGAGGAGATGGCGCGCCTGTTCCGTGAAATCATGTCAGCATGCCTGGCGCTTGAAAAGCCGATGTCGATCGCTTTTCTTGGTCCTGACGGTACCTTTACCCAGGCTGCTGCGCTCAAGCATTTTGGCCACTCCGTCACCACGACTCCATTTAATTCTATTGGCGATGTATTCCGCGAGATCGAATCCGGTTCATGTGATTACGGCGTAGTCCCGGTCGAAAATTCGACCGAGGGCGTCATCAGCCACACGCTGGATATGTTTCTCAATTCACCGCTGGTTATTTGCGGTGAGGTTGTCCTGCGCATACATCATAACCTGCTGTGTTCACCTGGCTATGACTGGAAACAGGCAGAAACAATATACAGTCATCAGCAGTCACTCGGGCAGTGCAGGCACTGGCTTGATCAGAATCTGCCGCATGCTGAGCAGATTCCTTATCCGAGCAATGCCGAGGCGGCACGTCATGTTGCCGAGTCGGGTAAAGATGTCGCAATTGCCAGCTCCGAGGCAGCAACAATCTACCAGCTGGATATCGCAACGCCTAATATCGAAGACGAGCCAGGTAATACCACGCGCTTCCTCGTTATTGGTAAACAGCAGGCGGCGCCGAGCAGTCAAAACAAGACCAGCCTGCTGCTGTCGACAAAGAACGAGGCGGGTGGCCTGCATCGTCTGTTGGCACCACTTGCAGAGCAGGGTATCAGCATGTCGCGGATTGAATCTCGCCCGTCACGTCGTGGCGTTTGGGATTATGTCTTTTTTGTCGATATCTGTGGGCACATCGATGATCCGCAAGTTGCTGAAGCACTGAAAATACTCGAAACCGAGGCTGGCATGTGTAAAGTGCTTGGCTCATACCCCGTAGCAGTTCTCTGACACATCATGAAAGAAACTACCTGGCTTGAAAAAGCAGCCCCCGGTATTGCCGATCTGCACCCCTATATTCCCGGTAAACCGATCGAGGAACTCGAACGCGAGTTAGGTCTGGTCGAAACAATCAAGCTCGCTTCGAACGAAAATCCACTTGGCCCGAGCCCACTTGCCTGGTCACAGGCGCAGATGGTGGTGGGTGATGTGAACCTCTATCCGGATGATTCTGGTTTCAGGCTGAGGAACTGCCTCGCAGAATTCCATGCGATCAGCCCAGATGCTTTCATTCTTGGCGCAGGCTCAAGTGATGTGCTCAACATGGTGGCACGCGCTTTTCTCAGCCCAGGTGTTAACGCGGTCTTTTCCGCACACAGCTTTGCTATGTATGCCATCTATACGCAGGCCTGTGGTGCAACCGCAAAGGTTGCCGATCCACTACCTGCTGATCATGCCGAGATGCCTTATGGTCATGACCTGGATGCGATGCTGGCCCAGGTAGATGAAAATACCCGCGTGATCTTTATCGCTAATCCGAATAATCCGACCGGCACCTGGCTGCAACGAGACGAGCTGAAACGGTTTCTCGACAGGATTCCTGCTGATGTTGTTGTGGTTCTCGACGAGGCATATACGCAATATGTCGAAGATGAACGCTTTCCTGATGGAATCGAGTGGATAGCAGACTATCCCAACCTGATCGTCACGCGTACCTTCTCTAAAATCTACGGACTTGCCGGACTGCGCGTAGGTTACGGTATCGCGTCGCCTGATTTACTTGGTGTTATTGGCAGGCTCAGGGCGCCTTTTAATGTTAGCCTGCCGGCACTCGCCGCTGCTGAGAAGGCGCTCGAAGACGTTGAGTTTCTCAAGCAGAGCATCCTGACAAACAGTGAAGGTATGCAGCAGCTCGAAGCAGGCTTTGATGCACTTGGTCTGAAAACGATTCCCTCGGTGGGTAATTTCCTCTGTGTCGAGTTTGAGCGTCCAGGTGGTGAAGTTTACGATGCCCTGTTGAATAAGGGAGTGATCGTGCGCCCGGTAGCGAATTACCAGTTACCCAATCATCTGCGCATTACCATCGGCAGCAGAAATGAAAACGAGGTGCTTCTTGAAGCACTTCGCGAGGTACTCTGAAGATGAAAATAGAACGTCTCGCGATAATCGGTGTTGGCCTGATTGGCGGCTCCCTGGCACGTGCCCTGAGAGAGAAGGGTGTGGTCGGTGAAGTGATAGGCTGTGGACGTGGTAAGGAAAACCTTGAGAAAGCCGTTGAACTCGGTGTGATCGATCGTTATACCCATGATATCGGTGAAGCAGTTGAAGGTGCCGATGTGGTTTTTCTAGCCGTTCCCCTGAGCGCCATGCGGACCACTTTTGCAGCGATGAAAGGGCATTTGTCAGACAATGCAGTGGTGACAGATGGCGGCAGCGCCAAGGGAAGCGTTATTGAGGACTGTAGTTCTGTGTTCGGTGAAGCGCTGCCAAACTTCGTGCCTGGTCACCCGATTGCCGGTACGGAAAATAGCGGTGTCGAGGCCTCTTTTGCCGAGCTCTACAAGGATCGCCGCATTATCCTGACACCTGTTAGCCAGACGGATGAGAGCGCAATTGCACGCGTAGAGACAATGTGGCGAGATTGCGGTGCAGAAGTGACGCGCATGTTGGTGGTCGACCACGACCGTATTCTTGCAGCAACCAGTCATTTGCCGCATATGCTGGCTTTTGCACTGGTCGATATGCTTAGCAGGCTTGGGGATACAGAGGATATTTTCCGATATGCAGCAGGTGGTTTTCGTGATTTCACACGCATTGCATCGAGCAATCCGGCGATGTGGCGGGATATCTGTATTGCCAACAGCGATGCTGTATCGACTCTTGTTGACAACTATGCAGAGGAGATGAAAGAGCTTGCCAGTGTGATACGTTCACGCGATGGAGAGAAGCTCCTGGCGCTATTTGACAACGCCAAGCAAGCGCGTGACCGTTATGTTGACGGTCTGAATCAGCAAGCAGAACCCCTGCCTACAGAATAACTATTTTTAATCGTATTCTTTCTCAATCGAGAAAATTAAAAATTATCATATTTACTACGGTGCAGATAACGGTAGAATGATTTTATAAGTCCTGATGTACATAAGTCAGGCGCAGCCGACAGGCTGTAAACAATACCGATAATCATACTGGAGTAAAATATGAAGCATCCATTTTTTCCACTTGCGATTCTTGCTGTAGCCCTGACTGCATGTGGACAGGCACCTGAATCAACCCAGACTACCGAACAGGCGGCACCTGCTGAAACACCGGCAGCAACAATGGCTGAAAAACCTGAAGCTACAACCTCTGAAAAGATTGATAAGGCAGCTGAAGCCACAAAAGAGGCAGCAATTGCCGTTAAGGATGATGTCGTCAAGGCTACAAGCGAAATGGTCGAAAAGGTCAAAAGTGACGAACGTGTCGAGAAAGCGACTGAAAAAGCCGCATCAATGGTCGACAAGGCAAAAGTTGCTGCAGCCGATATGGCAGTTGCAACAGGCATCGTTGATGACCCGATGGTTTCACATACCACAAGAGCTGTGGCAGGAATCAAGAAATTCGCAAGGACCCTGCAGGGTGAGCTGAAAGCAGCAATGTCAGCTGGTGGTGCAACAAATGCAATCCAGGTCTGTAATGAAAAGGCAGGGGGAATCGCCAGTGATATCTCTGCTGAAACAGGTTACAACCTGGGCCGTGTTTCTCTGAAGAACCGTAATCCTGACCAGGCAGCATCCGGTTGGAACAAGACAGTTCTTGAAGAGTTCGAAGCACGTCTTGCCAATGGTGAGCCAATCGACAAGCTGGTGTTCAAAACCATCGTTACCCGGGAAGATGGCAGCCAGGAGTTCCGCATGATGAAGGCGATTCCGACTGGTAAGGTTTGCCTCAACTGTCACGGTAGCGAGATCAAGGACGAAGTCACTTCGAAACTTGATGAGCTCTATCCTGACGACAATGCCCGTGGTTACAAGGAAGGCGATATTCGTGGTGCATTTGTTGTAACGAAGACTCTTTGATAAGCCACGAGTCATAGCTTTTGCAGGCATTCAGCCTGCATCTGAGACCCCGGTTCTGCCGGGGTCTTTCTGTTTCTGAATCTATTAGTAAGAATGGCGGTACACTCTATCGCCATGGTCAGAATTGATTATTTACTCTGACTCTTCAAAAGCGTAGGGCAGGTCAAGGAACCTGAGCACAGGCCCATTTTCATCAAGCAGTCGTACATCGCCTGATTCTGCACTGCTGACCTCGGTCACAATGAGCGCCTCGCACTTGTCGTCAGAGGCAGGAGCACTCATGACTATCTTGCCCGCACCCTGCCTGGACTGGCTGCCGGGAGCGTAGAGATCAGTTCCTGGAACAGGGCAATCGCCATCAATCTCAACCCGGTACATGCGGCGTTTCAACTTGCCGAGGTACTGCATGCGTGCAACAACTTCCTGTCCCGTGTAGCAGCCCTTGGTGAAACTGATTCCGTTTATCAATCCCATGTTGGTCATTTGCGGAACAAAGGCCTCAACAGTCGGCTCTTGAATCAGGGGTAAGCCAGCCCGAATATCATCGAGTTGCCATGTCGCATCATCGGCTGATTCAGCAGACTCCTGTAGTGACTGGCGTCTTGCCTCTATGGCATCAGCAGGGCCAACGATCATGTAGCGCGGTGATTCACCTGCGACACGAACAAGGGTACAGCCGTCATCGGCAAGTACGGCCTGGTCTGCTTGTGTCAATTGTGCAGCTTCCGGCAAAAGCTCTGCAGCTTCACCGCTAACACCGAGAAGGGCATAGTCATCACTGCCGGAACTGATAGTGACCTTTGAGCGCAAGATAAACATCCCGAGACGTTTCTGAATCGCTTCTGCAAGCTCTTTTGCCAGAACCAGGTAGTAGCGACTGTCACCTGGAAACATGCGCATGTTGGCGAGCATGCGTCCCTTGGGTGTGCAGATGCCGGTCAGTTGGCTCTCTCCCTGGGTAACCTCACGAACATCATTTGTCAGCTGTCCCTGCAGGAAGGTTTCACGCTCTTCTCCCTCGATGATGAGGATGGCGAGGTGTTTCAGTTCGTGTAGTTGTATGTTGCTCATGGTTGCCCGTATTGAAAAACTGTTGACTCGATTTTAACTCAGTATGGTGATGCGTGAGAGTTTTTCAAGCGTACATTTAGCCTGCTTTTGAATCCCGCTATTGCTGGCGCGGTAGCAGGGGCTCACGTTCGCTGTTGCGACCACGAGCAGCATTGATCCACCAGTTCTCATGTGAACCCTCGCTGTTGACTGATTCATGCGGTGTGAAACTCTCTTGGCTATTACCAATATTTGTCAGAAAGCCCCAGTCCTTGTGCTTTTTGCTGTGAGCAAAAAAGGTCCATGCCTCGCGCTGGTGTGGCAGCACGACACGATGGAAATCCGTGGCGGTGATCCTGTTGATAGCACCGGGCCCGAGGCTGCGTGTCACCACCTTGTTCTCGTCCAGACGCTCTTCCGTGTATCCGCCAGCCAACACCATTCCAATAGCTTTATCCCATGGGTGGTCGTGAAGACCGCGATCCGGATCACTGGCAAGAAAACGGTGGATATAGGCGCCACCACCACCAGGCAGACGGAACAGGTGATAGCGTTCTAGGTAGGGTTCACCATGGTTGCCGCGAATGATGCGACAGCGCAAAAGGCCAGTGAACCTGTAGAGTAGTTTATCGATGAAATGAATCTTTTTTGTCATAAATCCGTCAATCCGGTCGGGTAGAAAGGTATCATAAGGTATTAGTGACTCAATTCGTGAGCCCCGTGGGACAAAAAATACAGACAAACGGCCTGGTGCTTTACAAGAGCCGGCCAGCAGTAGTGCGCGCAATCAGCGATAAAATCGATATTGAATACGATGGTGGAAGCAAACGCGTGCGTGAAAAAGATGTGACGCCACTGCATCCGGGACCTGTTTCAGTATTACCGGGTGGCGTCGCCGATGCCCCCGGACTTGATGATGCACGCGAGCTGCTGCTCGATGAAGCGCTTCCTTTTGAGGATTTTACCGACCTGCTCTACGGCGAGTTTACGCCTGCTTCGGCATGGGGCGCCTGGCAGCTTCTCAATGAAGGTCTCTATTTCAGCGGCGAAGCGGATGCCGTCAAGGCCAGGCCGGCAGAGCTGGTCGAAGAGGATATTGCCAAGCGTGATGCCAAGGCACGAGAGAAGGCTGACTGGGAAGAGATGCTGGAACGCCTGAAGAAGAGGCAGATGGCAGAGAGTGACAGGCCCGCACTTGTCGAGGTTGAGCGGGTTGCACATGCAGAATCTGACAAGAGCCGAATTCTCGATGCAATTGACCTGTCGGTAACACCGGCCAATGCACACCGTTTGCTGGTTCAGATTGGTTACTGGAGCGAAGAGTACAACCCGCATCCACGCCGTCATGGTATTAGCCTTGACGACAACCTGCTTGATTTCGATGACCCGGCTGAACCGCAGCGTACAGATCTTCGCGATTTAATTGCCTGGGCAATCGATGATGCTGGTAGCCAGGATCCTGATGATGCCATCAGTCTTGATGGTGACCGGCTCTATGTACATGTCGCCGATGCAGCGGCGATTGTTCAGCCGGGTTCCAACCTCGATGAAGAGGCGCGTAGCCGTGGGGCAAACCTCTATCTACCGGACCGCGTTATTCACATGCTGCCGCACGCCATGACACAGCAGCTTGGTCTTGGTCTGCAGGAGACCAGTCCCGCACTCAGTATCAGCTTCATCGTCGATGATGCTGGCGAACTGGATGATATTCGCATTGAGACCAGCCTGGTTAGAGTGACACGCACCAGCTACGATGCCGCTGATCATGAACTGGATGGCAATCTTGCCGGTTTGAAGGTGCTGACAGACAGGATTGCTGCACGCAGGTTGCAGGCAGGTGCTGCCACGCTGGATCTGCCCGAGGTCAATGTTCGCGTCATCGATGATGAAATAGTCATTCAGCCTTACCAGAGGGGAGGCAGCCGACAACTGGTGACAGAAGCGATGCTTGCCGCAGGTGAGGCAGTGGCCAAGTATGCCCAGGAGCACACGATTGCGATTCCTTTCGCGAGCCAGCCTGAGCCTGACGAAGTGCGCCAGCCACAGACGATGAGTGAAACATTTGCCTACCGGCGCATGTTCAAGCCGTCCCGCGGTACAGTTGAGCCCGCACCGCATTTCGGTCTCGGCCTGCCACATTACACGCGCACGACCAGTCCTCTGCGACGTTATCCCGACCTGCTTGCGCATCAGCAACTGCATGCCTGGCTAAGAGGAGACACGCTACTTGATGAGTCACAGGTGAGTGAGCGCCTGTCGATTGCCGAATCTGCCAGCAGGTTGATTCGCAAGGGTGAGCGGCTCTCCAATCAACACTGGAAACTGCTCTATTTGCATCGTAACCGGGAGTGGCAGGGTGAAGCAGTCGTTGCAGAGCTGGATGAACGAAAGATGACGCTGATTATTCCGCAGCTGGCGCTCGAGATGAAGCAGCGCCGTGTTGCCGGTCTTGAACTTGACCAGCAGGTCAGGCTTGCCGTGGATTCCATCAATATCAGTGATCTTGAGGCGCGTTTCCGGATCCTGGGATAGCTCCTGCAAGTTGACAGTGGCAGGCAACTCTTACCTGAAATCTGTTCTGACTTTCGAATCTGCTGTGCTTGATTCAGGCTGCAATCCGGAGGTAAGGGCATCATTTAGCAGGGATTTTCTTTCCGCAAGTAAATTCCGGGAAAAGCAGTGTATTAATGATTTATAATATTCCCCCATTTAGTGCAATCCGGAGAAGAAAAAATGGATCAGGATCAATCCGAAAAGTCGCTTAAAGAGACGCTTGCTACCTTGTACGGCGTCTCTTCAGAACAGGATAATCCGAAAGAGATCAATGCCTTTCTTCATCACGCGTCACAGGAAAAAGAGCACTTGATGAGCACCGATAACGAATTTAATGTCCGCCTCTTTGATGAGGCTGTGGATATGACGGTGCATCGTCTGCGCAGTATGCTGGTGGAGGACGTGCTTTGATTATTACTCACCTGCGGGCGGAGAATGTTCTCAAGTATGCCCGTCTGCAACTCGATGATCTCCCGCGCCTGGGCCTTATCGGTATCAGTGGCTCGAATGAATCTGGAAAAAGTACCATCGGCGAGACCATCTGTTACGCACTCTTCGGACGTACTTTCTCTCTCGATGAAGATCACCTGACAAAAATTATCCGCTGGGGTGAGAACGCATGCCAGGTGACACTCGGATTCGTTGTCGGCGATGGCACTGAATACGAAGTGACACGTCATATCGACAAAAACCTGACGCAGGGTGCACGCCTGGTCAAGACATCAGATCCGGATAACATCCTGGCACGCGGTAACGATACCGTCACTGCAATGATCCAGCAGTTGATCGGACTCGGTTATCCCGAGTATGTTGAATCCTTCTATCTTGCACAGCGCGAGATTTCTGCTCCGCATCCTCACAGTGACGCGGTCAAGTCGATAGCAGGTGTATTGCCGCTGGAGCAGCTGCGTGACGAATTTCAAAACGAGATCGAACGCCATAAAGGCATCATGGTCGAGGCTGACGATAACCATATTCGCCTGCAGGGAGAGATCGAAGCACTCGGTGTCGTACCCGGACAACTCGAGGAAATGCAGAAGCGCCGCGGTGCGTTGCTGGAGTCGACAACGAGATGTCAGCAACAGGCGATCGATCTTGGTCAGAAGAGTGCTGCTTACCTGGTTGAGCTGGAAAAATACAAGCAGGCAATCGGAGCGAGATTCCGCAGTCGCTTGCTGCAGATGGCTTTCCTTTTACCCGGTGCAGTTGCCGCTCTCCTCTGGTTTGCGCTTGCCTACCTTGGCAGTAACGAGATGGTGACTGGTGTTGCCGAGCAATTGAAGCAGAGTGTTCAGCTTGGTTCAGGTCACTATCAATACCTGGTTTTTGCAGCTGCAGGTCTCGGCCTGATTGCATTTATCCTGTGGATTCGGGAAATGACGGCGAAATACCGCATTGCGCATTTCTCTGTCGTGACCAGTGGCTACCTGGAAGGGCTTGAAAAGGTTCAGCAACATCGTGCAAGTGGATATGATCTCGCTCTTCTCGATATTCCGGCCAGTGCGATCGACGTGGCCATCGACGATGCAGAGGCGCAAAACCTGCGCCACAAGATGGCGCGCCAACAGGCAAAGATCGACAATATACGTGAGGCGTCCGAGCTTGAGGTGACCTGGTTGAACGAGGTCAGCAAGGCAGAGTCGGAACTCGCTGCAGAAATGGTAGAGCAGATCAACAAGGAAGAGCAGCGCACCAAGATTGTTGATGGTCTGCGCTTTGAGCAGGGTGGCCACGAGCAGGCTCTCGAGCACAGTAATCATCAGCTCAAGGTACTGAAGACGGCGATCTCACTCCTTGATGGTGCAACAGAGAATCTTGCCACTGCTTTCAATCGTGAAGTCCGCGAGCGCACAGCCCAGCTGCTGCCGATGCTGACCCAGGGTCGTTATGAGCACATCAAGCTCGACGATAATCTGAATGTCGAGGTGCTGTCGACGGAGAAGGGTGACTTCATGGTTTTTGATGAGGTTTCGAGTGGAACACAGCGCCAGATTCTTTTGTCGGTGCGTCTCGTCATCTCCCAGGCCCTGGCTCGCGATTGCGTCAAGGGTGACCAGTTCCTGTTCCTCGATGAGCCTTTTGCATTCTTTGATGCAGAGCGTACGCAGGCTGGACTCAATGGTCTAACTGGCTTTAGACAGTTGCCACAAATATTTGTTATTGCACAGGAATTTGCCGAACATCCGCAGCAATTCGCCATGTGTATCGAAATCGACCGCACGGCGACTGAACTCATCGCCTGATTCTCTTTTCAGGGCCACAGATTGACGTATGAACATCGCTGCCGGTGTTCATGCGTTTTCATTTCCGCATGAATAAATAATAACTATCGGTTGCGTTAAGATAATCAATTAAAATAATTTTCATAAGGGGTAAACTTACTTCTGTCCCTGATTTAAGTCCGGTTTTCAATCGCGATTTGCAGAATATCAACAGGGCGACATATTCATGGGTATCCAGAGTGGTTCTGGATGATTAATCACAATAAAACAATCGAGGAACAAGTTATGTCACTGAAAGGTTCAAAGACAGAACAGCACCTGAAGGACGCCTTCGCCGGTGAGTCCCAGGCAAACCGTCGTTATCTCTACTTCGCATCAAAAGCCGACATCGAGGGTTACAACGATGTTGCAGCTGTATTCCGTTCAACTGCGGAAGGCGAAACAGGTCACGCACACGGCCACCTTGAGTACCTCGAAGAGGTTGGTGATCCGGCAACCGGTCTGCCAATCGGTAGCACTTCTGACAACCTGAAGGCTTCAATCGCCGGTGAGACTCACGAGTACACTGATATGTATCCGGGTATGGCAAAAGATGCACGTGACGAAGGTCACGACGAAATTGCTGACTGGTTCGAAACCCTTGCGAAAGCCGAGCGTTCACACGCTAACCGCTTCCAGAAAGCACTGGATAACCTCGACGGTTAATCCATTGAAGTGCTCCTCACCTTACTGGTGAGGAGCCTCCATAAATACAGAATTTATATTGTGCGAGGTCGATACGATGTCACGCGAGGGAAGCCTTGAGGCGCCAACACGCCACCCGCTGAATTGGCAGGATGAGAAGTTCTACGATAAGGAAGATCTCTTTAAAGAGCTGGAGCGCGTCTATGATATATGCCACGGCTGTCGACGCTGTGTCAGCCTGTGTCATGCGTTTCCGACACTCTTTGACCTGGTTGATGAATCAGATACCTTCGAGGTTGATGGCGTTGCCAAGGATGATTACTGGAAGGTTGTTGATCACTGCTACCTGTGTGATCTCTGCTTCCTGACCAAGTGTCCCTACGTTCCCCCGCACGAATGGGATCTTGATTTTCCGCACGTCATGCTGCGTGCCAAGGCAGTCAAGTTCCGTGAGGAGGGTGCCACATTCCGTGACAAACTGCTCTCAAGTACCGACACGATCGGAAAACTTGCCGGTATCCCTGTTGTTGCCGGTATTGTTAACTCCGTTAACAAAAACAGCTCAACGCGCAAGCTGATAGAAAACACCCTGGGTGTTGATGCTCGCGCGAAACTGCCTGAATATCACAGTTCAACCCTACGCAAGCGCCTCTCGAAAAATGATTCGGCGCAAGGCGAAGAGGCCGGTCCGACAAAGGGTAAGGTTGCACTTTTCGCTACCTGTTACGGTAACTACAATGCGCCTTCAAGCGGTGAGGATCTGAAAGCCGTATTTGAACATAATGAGATTCCGGTTACCCTGCTTGAAAAAGAGCAGTGCTGCGGAATGCCGAAGCTTGAGCTTGGTGATCTCGAGGCGGTTGCTGCTGCCAAAGAGGTGAATATCCCGGCAATGGTAAAAATGGTCGATGCAGGCTGGGACCTGGTCGCACCAGTGCCCTCATGTGTATTGATGTTCAAACAGGAACTGCCGTTGATGTTTCCTGATGATGCGGATGTCGCAAAAGTTGCAGAAGCGATGTTTGACCCGTTCGAGTATCTCATGCTGCGCCACAAGCACGGCAAGCTGAAAACAGATTTCAAACAGCCGCTGGGAAAAGTTGCCTGGCATGTTGCCTGTCATCAGCGTGTACAGCGTATCGGTCCCAAGACACGTGAACTGCTGGAGCTGATTCCGGATACATCAGTCGATACCATTGAGCGTTGTTCCGGACATGATGGCACATATGCAGTGAAGAAAGAGTTTCATGACGTATCGATGAAAATCGCGCGTCCGGTCGCCAAAAAGGTCACCCAGTCAGAGGCGGATCATTACACCTCGGACTGTGTCATGGCGGCACAACACATTTCAAATACGCTTGCTGACGATGGTGATCCGGAACATCCGATTTCACTGATCCGTAAGGCATACGGAATCTGACATGTAGAGACGCCGGGGCTCCTGCAGGAGTTCCGGTGTATAGACTATCAATTACCCACGACTGAATACTGATGCAAAAATTATCCCGCGAAACACTCTACTCACTTGAAGAATACGCAGAAGCCCGTCCGACTTTCAGGGCAGAGGTACTGCAACACAAGAAAAACCGCGCGCTCGCGATCGGTGAGCACGCCACACTCTATTTTGAAGATTACCTGACCATGAAATACCAGGTACAGGAGATGCTGCGCATCGAGAAAATCTTCGAGAAGGCGGGTATCGAGGAAGAGCTTGATGCCTACAACCCCCTGGTTCCGGATGGTTGCAACTGGAAAGCAACCTTCATGATTGAGTATGGTGATGTCGAGGAGCGCCGCAAGGCACTCGAGAAACTGGTTGGTATCGAGGACAAGACCTGGATGCAAGTTGAGGGTTTCGACAAGGTGTATGCAATTGCCGATGAAGATCTTGAGCGTACCGAGGCCGACAAGACCTCTGCCGTGCACTTCATGCGTTTCGAACTGACCCCCGAGATGGCAGCAGCCGCCAAGCAGGGTGCAGCTATCAACGGCGGCATTGATCATGATCACTACAATATTTCAGTTTCACCGATTCCTGCCAATATCCGTGATTCATTGAGCGAAGATCTCGACTGATAATTTTATAGTCGCTGCCTGCTGTTGCTTCGTCATCCCCGCGGTCAGTGTTTTGCTCCTGCAACACTGACACTTCCGCCATCCATGGCGGTCGAATGCGGGGATCTGAATGCTGCACAATGGCCAGATTCCGGTTCAAGCCAGGGATGACGAACTAACCACTACACTCGACCCGGTATTCCCACAAGCCATCTTGCAGTAAGCTTGCAGTATGAAATACAAAATCGTTATCACTATTGCTGCAAGCTTGCTGCTGCTCTCATCTGCACTGCAGGCAAATCAACTTAAGGGTCATTCCTCACCATACCTGGCGCTGCATGGAGATGATCCAATTGACTGGCATCCATGGGGACAGCAGGCCTTGGATGCAGCACGCAAGAGCAACAAGCCCCTGTTTATCTCCAGCGGATACTTCTCCTGTCACTGGTGTCATGTCATGCACCGCGAGAGTTTTGTCAACGACGAAGTAGCAAAGCTCATCAACAGCTTGTTCATTCCGGTGAAGATTGATCGTGAACTGGAACCTGCCCTGGATAGTTACCTGATCAATTTTGTTGAACGCACCAGGGGTGCCGGAGGTTGGCCGCTGCATGTCATCATGACTCCTGAAGGTTATCCGGTGACAGGTTTTACCTACGCACCGCGTAAGCAGCTAATGACTGCACTGACACGGATTGATGCGCGCTGGCAGCAGGAGTCGTTGCAACTTAAAAAACTTGCACGCGAGGCTTATGAGCAGATGTATCTCGCAGGTGAAGAGCAGCCGGCAGGGGATATTACTGTAAAGAGTGTCGAGACCCGCTTTATTCATGATGCCATGTCGTTGGCGAACGAACTGCAGGGTGGGTTTGGCCAGCAGAATCAATTTCCGATGGCACCGCAGTTAACGGCTCTGCTGACTGTGAATACCACCAGGAAGGATACGCATCTCGCAGAATTTCTTGAGCTGACACTTGACCAGATGGTACAGCAGGGATTACGTGACCATCTTGCAGGTGGTTTTTTCCGCTACACCATCGATCCGGCATGGAAAATACCGCACTACGAGAAGATGCTCTATACGCAGGCGCAGATGGTTCGCCTTTACCTGCTTGCAGCTAAACGCCTGGAACGTCCGGACTATATCCAGATCGCAACTGAAACCGCTGATTTTGTGCTGAAGTCTATGCGTGGGCGCAGTGGTGGTTACATCTCCAGCCTCTCTGCTGTTGATCAACACGACGTGGAAGGGGGTAGCTACCTGTGGAGTGCAGACAAGCTTTCGACTCTTCTCAATGAAGATGAGAAAAAATTTGCAGCGCAACGCTGGGGACTGGAGACAGCAGGGAGTGATGAACAGTTACCAACAGAGCTACTGACGATTGAGGCGGTTGCATCACAGCTGGAGATAGGTGAAGACGAAGCCTTGCGATTGCAGGAGCGGGTCAGGCAGCGTCTGCTTGGTGAGCGACGCAGAAATTCCCCGCCCGAGGACAACAAGCAATTGACAGCATGGAACGGCCTGATGCTCTCTGCCTTCAGCGAACTTGGACTGCTGACCGGTGAGAGACGTTATTCAAATGCAGCAGTGAGCCTTGCTCGTTGGCTGTTGCGTTCCTGGGATGGTGAAAACTTATCCCGTTCCATGGATGGATCGACACCAGTAGGAAGTGCGGCACTGGCAGATTATGCCTACGTTGCTGAAGGGCTTAAAAAGGCGTGGAAATTGAGTAATATTAATGAATTCAGTGAAAAATCCGATAAAATAGCCGAGGTGGCATGGTCACGCTATTTTGATAGTGCAGGATGGCATGCAAGTGATGCAATGCTGATTCCGGCCCCGGGTGGTGCTGGCGCTCTCCAGGGGGCACCGATGCCGTCACCGGCTGCTGTCCTGATATCACTTGGTGGTAACGATAAATCACTTCAGCGGGCATACAGCAGGCAACTGACAGCGATTGCAAATGAACCATTCTGGTATCCGGGACACCTGTTAGCGGCGCGACAATTCACTACGGAGGCAAAACCATGACGACGAGTGATCACACCCAACCAATGCACTCTGACGATATAGAGGCAGCACTGCTTGCCCTGAATGATGAGACGGGTGAATGGACAATCGTGGGGCAGACGCTGGAGAACCGCTATCAATTCAGTGATTTTGTCACTGCATTCGGTTTTATGACCCAGGTTGCGCTGGTTGCAGAGCGCATGAATCATCACCCGGAGTGGAGCAACGTCTATAAAACTGTCGATATACAGCTGACCACCCACGAGATTGGCACAATTACTGGTCTTGATTTCGAGCTGGCAAGAGAGATCAGTGCGATTGCAGCCAGATTCGCTGACTAAGTCAGAGGGAATAGGGCAGAGGTACCTCAGGACGCAGCATCATTTTTAGGCTAAAATAGCCGCTCCTGAAAATGGACGATTTTCGATGATAACAGCGATTTATCCCGGGACTTTCGACCCGATAACCAACGGACACACAGATATTGTCAGGCGCGCAACCAGGCTGTTTGACAAGGTCGTTGTCGCAGTGGCCTTGAATGCCGGCAAAGAGCCCGCATGTACGCTCGACAGACGGGTTGAGCTTGCAAAAACAGTTCTGGCTGAATTCGACAGCGTTGAAGTCAAGTCATTCAGTGGATTGCTGGTGGACTTGGCCAAGACGGAAGGTGCCGAGGTTATCCTGCGTGGCTTGCGGGCAGTTTCAGATTTCGAACATGAATTCCAGTTGGCGGGAATGAACCGCCGTCTGGCGCCGGAAATAGAGACCATGTTTCTGACACCGGCAGAGAGATACACTTTCACCTCCTCAAGCCTGGTACGAAATGTCGCGGCACATGGTGGTGATGTTTCAAGCCTTGTCCATCCGGTTGTGGAAGCGGCTTTGAAAGATAAATATTCAATTGAAACCGAGTAAATTTTACAAGAGAGAACTTCGATGGCACTGATTATTACTGATGAATGCATCAACTGCGATGTGTGTGAACCTGAATGCCCTAACGGTGCAATCTACCAGGGCGATGAGATCTATGAAATCGATCCTGATCTCTGCACCGAGTGTGTTGGTCATTATGAAACCTCGCAGTGTGTTGAAGTTTGCCCGGTTGACTGTATCCCGCATGATCCAGATCATGTTGAGAGCCAGGAAGAGCTGATGGCCAAGTACGAGCGAATTACTGCAGAAAGCGCCTGATTATCGAGTGCGGCAGAGTGACTTCTCTGTCGCACTATTTCTGGCACTTACTGCAGTAAAAACTGGAACGTTGACCAATCACCTTGCTCCTGATTGTTTCTCCACAACAGCTACACGCCTCACCAGCACGACCATACACTTGCAGTTCTTGCGCAAAATAACCCGGTTTACCTTCCTCGTTACGGAAATCCTTCAGGGTTGTTCCTCCCTGCCTGATCGCCTCTTCAAGTACTCTCCTGATATTCGTCGCCAGGCGTTCGTAGTCGGCTCTTGAGATTATTCCTGCCTGGCGGGTAGGGCGGATACCACACATAAACAGCGCCTCGTTTGCGTAGATATTGCCAACTCCGACAACGATGTGGCTGTTCATGATGAAGTTCTTGATTGCAACACGTCGCTTCCTCGACATCTTCCACAGATACTCACCTGTGAACGCATCATCGAGAGGCTCGGGACCGAGGTATTTAAGTAACGGGTGTTCAGCAAGCTCCTCTTCGCTCCACAGAAACAGGCCAAAACGTCGAGGATCACGCAGACGCACGGCCTGCTTGCCAACGACAAGATCGACATGATCATGCTTCTGCGCTGGCGTTTTGGCAGGTACGACGCGCAGGCTGCCTGACATCCCCAGGTGAATGAGGATATTGCCATTTGCTGTGGCAATCAGCAGGTATTTCCCACGCCTGGAAACAGAGAGTATGCGTTGTCCCTTGCAGCACTCGGCAATGTTTGCAGTAACAGGCTGGCGCAAGGAAGCGTTTCGCACCACGATATCTGTGATGCGTTTTGCTTCCAGGTATGGCTCGATGCCGCGTTTTGTTGTTTCAACTTCGGGCAGTTCCGGCATGGTGTTTTACGAGGCTTTATGAAAGAGAGGACAGGAGTCCCTAGTATAAAGGATGCTCCTGTCAGGTCTAGGTTGCGCAGAGCATGGTAATGCGATTTTCGTGTGAAATCCCTTTCCTTGTGTCGTGATATGTATACCTTGCGTTACTAAAAACTATAAGGATAAGAATTTATGCGGTTGATTTATGATGAAAATGCCCCTTCAATGCAGGTCTTGCAGATCGCCTGGCTATTGAGTCATCAGCACCGGGTTTTCAGCAAGTGTTTCCATCCCTAGTCGAATGCGACAATTTCCTCATTTGGTTTAATGAGACCTTTTTTCACTGCCCATTGCCTGACATGAAACAGTTCCATATCCAGGTTTCCCTTATGCATTTCTGCAATGGTGGCAGGTACATCATGAGTGTCTGATTCAGTGATTAACTGCCTCGTTATTTTTGAATAGATAACACTCGATTTCAACATGTCACTCTCCTTGTTATTTAGCCATGTTGTATGAGTAAATCTAGTGCTTTAACAAAGAAGTTGGTAGAGGGTTTTTCTGAACTTTTTGTAGGAATTTACCTACATGTATCGTGGATATGAGAATTGACAGGGTTTTCCTGCAAAATCCATCTGATTTGACACAATATGGCTAATCAAAGCAGTTTTTTCTGGAAGACAGCGCCTGTTACTTGTAGCTTTTATCTAAATTGATTATCGTCTCTGCATGAAACTTCTTCACATGTTGAACGAGAAGCTGCGCCAGTTGGGGCGTGCGATCCTGCGTTATACGCCAATGTCCCTGTTTGCTGCATTTTTCGGCTTACTGGCAGGATATGCACTGTGGGAAGTGATAGATACCGTTCAGAAAGATGCGGTTAACAAGATCTACGACGAACAGCTCCAAAGCAACCTCGATCAGCGCGCCCGTGAGGCACTGATACATTTTGATCACTCGGTACAGAGTTACGAGACCACCATCCGGCTGCTCTCCAATCACAGGAAACTGGCCAACTATCTTAATCCTGTCTACTGGTTCCCTGATGACCAGGAACCAAGACTTCTGTATACAGACAAACAACCCAATTGGTTGCCTGAGCCTGAGCGCTGGAAACCCCTTGCTTCACCGACTCATATCATGCTTCTTGATACCCAGGGTCAGATACGCGAGGAGTATCGCCTGCAACAAACGGTTCTTCCGGAAGAGTTGTTGTCACAGCTTGCCTCCTATATTTCATCACCACAGACCATTCTGACCGACATTGATGGTGAGCCTTACCTGCTGGCAGCGACTGTAGCGGAGGATGCGGCCTACAACATCATGGGCACCCTGGTGATGGTTGTGCCTGTTGATGCAATCTTTCTCTCTTCAGCACAGAGAGGTCTTGTCACAGAGGCACTCACGGCTGTTGTTGATGGTGCCACCCAGGTGATACTCAATAGCAGTGATCCGGAAGTAATTGGTAAGGGTGTGACACTGGATCAACTGGACAAAAAATACGCTGTAACCACACAATCATTTGCCGAATATGGTGGTGCGAACAGCAATTTGCTCTTTGCAACCATGATCCCGAAAGCAAGTGTGCGCGAACTGCGTCGCTCTGTTATCGCGCTTGAACGGCGTCAGCGTGCCATTGTTGCTTTCAGTTTTATTATCTTCTTCTCACTCCTTTTCATGCTGGTTTCAAATCGTCTCAGCCGGGCGTTGAAACGTCTCTCCGACTTCTCCCAGCGTGCCTTGGGGATCAGCCAGCCGGTAGCGCGCAGTGGTAACCAGTTGATGGTGCTGGAGGAGTGGATGAAGCAGTTTATCAACCTGGTACGCGAGGCCCGTGAGGATATGCGCAGCAGGCATGAATCCGAGATACTCGAGAAGGAAGCACTCACCAGTGCCATTATGGATGCCTCGGTTGATTCAATCATTACAACCACCAGTGACGGCACCATCATCGACTTCAATCCAACTGCCGAGGAGGAGTTCGATTATAGTGAAGATGAGGTCGTCGATAACCTGTCAGTTGAACGTCTCATCGCACCGGAAAGCAGGATCTATTTTCTCAACCTGTTCGCCGAGTGTCAGCGTGCGAAGGATTTCAATGATGCGCGTTCCGAACTGGTGGCACAGAGGTCAGACGGCAGTCGTTTTCCTGTCGAAATTGCTATCCAGTCAATTCAGCTCCGTGACGAGGTGCTGTTTACCTTTTACTTTCACGATATTTCAGAGCGCCGCAGGCAGGAAAATGAGATTCGTGCTCTTGCTGCTTTCCCGAGTGAAAGCCCGTCTCCCATCCTGCGTATCGACAAGCAGGGTATTATTCAGTATGCCAACCAGGCGAGCGAACCCTTGATGGCTTTCTGGCATAGTGGACGCATGCAGGAGCTACCGCTTGAGTGGCGTATTCGTGTTGCAGAGGCGCTCTCAAGCGGCGAAGACTTTGAGCGTGAAGTTAAAACGGAAGACGCCGTCTACTCGATCATGTTGTCACCGATACCCGAGCTTGAGTATGTCAACCTCTATGCACGTGATGTCACGGAGACGCGTCTTGCCGAGGAGGAGGCGCGACGCCACCAGAACGAACTGATTCATGTCTGTCGTGTCAGTAGCATGGGAGAGATGGCCACCGGGCTGGCACACGAACTCAACCAGCCGCTGTCGGCAATTATCAACTACGCCAATGGTGCCAAGCGTCGCTTTGTGCGTGGTGCAAGTGGTGAGGAGTTGCTCGAACCGCTCGAGAATATCACTGCACAGGCAACGCGCGCAGCACAGATTATCAAGTGGTTGCGAGGCCTGGTGGAAAGACAGAGCAGGGTGCGTCAATCAGTTGATGTTAACGAGATGATTCGTGAAGTCCTCTCATTTATGGATTTCGAAATCCGCAAGGCACGCCTGGATGTCGAATTTGACGCTGGCAGCGACTTGCCACCCATCCCGCTTGACCTGGTGCAGGTTGAACAGGTGATTCTTAACTTGTTGCGTAATGCCATTGATGCGATTGCAGCCAGCGGGGTTGAGGGTAAAATCCGAATCAGTACACGCTTTGAGAATGACAACCTGGTCATTCTGATCGAGGACAATGGTCCGGGAATTTCGGAACAGGCGATGGAACATCTGTTTGAGCCCTTTTTTAGTACCAAGACCACGGGTATGGGTATGGGACTGGCCATCTCGCAGAGCATTATCGAGGAACATGATGGTAGAATTCATGTCTCTTCTGGAGAATTGGGTGGTGCGACTTTCAGACTCTCTCTCCCGCTATTAGCAAGGAATAAACAGATCGCATGAGTGATAGTAGTGACAAAAAAATCACGGGCAAGGTTTTTGTCGTTGATGACGATGAAGCGATGCGCAGTTCGTTACGCTGGCTGATTGAGTCAGATGGGCTCGAGGTCGAGACCTTTGAATCAGCCCAGAAGTTTCTCGAAAGCTATTATCCGGGGCAGGCAGGCTGTCTGCTGTTGGATGTTCGCATGCCGGGAATGTCTGGGCTCAAACTACAATCGCAGCTTGAGGAGCGGGAAATACGCGCACCAGTGATCATCATTACAGGTCATGGTGATATCGCAATGGCAGTCAAGGCGATGAAGGCCGGCGCACGCGACTTTATCGAGAAGCCATTCGATGACGAGGTATTGCTCAAGGCAATAAGACGTGCACTTGTCGTGGATGCCGCACAGCGTGAGAGCAGGGCCAGTCAGTCAGAAATACTTGCACGCATGGCGCAGCTCACGCGGCGTGAGCAGGAAGTTATGGAGATGGTGACCAGTGGTCTCTCGAACAAGGAGATCGCCTCGCGACTTGATGTCAGCGCAAAAACTGTTGAAGCACACCGTGCACGCGTGATGGAAAAGATGGAGGCAGGTTCACTCGCGGAGCTGGTCCGTATGGCAATTATCTGCAGTGGCACGACCACGCCAGCTGTTGAGTAGGGCCGCTCTTTACGCCTGAATTCGGGTGCCGATACGCTCACCCATTTTTACTTCCCTGCCAGCAGCAATCATCCCGTCCAGATTCACCTGGTTCTTACCGAACAGCAGGATAACGGTTGAACCCATGTTGAAGCGTCCCATCTCTTCGCCTTTTTCAAGGCTGATTTCCGCATGTGGCTGATCGAGGTACTCCTGGTGGCTGATACGTTTTGATGACGGTGTGACAGTACCTGCCCACACGGTATCCATGCTGCCGACAAATATCGCTCCAACCATGATCAGGGCCATCGGTCCGGCTGGCGTCTCGAAGAGATTGATGATACGTTCATTGCGTGCAAACAGGCCCGGAATTAAAGATGTGGTGGTTTCATTTACACTGAAGAGCTCGCCAGGTACATGGGTCATGCTGGAGAGTTTTCCGTCAACCGGCATGTGTATACGGTGGTAATCGCGTGGTGACAGATAGATGGTTGCAAAATCTCCATCGGAGAAACGTTTTGCAGTTTCAGCATCGCCGCCGAGAAGGGCTGTAATCGAGTAGTGAATGCCCTTGGCCTGAAAGAGCAGGCCGCTCTCTATATGGCCTGCCTGGCTCACGGCGCCATCGACCGGGCTGATAATCGTGGTCGAATTGGAATCCAACGGCCTGCTTGCGGGTTCAAGTGCACGCGTAAAGAAGGCGTTGAAACTTGGATAGGCAAGCGGATCTTTGACAACGGCATCCTGCATGTTGATATCAAACATCCAGTTGACGATGCGAATGACGCTGTTCTTGATGAAGCCGATCTCACTACGTGCCAGTGCGTACATCAGGGACGACAGAAAGTGCTGTGGAATCAGCTGCTGCAGGAGGATGAACAGCCTTTTTCCGAGAGGTGCCTTATCTCCCGTTTGGATGACAGGAAGCCCCATTATTCTGCCTGGTTGGCGATCAGCTGAAAATCACCGGCAGCGACTTTAGGGTCTGTTATCGAACTATAGATAGCTGCGAGATTGCCCTCGGGATCGACCAGCATCACTGCAGATGTGTGATCCACCGGGTAGTGTCCATTCTCATCCGGCTCATGCAGCTTGTAATATACACCGAGGTCCTGCGTGATTGAATCAATCGCCTCGCGACTACCTGTCGCACCGATGAAACCGGGATGAAAGTGTGTCATATAGGCTTCAAGCTTTTCCGCTGAGTCACGCTCAGGATCGACAGAGAACATGATGAACTGGCTCTTGTCGAGCAGCTCCTTGTCACCCGAGAGACGGTTCGTTATCAGCACGAACTGTGTCAGGGTGGTGGGGCAGATGTCCGGACAAAATGTATAACCGAAATAGAGAAATGACCACTTGCCCAGCAAGTCTTCATTGTTGAACTCGCTGTCACTTGCGGTGTGCATCGTGAAGGGCTTCAGGGGTCGCCCGTTCTCGAACACGATCGCACTTTGCGGTTTCGCTTGGACCAGGTCTTTGTTGAGGTTGCCAAGGTAATAACCACCACCCAGGGCAGCAACTGCTGCAATGATGGTGATCAGCCGTTTGAGGCCGGAGTTTCGTCGCATCTGTTTCTCGTATCGATAGTATTAGCCAGCGGCCTTGAGAGCCGCCTCAATGTCGACATTATAACCCGACTCGTTGAGAACCGTCCCTAACGCATTCAGGCAAAGCTTGATATTGTCAGTGTTGCTTGCATAGCCCATCAGGCCGATACGCCAGATTTTACCCGCCAGCGGGCCGAGTCCGGCACCAATCTCAAGATTGAACTCATGCAGCAGCCTGGAGCGAACCTCGGCATCATTGACTCCGTCGGGAATGGCCACGGCATTCAGTTGTGGCAGGCGCTCCGCTTCCGGCACGATAAATTCGATACCCATGGATTCAAGACCCGCCTTGAGCATTTCGTGGTTCTTTTGGTGACGCGCCCATGAATTCTCGAGGCCTTCTTCCTTGAGAATCAGTAATGCCTCGTGGAGGGCGTAGAGTGAGTTGACTGGCGCAGTATGGTGATAGGAGCGAGGACCTTCTGAATTCCAGTATGCCATCACCAGGTTGAGATCGAGAAACCAGCTCTGAACAGGTGTTTTGCGGTTCGAGATTTTGTCTGTTGCCTTGTCGCTGAAGCTGACCGGCGAGAGGCCTGGAGTGCAGGAGAGACATTTCTGTGAACCGGAGTAGATCGCATCGATTCCCCATTCATCGACAAGTACTGGTGTACCACCAAGTGAGGTCACGGCGTCGACAATTGTCAGGCAGTCATACTTGCGCGCCAATTCACACAAGGCTTTTGCATCCGACTGGGCACCGGTAGATGTTTCAGCGTGGACGAAAGCGAGGATATTGGCATCAGGGTTTGCCTTGAGCGCATCTTCGGTCGCATTGAGGTTGATCGCACGGCCCCATTCAGTTTCCACCATCACGGCTGTACCACCACAGCGCGTGACATTCTCTTTCATACGACCACCGAATACACCATTCTGGCACACGATAACCTTGTCGCCTGCTTCCACCAGGTTGGCAAAGCAGGTCTCCATACCGGCTGAACCGGGTGCAGAAACGGGCATGGTGAGCCTGTTGCTGGTCTGAAACGCATACTGCAGCAGTGCCTTGGTCTCTTCCATCATGTCTGTAAATGCGGGATCGAGATGTCCGATTGTCGGGCGGCTCAACGCCTCCAGAATGCGGGGGTTAACGTCAGAAGGGCCGGGGCCCATGAGAGTCCGGAGCGGGGGTATGAATGAAGTTGTCATCTTGTCTGTTACTACGCTGAAATTTGATCAATGCTGAAGTATATGGGTGTGTTCAACGCTCGGCAACAGGAAAAAAACTATGGATATCAATGTGCAATGCAGCATTTTTACTTTCTTGTCATACAGTTAACATGTCGGTATTCATGAGTTGTTGCACATTTCGTGATGAACCCCGGGTCAAGCCCGGGGTGACGAGTCGTGTTTCCAGAGCAACAAGGAGTTGCTCGGGCTGGCGTGTGAGCTGCTATTGCAGTCGCAGTTCATAAGGACCGTAGGTTTTTTGCGTTCCCCAGGCTTCCTGCTCAATCAGCTGGTACTGGTAGTTTTGGCCGGTTTCTGCCTCGGGATCAAACAACATGTATTCACCTCCGAGTGGTGCATCGATGAGTCCGGGCAGAAGCTTTTCATTGATACGTTGCCATTGCGAATCCGGAGAATCCCTGCGCTCGGCATAGAAACCAACAGTTCCATTCTCTTCCACTGTTTCCCAGCGCAGCGCAGCCGTGGTGACATCGCTGTCGGGATCGAGATGGTTACGCAGGGCTTCAGCCAGTTCCGCGTGTGAGGCCTCTGCCATACTTGCTGCAACTTCAGGATTCCATATCGAGAGCAGGCCGAAGAGCTGTTGTGATGACATCGAGGCGATATCAAGCTGTGCCAGAATCTGATCCGGACGCATGCCATCGAGACGAATTGTGGTAATCGTGGCTGCAGTCGCATTGTAGGAAATCAGGTAGTCCTCAACCTCGCCGTTGCCGGCGACACCATCAGGGCCGTCGCAGTCACCTGTATTGGTACCGGGCAGGTCACATAGGCGAAAGCGGCTGTAGTAGTTGCCGGTACCCCCTGTCAGCGTCCAGTCAAAGTCGCCGCCCGGGTCTGCAGCAGTTGAACACTGCCTTTCACCTGCTTCGAATGTGCTGTCGGCATCAGCATCAAGCCAGGCGCACAGTCTGGCGTCTTCTCCCGTGTTGTTAGTCACTGAGACAGTTGCAGTGACCACATCGCCTAAAGAGGATGTAAAGCTGACACCCTCCTCGGAGCCATCTGCAGTAGCGGCAGCATTGGATGCGGCATCTTCCTCTACATCGATACTGGAACCGATCATCAGGTCTGTCACGCTGCTACTTAGGCCGATGACTGCGTGGCGTGGGCCGTCTTGCTGCAGTGATGTATTGATGCCGAGAGCATTGATGTCTCCAAAATCCCTTTCTAACGGGGTAGGCGGCTTGACCGTACTTGACAGACAGCGGGTACCGTCATTCTCAGTGGATGTTGAGCCATTTGCGATGATTACTGTGTTTGCATTATTGAAGCCTGATCCGGAGACATCACGCAGATCGAGGCGATATAGAAATCCTGTGCCATTGCCCTGCGCATAGAAATAGCCGTCGTCATCAAAATAGACGCCGCCGAAGACATCCTTGACGCCATCATTCAGGGCAATGCCGAGGTTGTTGACGGTGGCTGTCTCCATGGTTGACGCGTCTCCATCAAGTACGGGTACAACGATTTGCAAGAGCTTGGGAAAATCACTACCAACGCTCGAATTGTAGTTGATGGCGTAGAGATGATCGTCAATCGGGTTAAAGGCCCAGTCCGGGGTTTGACCGCTTGGCCAGGTCACTGAAAAGTTATCAATTTTCATCAGGTAGTTCGCCGATGCAGGGTCAAGGTCTACGACCTGAACCGTGTGGATGCCTGATGTGCTGGGTGACAGGCAGTAGCGCCCCTGGTCATCGACAGTGCCGACATTGAGGTTGCTGAGCGAGTCGAGGTCGACTGCCTTGCCAATGATTTGCGTCGTCCAGTTGCCAACGTTGTCAACAACGGAAACGCTCAGGCTGCCATCACCATCTTCCTTGTTGTATCCCCAGACCCGGTTGTCCATGACGTTATAGCCAATGGCATTGATGGTGCTGTCAAGATTGTCATCGGACTGGGTATAGGCGCTGGTGATCAGGTCTACGGTCCGCCAGGTTGACTTGGTCGTCGCAGTGGTGTGCACCAGGTAGCCGTCTGAACCGCACTCCATGGTGCCCTGTTCTGTCAACAGGTCTGCAACCGTGGCTTCACCAGCGCCACCACCACTGCCTCCACAACTGGTGATATCCAGCATGTTCTTCGGCGTCAGGGCAGCTGAGAAGATCGTGACTTCATCCATCTGCCCGGTATATTGAGACGCAGTTATTGCGCCGGCTGCCTGGCCAAATTGCTCAAACAAGCCACCTCCATCAATATGCGGAGACAAGTTGCCTACAGAGGAAGCAGAATTGACCGGATAGCCATCGAGATAGATCCAGGAAGTATTCACCGCCGCGTTTCCATCATAAACAAAGCCAACCTGATGCCAGTTGCCATCTGTAGGAAACGGCGATTCAATGGTTCTGATTCCGGAATTACTTTCAACAGTCAGTTGAATATTCCCGCTACTGTTGAGTAGCAATATGATGCCATTGACTGCATTTCCCTCTTCAAAGAGCACCTGGTCAGTGCCTGTCAGTGTTGATGGTTTGATATACATCGAAAGGCTTTTCGTTATGAAACCGTCTTCCAGGAAGGTACCGTCATTGAGTTGCATGCCAGCAGTATTACGTCTGGCTGAATGGGTGCCTTCGACAAAATCTGTACTGTTGTAGGTCAGGGATGGTGAGTTGACAGGATTATGGCTGTTTCCCGAGGAGTCCGCAGTGGTGCTATCGAGTGTGTAGCGTGCTTCCGGTGTGACAGGATAGGAGCAGGTTTGTGCCTGTAGCGTACTTACTAGTGCCAGTGAGGCAGTCAGTGCGAGAAAACAGCAGGAAAAGAAACGAGACGAGTGTGAGCAGGCTATATTATTCATTTGATCAACCATCCGTGTTGAAGTGCCGGTCGAAACCGGTATACCGTCCTGGTGAAATAGTTGTGACTGCCTCGTGAATTCACTGGCTGTCACAGCTTCATAAAGCTGATTATAGGTAGGGTATCAACAAGAAAGCAATGCGTTTAATGGAATAAAAGTGCAAAGCATAAAGTTGTGACTAAAGTAGAAAGTTAGGCATTTGAGTCATTTTATTGACTAGTCCTGTTCAATCCGTGACCAAGGGGGCCAAAGAGCAATGACTAACGAGGCATCTCCAGGATGTAAGGCCCGTAGCTTTTTTGTGAGGCCCAGGCCTCCTGTTCAATTATCTGGTAGATGTAGCTGCCTCCCTCTTTAGCATTCGGATCCAGTAGCATGTATTCAGCACCGAGCGGTGCATCTATTAGTCCTGGAAGCAGGTTTTTATTGATACGTTGCCAATTCCACTCCTGCTCACCCTTGCGCTCGGCAAAAAAGCCGACGGTGCCGCTTTCGTCTGCTGTCTGCCAGCGCAGTACCGCGATACGGTCATCGTCGTCCGGGTCGAGAAAGTTGCGCAGTCCATTTAACAGTTCTTCGCGAGATTTTTCGACACCGTTGCCCGCAGCTTGCGTATCCCATGAAGAGAGCAGGGCGTGCAGGTCAGGGAGAGTCATCGATTCAATGCCCAGTGAAGTGAACACCTGGCCGACCGGCATGCTGGTGAGCCTGATGACTTCAATTGTCGTCGAGGTGGCATCATAGGCGATAACGTAATCCTCAACTTCGCCAATGCCTGCAACTCCGGTGGTTGCCTGGCAGTCTGCAGAGATTGAGCAGAGACGAAAACGACTGTAGTGGTTGGTAACACCGGTTCCGGTCAGTGTCCAGTTGAAACTGCCTCCCGGGTTGGCCGCTGTTGAACACTGCCTTTCGCTGGTTTCGAGTAAACCGTCGGCATCAGCGTCAACCCATCCGCACAGGGTGGCATCACTGCGGGTACTGTTTGTCACTGTGACCGCGGCTGTGAGGATATCGCCAAGCGATGTGTTGAAGATAACGCCACCTTCATCGGCACCATCTGCAGTTGCGTCTGAATCAGGCGTCACATCGAGTTCAATATCGATACCGGTACCAATCATCAGATCGGTGGTTCCGCCGGAAAATCCGATCACCGCATGCCTTGGCCCGTTGTCAGCCAGCGTGGTGTCGATATTGGCGGCATCGATGTCACCGAAGTCCATAAAGAGTCCTGCGGTCACACAGCGTGCGCCGTCGTTGTCGGTTGACGATGTGGCTGTCGACAGTTGTAGAGTCCTGGTCTCGTCGTAATCAGAACCGGGATCGTTTCTCAGGTCGATGCGGAAGATATCACCGTCACTGTTTGCAATGGCGTAGATGAAGCCGTTGACGTCTCCGAAGATGCCGCCGTAGGTGTCGTCGTCTGCACCCGATGTTCCAAGGTCAGTGACGCTGCCGTCAGACGGATCGACCTGGATCAGGTTTGCTCCTGTATCGTTGTTGACGGCGTAGAGCATGTCGTCCGTATTATTGAAGACCCAGTCAGAGTTAGAGCCGGTGGGCCAGTTGATGGTGCGGGTACCGGTGCGTGTCAGGTAGGTGGCCGATGTTGGGTTGACGTCGATGACGTGGGCTGTGACGCTTCCACTGTGCGGCGCGAGGTAAAGATTACCGTTGTCGTCGACATCACCGACAACCAGGTTGTTGATACCGACCAGCTCGGGAATGGGGCCGACCAGTTTTGTATTCCAGGTGAAGCCGCTCTTGATCGAAACGCTGAGACGCCCGTCAAAATTCTCCTTGTCATAACCCCAGATGCGGTTGTCCTGGCGGTTGTAGCCGATGGCGTTAAGGCCGGAACCATGATCATCCGTTTCTGATGTAGAGACACCCGTATGAAGGACAACAGAACTCCATGCGGATTCTGTAGCACCCTGCACGATATAGGCATCTGAACTGCAACTCATGGCGGTGAGGTCTTTGAGGAAATTGTCCGCCGCTGGCGTACAGCTATTAGCGACATCCAGCATCTGTTTCGGTGTCAGTGCCGCGTTGAAGATGGTGACTTCGTCCATCAGGCCTGTGTAGGGTCCATAGCCTGTGATGTTTCCGACAAGGCCGTCAAAATAGTCAAATATGCCGCCGCCTTCGCCGCCAGCATGCCCGCGAATGTTGTCAACTCCACTGGACGCATTTACTGGATAACCATCGAGGTAGATCCATGCCATATTCGGGGAGGGCGTCGTGCCGTCATAGACAAAGCCAACCTGATGCCAGTTACCGTCAGTTGGAAATGGAAAGCTTGAGGTGTTGATGGTTCCGTGGTCAGCCACGTTCAGTTCGAGGTTGCCTGATGAGGTAAGGCGCAGAGAGATGCCGGTAACACCGGACCCCCCCTTAGGGCCACCCTCATCATACAGTACCTGGCCTGTATTGAGTGCCGAGGGCTTGATGAACATGGAGAGGCTTCTGGTTGTTATTACTTCGGTCAGGAAGGTACCGTTCGCCCCGGTTGTCAACTGCATACCGGCTGTATTGTACTGGCCTGAATGTGTGCCCTCGATCATGTCCGAGTTGTTGAAAGTCAGGCCGGGCGTATTGACAGGATCATTCCCGTTTCCGGAGGAGTCTGTGGTGACATTGTCGAGCGTGTAGCGAGCTGCAAGTGTGAGCCCGGAGTAATCGCAGGTTTGTGCCTGCAGGTTGGTTGTGAATAGCAGCAGTAATAGGGTACCAACCCAGCCAGCCGTGATCAGGCTGTTTCTACTTGGCATTGAGGCTTCTCTGGTCTCTTGTTGAACTGGTTTTTTTCATGCACAGAAAGTCCCTTGTTTGCTGCAAAGATAAACATAAACAATAGTACATTGTAATGAGACTAGACTAAACATATACATATGAACAGTGTTTAGTTATATAGCGTTGAGTATCGCTGTTGGAGTCATTGCGGTATTGACTTCAACATGGAAGGATCTGGCGTATGGAGCTATCGGGAGAGACGTGTTGTCAGGAATTCTGCCGCCGCTTCCCGGTTTCCTGAGAAGATGATGCGTTCCTGTTTTTTCGACAGCTGGTAGTCGTACATGGGGTCGTAGTAGTTTTCGAGCAGGTCGGCAATCCACGCCTTGTGGGTATCCGGCCTGTTTTGGTTTTGATGTAGTTGCATAGCCGTTTCGATCTGCTGCATCATGATCTGATGTCGCTCACCGCCGAGTCGACGGCGAATACGTGTAAAAGCGTCTATAACGTAGCTCTTCCATGCATCGAAGCCAGTATCGTCACCATGTAGATTGGTGAACTCGGCCAGCGCCTCGGTGACATATTCATCGAAAGTGATCTCGACACGCTCATCGAGCGATGCCTCAAGAATCACCAGCGGTGCTGAAGCGAAGCGGTCGTGCAGTTCCTGGTTAACGTGCACACGGCCGACATTGCGGCTTTCGTCTTCCACGGCGAAGGCTTGATGGCCACTGTCAATCAGGCGAATCAACTCGATTGCGAGGCTGTTCTCAAAGTCGATCTGGGTCGGCTGCGGGATGGCATAGTTGCCAAAGGCTGAACCGCGGTGACACGCGAGTCCTTCGAGGTCGACAAAATAGGGCAGGGTAACCAGCAGGCGGGTTTTACCGACACCGGTACGCCCGCCGATAACGACTGGATCAATCTGCTGCGGAATCTCGTCTTCAAGCTGGTCGACAAGATAACGCCGAAGCGCCTTGTAGCCACCTTCGATACGCGGATAGGCGATGCCTGTCGCTTCCTCTATCCACATCTGCGTGATGCGAGAACGCATGCCGCCGCGAAAGCAGTAGAGAGCGCCTTCGGGGTGTGCCTTGACGTATTCTATCCAGGCCGCGACACGTGCGTCCTTGATTTCACCACTGATGAGCTCCTTGCCTAGATCCACCGCAGCATCGTGTCCCTCTTCCTTGTACTCGATGCCAATCTGGTGGCGCTCTTCGTCGGCCAGCAGTGGCAGGTTTGTGGTATCCGGAAATGCACCTTTTTCAAATTCGACCGGTGCGCGCACATCCAGCAGCGGCGTGCCGTCACGCAGCAGTTTGCGGTAGACGGAAATGACGGGAAGTTCCCTGGTTGAGTCTGGCATTGAACCTGGCACCGAAACTGTTATCGCACCTGGATTAGCGGATTGGTCGCTGCAATGGTTTCACCAATCGGCTGTAACTCCAGCCCATGTGCCTTGGCGCACTGGTGGAACTCTTCAAGCGCTTCGGGGCGAACCACGGCGAGCAGGCCTCCCGAGGTTTGTGGATCACACAGTAGTGAACGTTGCCTGTCACTCATGTCACCGATTTTGCCACCATAGCTGTCAAAATTGCGTTGTGCGCCGCCGGGGGAGCAGCCGAGGTCGAGATAGGTGTGCGTATGCGGCAGTGTTGGCACAGAGTCAAAATCGACCATGGCCGAGATACCACTGCCTTCACAAATTTCAGAGAGATGGCCGAGCAGGCCAAACCCGGTGACATCAGTGAGCGCCTCAATGCCTTCAATTTGAGCCAGCTCAGAGCCAATCTTGTTCAATTGGCACATGGTATCGGGAGCGATGCGGCTGTGGTCGTCTTCGAGCAGCTTTTTCTTTTGCGCAGTCGACAGAATGCCAATGCCGAGCGGCTTGGTCAGAAACAGCTGGCAGCCGCTGGAGGCAGTGTTATTCTGCTTCAGGAAGCGGTTTTCCACCAGGCCGGTTACGGCGAGACCGAACATGGGCTCGGGAGCATCGATTGAGTGGCCACCGGCGAGTGGAATACCGGCATCGGCACAGGCACTGCGCCCGCCTTCTACGACACGCTGCGCAACCTCGGGTGGTAGTTTGTCGATGGGCCAGCCGAGAATCGCAATCGCCATCAGGGGTTTGCCGCCCATGGCATAGATGTCGCTGAGTGCATTGGTTGCTGCAATCCGGCCAAATTCAAATGGATCATCAACAATTGGCATGAAAAAGTCGGTTGTGCTGAGGACCGAGGTGCCGTTGCCGAGATCAAATGCTGCCGCATCATCCTTGCTCTGGTTGCCTACCAGCAACTCCGGGAAGGGCGCTTGTGGAATCTCTGTCTTGAGAATCTTTTCGAGTACGCCGGGCGCGATTTTGCAGCCGCAGCCTGAGCCGTGGCTGTATTCGGTTAGTCGTATTGGTGCTGAATCCATGCTTGGAAGGTTAATTTATCAAGGAATCGGATATTCTATCTTAATCACGGCGAGTGCGCCGCTCCTACAGGGTTGGATGAGGATTGTAGGAGCCCCGTCACCGGGGTGATTGGATCTTAATGCGCCATTTCCAGCATTTTGCTGATGACCGTCTCGTCACGCATTCGCTGTGCTTCGGCCTCATCCTTTCCAACCGTGATGGTTTCCCAGCTGTCGGACCTGGAATTGTAGACAGAGAAAGCATAGACGCGCCCCTGCTTGAAAACACTTGAGACTTTCTTCTCAGCATTTTCACGCAGCGCAGGATCCATACCGTAGGGGTCTTCTAGATCCATTCCCATGCTGGCACCGGGTGGCATGCCGAAAGAGACAGGCGCCGCCTGCTCCTTGAAAGTGATTTCTGTACCCTGCATTTCGCCGGATGTATCCAGGTCGATGGTGTCGATATTGGGTGCACGCGACAGGATATAACCAGCCATCATGCGCCCGAGATTCTCATTTTCGTTCTCGATGGCTGTGAGCAGTTTGTTGCCGACAAGCTGCAGGCGCTCTATGAGCCCGGGTTTCTGTACCCACTGGCGGCTCATCTGGATGCCTTTGTCCATGTCTGCATCCATCTTGTCGAAAAATTCCGCTGCCTTTTGCAGCAACTCTTCGGGGACATTCAGCGTATAGAGCTGATCCTCAATAATTACCTTAAGTTCCATATCTGTGCTTTTTTACATCTTCGAATTGTGACATTCTAGCAAGAGAACACTGACTGGAGACACTACTCATGTTGCTGGAATTACCAGGCCTCCTCAACGAGGCGCAAATCAGTAAGATTTTCATGATCGCAAAACGTGCCGCTTTTCACGACGGTCGCATGACAGCAGGCACGGCAGCGACCAAGGTCAAGTACAACGAGGAGCTGGCGGCAACCCAGGAGGGGCAGGAGCTGATCAACCGCATTCTGATGAGTAGCCTTGGTCATAGCACGATTTTCAACAATGCTGCTTTGCCGGCAAAAATGGCCGATTTCATCATTGCACGTTACACATCCGGCATGACTTACGGTGATCATATCGATGAGCCAGTGATGGGCTCGGGCGGGCCACGTTTCAGAACCGATGTCTCGATGACCATATTTCTCAATCCGCCTGAGACTTACGAGGGTGGCGAACTCGTGATTCGCACGACCTTTGGCGACAAGATGGTCAAACTCAATGCCGGTGATGCTGTACTTTATCCATCTTCAAGTCTGCATAAGGTTGCGGAAGTCACCTCTGGCCAGCGCACAGTCGCGTTGACATGGATTCAGAGTATGATTCGTGACCCTGCACGCAGGGAAGTGTTGTATGACCTGGTGACAGTACGTGACCAGCTTAACGAGCAGGAGTCGGGTAGTGAGATGCATCAGCAGATTGACCGCTCCTATGCCAACCTGTTGCGTATGTGGGCTGAGGTTTAGAAGTATAAAACCGTCATTCCGGGCAGAGCGAAGAGGCGGCCCGGAATCTGAACAGTATGCCCGGACTTCTCAGACTCCCGCTTTTGCGGGAGTGACGAATTGAGTTCATAACTTTCTACACAGTTCTAACGCACTTTCCAACATCCGCGGCGAGGCACGATGCAGTTTCAATGTATCGACCCTGACAACAGGGAGCCCATTCGGATTGACGGGCTCGATCTGACCTTTCTCATCGACGGTGATGGCGTCAATTTCTGCCGTGTACATCTGCTCTTTCGACAGAGTTGCCGAGAGCCTGTTCTCGACGTGAACCGGTGTCTCGATACCGCACAACGCAAGTACCGAAGAGACCATCGAGCTATCTGTCAGCGCCATCAGGGGAGAGTTCCACAGCTGGTGTATCACGCGTACAGGACGTTGCCGCGCTGAAGCTATCATTTGTAGTTCGAGACGTGTTTGATTCATCCTGTCGATACTCTGTTGCGCAGATTTCTTCGTATTGAGTATCTCCCCAAGCTTGTCGATTTCATCTGCAATCGCATCCAGCGACATGGGATCACTGAGAAATAGCCGGAATGACTCTTTTTGCAGCCATGCAATATCGTGGCTGTCGAGGCTCTGTTTCCAGGCAATGACCAGGTCCGGTTTCAGTGTCAGCAACAGCTCGCGATCAAAACCGTTGGCATCGCCGACAATTGGCAGCGTGTTGATTGATGCCGGAAAGTCACTGAATGCTGAAACACCAATGAGCCGATTCTCTCCACCGGCAAAATAGACCAGTTCTGCAGCATGCGGCGACAAGGCCACAATTCGTTGAGGGGAGGGCTCTTGAGCCTGAATGGGCACGTATGCAAGCAATAGCAGTAGAGCAAAAAGCTGTTTCATACGCTGTGCTTGGGTTCTTCCCTGAGCATTTCCTGATATTTTTTCCAGTCAAATGCCGGTCCGGGATCTGTCTTGCGTCCGGGTGCTATGTCGCTGTGACCGGTGATCTGTTTCGGTGTAATGGCCGGGTAGATTTCCATGATTTCAATTGTTACGTCGACCAGTCGGCGATACTGCTCATCTGTATAGGGAGTCTCGTCTGTGCCTTCCAGCTCAATACCGATGGAGAAATCATTGCAGGCTTCACGACCGCAGTAGTTCGACACACCTGCATGCCATGCACGCATGTTGAGAGGGACGTATTGAACCAGTTCACCATCCCTGCGGATCAGCAGGTGAGATGAGACCTTCAGATTTGCGATCTCTTCAAAATAGGGATCAGCCCCCGGGTCAAGGCGATTGAGAAACAGGTCGGTTATCCATGGGCCACCGAACTTGCCGGGTGGCAGGCTGATGTTGTGAATAACCAGTAGCGAGATCTGCTCATCAGCAGCACGCTCATCACAGTTGGGCGAAGGGCAACACTCGGCATTGTCGAGCCAGACAGGATTCTCAGGCATCAGGGCTCTTCCTCGGCAGGCAGTGCACTGAATGTTTCGATAGCATGAGCCATTGAGTCCGGATTTGCCTCGGACTGAATCTGTGCATGATAGTCGCCGTCGATATAGAGATAGAGTGATGGCAGGTGGAAAAAACCGAATTCATTCGTCAGCGCAGGATTCATCACGGCATCGACCTCGTAGACTTGCAGGCCACTCTTTTCATGCAATGATGAAAGCGCAAAGCGTGCGGCACGACAGGCGCCACAGTCAGGGGAAGTGAAAAACACCACTGTGCGCCCCGTCATCTCGCTGATGCGGTGATGAAAATTGTACTGGTCGAGCTCGGGCAAGCTGTTTTCGTTTTGCATTCCGCCGTGTTTTCCCGCCTGTTTTGGCATAAAATCAGCTTCTGTTTTTAATATTGGGTATGTGCAGCATGATTTGCGAAAATACCACCATGGAGATGATTATGTCACAACGTATAACAGATTCGGGACTCAAGATTGAAGACCTGGAGGCAGGATCGGGCGACGAGGCCGTATCTGGCGCACGCGTTACCGTTCATTACACCGGCTGGCTTGAGGGCGGCGACAAGTTTGATTCCAGCCACGATCGTAACGACCCGTTTCAGTTCACACTTGGCAGAGGCATGGTTATCCGTGGCTGGGACGAGGGTGTCGAAGGCATGAAAGTGGGTGGCAAGCGCCAACTGACAATCCCCCCACAGCTTGGTTATGGTGCGGCGGGAGCGGGTGGTGTGATTCCACCCAATGCAACACTGGTATTTGATGTCGAACTGCTCGCGGTCGATGCCTGATATGCCGCAACTACCTCCGGGTGAATTAATTTTTCGGCAGGTTGCTGATGCACTAGCCGAGGATATCGGCGACGGTGATCTAACTGCTGAACTGGTGCCGGAGAAAGCGCTCGACCGTGCGACCATTCTCGCTCGTGAACCGGGCGTGCTCGCCGGCAGCGCCTGGGTCGATGCGATTTTTTACGAGCTGGGCAGAGAAGTTGAGATCGAATGGCTTGCCCGGGATGGTGACAGACTGGTAGAGGATCAACCGATCTGTTACCTCGCAGGGCCGTCGCGAGTACTCTTGAGTGGTGAGCGTACGGCGCTCAATTTTCTGCAGACCTTGAGTGGCACAGCAACCACTGTTGCGAGCTATGTTGATGCAGTTGCGGGAACCGGGGTTCGAATTCTGGATACCCGCAAGACGATTCCCGGCCTGCGACTGGCACAGAAATACGCCGTATTGTGCGGTGGTGGCGCCAATCACCGGATTGGTCTCTATGATGCGATCCTGATCAAGGAGAACCACATAGCTGCAGCAGGTTCCATTCACAGCGTGATGGAGCGTAGCAATTCCTTCGATGTTGAGGTCGAGATCGAGGTGGAGACGCTTGAGCAGCTGGAGGAGGCACTTGATGCAGATGCAAAACGCGTGCTGCTGGACAACTTCTCAATCGAGATGCTGAAGCAGGCGGTCGAGCTGAATGCCAGGAGGGCACGCCTCGAGGTGTCTGGCAACGTCACGCTTGAGACAATTCGTGAACTGGCCGAGACCGGGATCGACGACATCTCTATCGGTGCGCTGACCAAACATGTCAGGGCGCTGGATTTGTCGATGCTGTTCGAGGATTGATACGACAAAAAATGAGGGTTACCCTTTACAGGCAACCCTCATTTTTAATACTGCTGTGTCAGCTAAAGGCTGAACGACTACTTCCAGCTTATGGGCGCTTTGGAGTCTGGTAGTCAGCTTCTTTCTGGAAAGATTCCCAGATGGTTTCATAGCCGACGAAACCTTTTTCATTTGCTGGTTTCTGACGTGTTACCAGAAAACGGGATTTGCCTTCAGGAACTACAGGTCTGGTCTTAGCTGGTTCGCTCATAAATCACCTTTTGCTTTGAAGTTGTGATTGCCACTACATGAGTAAGTAGTTGATAACGATCACAACAACATCAATAAAAATTTAGAAACTGAATTTTATAGCAGAATGTCTCGGCTGACCAGTATGATTGAGTATCTTAATATTTCTATTCAGATCAATATTATTTATGGCAAATTTCCCTGATTACACAGGCCGTTTCCGTTAAAATTCGGTAAATTTTTGAATTTACTAAATTTTGGGCCCTCTGACCTGTTTTTATAGATCTGAAGGTCCTTTTACACAGGAGCGTCAGCTATGCCACAGTACATGGTCTTTTACCTGGGAGGAGAGCTCCCGTCCAGCCCGGGAGAAGGGCAAAAGCATTTTGAAAGATACCAAAAGTGGCTGGCTTCACTCGGGGATGCAGTAGTGAGTGCTGCGATACCCTTCAAAGATACCCATACAGTTCACCCTGATGGCAAGACCGAGCTTGGAACAACGACAGGCATGTCGGGCCTTAGCATCATCAGAATGGGCTCTATGGAAGAAGCACTGACTGCTGCACGCGACTGTCCATTTCTGGAGATCAAAGGCACGCTGGAAATATCAGAGATGCTTGAGATGCAAGGCGATCCTGGTGAAGGTGGTAGCGACAAGGCTAACTAGCCCGATTATTGCACCAGTTGGACTGATCAGAGATGGAGTTTGTCTGTTACGCTGACTGGAAGCAGTTGCCAGAGAGTGCCAATGCCCTTTTTACAGAGGGTAGCAAGCAGAGTGTTTTCTTTTCCCGTCCATGGTTTGAGAACCTGGTCACTACTGTTCTGGAACCTGGCCAGACTATGTTGCTGGCCTGTGTCGTGGATGGGCAGAATGTGCTGGCTATTCTGCCACTGATGAAGCGCGAAGGTGAGCAGTGGACAATCCTCACGCACTTGTACTCCTCGCTCTATAGTCTCCTGCTTGCAGAGACAAACCGACAGTAAATTCTCGAATGCCTGGTTCAAGGTTTGACTGAATTACCGGTTTATCCATTGCGACTGGCTCCCGTGGATGAAAATGATGACAACCTGGAAAGCCTGCAGCGAGTCATTGAAGCATCAGGAGCCGAATGCCATTTCAAATTACGTTTCTACAACTGGATCTATCGGGTCAATGGGCAATCTTTTGAAGAGTACCTGGCTGCGCGGCCGGCCAGGGTGCGCAATACGATAGCTCGTAAAAAGCGCAAGCTTGAGCGTGAGCATGGATATGAAATCCGCCTTTTTATTGACCAGGAGTTGGAGCAGGGCATCGCTGATTTCAATGCCGTTTACAAGGCGAGCTGGAAAGCGACTGAACTCTATGACGATTTTATTCAAGGCCTGGCCTGCAGTTTATCGAAGCCGGGCTGGTTGAGGCTGGCAGTTCTCTATATCGATGGGCAGCCTGCAGCAGCCCAGTTCTGGTTTGTGGTCCATGGCAAGGCGAGTATCTTCAAGCTGGCTTACGACGAGGCCTGGAAGCGGTATTCACCAGGCACTATTCTCATTAGTTACCTGATGGAATATGTGATTGATACCGACAAGGTCGAGGAGATAGACTTCCTGACCGGTAATGATGCCTACAAACAGGACTGGATGTCGGAACGCAGGGAACGTTTCAGCCTGTTTTGTGGAAAACCACGCATCTCGAATAGCGGGAGAGGGTGGTTAGATTCTTTTTTCAGAAAATGGGTAAAGCTGCTTAAAGCTTCCCTGGTTAGCAGTTAATTAATTGCCGCCATTTACAAATTAAATTCGGATTCACTATGGTCACCAAGCTTGTACAAAAACACCCTTTAAAAGGAACCCAGACAATTGAAATCATTGATGACACCGTCAATGTCCAGATCAAACTGCCTTTCAAGAAAGAAGAGTCATTGACAGTGATGCTGACGGTTTTGAACCAGGAGCCGGTCATCAGTAAATCCCGACTTGAGTTTACCAGTCGCGTCAACAATGAAGCCTTGCTGTCACTTTTCCTGGATAAACCAAATGCCAAGGAGTTCAACGCTTTCGTCGCGCTGCTGAAACAGAAGATTCAAGAAGAATTCAGCGCGTTTGCAGGGCTGAAAACAGGTACATCTTCCGGATTGGAAGGGAATGTGTTTGAAGAACCACCGACATTCGACGAGCCTGATACTGCGCGTACCGCAAAAAACAAGGAGATCACGGCTGAAGGGGTTGAGGAAGCCATCAATATGCTCAGGGAGCATCTTGGCGGTGAAGAGATTGGTCCGTTTTTGACAGCCCTCGAATCGCTTAAGTCAAACCCGCAGAGTGATGAGTCTCTTTCACAAGTACTGAATGAGTTTCATGCCCTGGGCTCAACACAAGGTGCCATTTTGACCTATGCGCCCTATATTGCCACCTTGCTATCGGACGATCCTTTTTCATTTTAGCCAGGGCAGAGGCTACTTGATTCCTGCGAAGGCGTTGTACTCTTTCAGCGCTTTCTCTTTTACTGCTTCCACAAAAGCGTTGAACTCCTTGGCATTTGGTTTATCCAGGTAAAGCGACAGTAGCGGGCCACATTTAACCCGGCTATGGAAATTCAGGCGCGAATTTTCAATAACGGGTTCCGGATTCAGAATCGACAATGGCACCGATTTCTCTTTCTCTTTGAAGGGGGCCTTGATGCGTACACGCACCTCATCATCCAGCAGTTCAAACTCCTGGGTGCCTTTAAGAATATGTTTTTGTACCAGTTTCATAGTATCTTTCTAGTGTGATGAATTAAAGGGCCATTTTTCTGCGTACTGGCTTATCAGTTGATTCACTTCCTCGGGTACGTCCTGAGACTCCATCTGTCTTTTCCCATCAGCAAAAAAGCCGGGCAGGTCATAAGGAAGACGGCGTTCCATGTGTTCAAAAGTGGTTTGCATCAGCTGCGTATCCAGGGCGCGTGTGGCTGCCACGCCTGAATTGAGATTAAGCACTCGCCAGGGGCGCCAGGGATCGCTTTTGTCCTCGTCTGTCTTGATTTCGTCCGAGGCCGACTCAAGCACTTCATCAATAAAACGACTCAGGTTGGCGAGTTCATCAGAGTCCTGTTCTCCATTGACCAGGATGGCAAAGCTGTCTGCTGTCGCCTGCAGGTTATCCTGTACTGCGTTATGACGTGCAAACCAGACCGCAAGGGAGACAAACAGACGCGCCATATTGTCGCGCTGGTCATGGATATCCAGGTGCCATATTTGGGATGCGAGGCGGTCGAGCAGATCCAGTGTGTAATGGCCTAGCTCTGAAATTGCCTCGCTTTCAGGTTTTTGTTCTTCCTGTTCCAGACCGGAAGCAAGCTGGAAAAAATCTGACAAGGCCGATGCGAGAGGCAAGGGGCCTGATGCCTGGTCAGTAATTTTTTGCGTTTTCTCGTTTTCGTCGATAACGCGTTTCATTATTCCAAGTGCCTGGTCGGCAATGGTTGGTATTTCGATGACAAGTGAACTCATAATTTGTGAAGTCGTAAAATGCTGCTGATCAATAAGGGAATAATAGCATCTCTATTGTCCCGCAAATGGGCTGAATTAGTACATGAATAGAGAGGCAATTAGTCGTAATCTGTTAAATTGCGGGATTTTTCAATCTCCCTGATATGTTAAAATTGCGCAAATTTATCAAGAGCTTCCACAAGGGTTCAAAATGGAACTTACTCTAGACACTGAAAAATACGAACAACTCCAGAAGGCTTTCATTGCCGAAATTACCCAGACAGTCATGGTCAAGCTGGTCGAAGCCGGCCTGGAAGGGGATCAGCTGGAAGATGCAACGGCGAGTATTACGTTCAACGTTGCCAGTATTATCGATGATACCACCAGGATTGATGCGGATGGCATCGAGGTGAGGCCATATCTGACCTTCAGGGAAGGTGATAACGAGTTAGTCCATTGCGGCGAGAACTCGTATACCTACGATTTGATGATGGGCGTGATGAAAAAGCTGTTCCATGCGAAGGAAGGGTAAGCCGGGAGCTCCCGGCTATTCAGCTCGATTCTGACTCAGGGTCAGATAGGAACAATACGGTCAGGATCGTGGTCGATATCCGGCCCGTTAACCACTTTTGTTCCAGCCTCGATCTCTTCTGGCGTAGCTTCCCGGACTTTCAGAATTTCAAGCTTGAAAATCAGGTCTCTGCCGCATAGCGGGTTGTTACCATCGATAGTCAGGGTCTTGTCATCCATGCGCGTGACAATGAATTCCTTGGGCTCGCCTTTTTCACTTTCCATCAGGATTTTCATACCGATTTCGCGGTACTCTTCCGGCACATTTTCGATGTTATCAGTAAAAACGAGTCCTTCATCACGGGCACCGTAAATCAGGTTTCCATCAATCGGAATCTCGATGACCTCACCTTCAGTCCGACCTTCAAGTTGAGCGGTGACCTGTGTTGCGAGTACCTGGTCTGCACCATGGACATAACCAATCGGGAATTCTACTGTTGATAGAACCTGGCCGGTTTTTTCGTCAAGAACCTTGTAATTCAGTTCGACGTATTTGTCATGCTGGATGGTTTCTTTCATAGAAATTTACTTCTAATAATAATGAAAAGTATCGATTCAGTCTGTCTCGAATGGGTATTAGAAGATTGATGCACCAAAAATCTTCACTTCACCCTCTTTATCGTGTCCGAGAACCATTCTGCCCAGCCATTCGCCTTCTTTCTTGGTGCTGCGAACTCTGAACAGAAGAGTCACGTGTTCACCACGGCGGATAAAACCCAGGAAGTCATAATCTTCGGAAAGACTGCGCGTCAATTCGCTTCTGGAAAACTGTTTGCCGAGTTCAACTTCATTCAGGCCCAGTAGCAGGTCATAGGAGAAGTTGCGGATGAATTTTCCGTATTGCCCCTTGTTGGAAAACTTGATCAGCTCTTCCCACCAGGGGAGGCCGATTTCCAGGAGCTCTTCATCTGTCTTGTCAATAATATTCATCTGTTGCTCTTGCTTAACTTGCTAACATGCAATGAAAAAGAGGCCAATAATACTATTGGCCTCTTCAAAGTCAAACAGAAGTCCCCGGAAGGGGACCCCCGTTTGCTATTTTATGCACCCTCTTTGGCTTTCATATCAGCCAGGGCTTTATCCTCGATATCTCCAACCAGGTGATACAGAGGAGCTTTTTCCATGGTGTATTCGCCAGTTTTAGGATCACGACGTGAAACTGTCAGTACATGCCAGTTTGTATCGTCAACCTTCATGTGGTCACCACGGTAGTAGTAACCAGGCCAGCGAGTCTCTTTACGGAACAAGGTGTGATGCATAACAGACTCAGAAGCGAGTTGACGATGCTTCAGTTCCCATGCACGAAGCAGTTCGTGAACGTTTTCAGCAGCAACCTTCTGAAGATCCTCTTCGAGAGTCTTCATCTTCTTCAGACCGATGTGAAGCAGCTTCTCGTTGGTCATGTAGTTAACTGTTACACCACCAGCGTACTCGTCCATAAGCTTCTGCAAGCGATCAAGACCCTGACGTGGGTTGATGTAGTTAGGCGCTACAGTACCTGCAACGATTTCATTGCGGTAGATCTTGTAATGCTCCATAGGCTTGAAGATCTCTTCCTTGCGGCGATCGATCTGCTCCTGTGAAACATTAATGCCTTCAGCTTTACCATCGTCGATGTACTTACATGCAGCTTTAGCAGCCAGACGACCTTCAGTGAATGAACCTGAAGAGAATGCGTGTGGAGTACCACCAACAGCGTCACCAGCACCGAACAGGCCTTCAACGGTAGTCATACGGTTGTAGCCCCAGAAGTACTCATCAGGTGAGATATCTTCAGGACCGGAACACCATGCGCCACAACCTGTAGCGTGTGAACCCATAACGTATGGCTCAGAAGTAGTCAGCTCAGGGTTTTCGTACTTGGGGTTAACGTCTGTAGCAGCCCACAGTACAGCCTGACCAACAGTCATGCCGAGGAAGTTGTGCCAACCGATCTCTTCGAGATGCGGATCCTGGAACGCTTCCATGGTAACCATGTGGATAGGACCTTTACCAGATGCTACCTCGTTGATGAATGCGTGGTTACGCAGACAGGTAGGAATCGGACGGTGAGAAACGTGTGAAGCTTCAACGTCGAGGTATTCCTTGCCTACCATTTCCTGCAGGGCAGGGAACCACTTTGATTCATACTCTTCACCATCACAGTTCTGAGTGTAGGTTTTCAGATGCAGGAAGTAAGCACCAACAGGGCCGTAACCGTCTTTGAAACGAGCCAGTACGATACGGTTTTCCATCTGGGTCATCTTTGCACCAGCCTGGATCATCAGGCCGTAAGCTGAACCGGAAGACCATGGCGCATACCATACACGACCGGCACCTTCACCAACTGAACGTGGCTTGAAGATGTTTGAAGCACCACCAGCACCAACGACAACAGTCTTGGACTTGAATACGTGGTAATCACCAGTACGTACGTTGAAACCAACGGCACCTGCTACGCGGTTTTCCTTGGCGTCATCCATCAGCAGGTGGGTAACACAGATACGGTTGTAAACCTTGTCAGCTGACTTCTTCGCTGCCGCAGCAACGAGAGGCTTGTAGGATTCACCGTGGATCATGATCTGCCAGCGGCCTTCACGCAGGTAAGAGCCGGACTTAGGATCACGCATGATTGGCATGCCCCATTCTTCGAACTGGTGAACAGCCGAGTCAACGTGGCGAGCCATGTCAAACAGCAGGTCTTCACGAACCATGCCCATCAGGTCGATACGAGCGTAACGAACGTGATCTTCAGGGTTGTTCTCACCGAAGCGGGTACCCATGTAGCAGTTGATCGCGTAGAGACCCTGTGCAACAGCACCGGAACGGTCAATGTTTGCTTTTTCAGCAACAACGATCTTCTTGTCTTTGCCCCAGTAGCGAGCTTCCCAGGCAGCACCTGTACCGCCAAGGCCGGCACCGGCTACGAGAACATCAATATTGTCTTCAACAATTGTTTTAGCCATTAGTAGTACACCCCTTTTTCCATATGCAGTCCATTAGACTCCAAAGTATGAATATCGCCATCATCCATACGGATGTATTTTGGCTCGTTGAACAGTAACTGACTGTCACGCATTTCCTGGCTGGGAGCAGGCGCATCAGCCAGCTGAGGAATGTGCTCTCTCCATGGCTTGGTCGTAATAGGAGCCAGCAGGTTCAGGTCATTTTCACCGTTACGTGATTTGATACGCCAGGCGATTACACCTTTCTCTTCATCACGGATTACACGTACTGAGTGACCCAGCGGTGCGAAGTCTGCATAACCACGAACGTCAATCGCGTGGTGAGGGCAGGCTTTTACACATGAATAGCACTCCCAGCACATGTTTGGTTCGATGTTGTAAGCACGACGGTAAGTCGGGTCGATATGCATGATGTCTGAAGGGCAGATATCAACGCAATGTCCACAACCATCACAACGTGTCATATATACGAAAGTTGGCATCTCGTTTCTCCTTAACTATTAATAGTGTTGTGGGGCTTCGCTTTTGATACCAGGACCCATGTTAGGTGGGTTGGTGCCCATGTATTCGGGGATGTCCGGATAGCGTGCCTGCAGCTCAGGATCGGTCAGATCACCAAGATCAGGCAGGTTTTCCTGCGAGCCGTCAAGCTTGGTCATACGCTTCTGGAATGCAGCAGCTGGCTTGAAGAACATGTGTGCAAACTTGGACCAAAGAACTGTGCTGAACAGTGTGGTAGCAGAAAGGATGAACAGTGCGAGGAAGAGTGCATTGATACCTTCTTTACCTGCACCTGACAGAGACCAGACCAGAGCCCAGGTAACAGTCATCAGGGCTGAAACGATAAACAGGTCGGCTTTAGCCAGCTGATACCATTTTTTGCCTTCTGCAGATACGTCTACACGGATGATGAACCAGAACCAGTAGCCACCGATAGCCAGTGCAGCTGCACCCAGGTGCCAAAGCATTGGCCAGATACCAGCATCAGCTGAAGTCGGGTAGCCGAAAATCAGAACGGCAGTAGATGCGACGAAAAGAATGAAACCATACATGGTGAAGAGATGTGAAATCCTGCGCATCGGGTTTTCAAACTCACCTGAAGTCAGAACTTCGTTGAGCAGAACGCCAATCATAGCGCCAATTTTTTTACCGCCGCCTACTGAGCGCTTGGCATTAGCCTGCTGTTTCTGGGAATTCTCAAAAAAGTACTGAGCACTCTTTTTGTGAATCATGTCGATAATGGTTCCACCAATAACCAGCAGGATCATTACGATAACGTATCCCTGCATGATTGCGTCTGGAAAAAGTCCATTGAATGGGTTAGCTGTGATCATTGTCTCTCCTCAAGGATTGCATAGACGAATGTGTCTTTGATCTCGTATGTTTCGATGCACGCATGATTACTCAGCGTGGCCTGTCTCGCGGCTACGGCCCTATTAACCGTCAATCGGATAAGGATAATATTAGTAACAATTAATGTTAGCTAATCAGCATTCCTTTTTCTTCTATCAATCTTTTCAATGGCCCTTCAGGCCCGATTTGTGATTCAGTCATGGACATCGTCAGGAATGGCTCTCTAGCAAGGATCAGGGCTGTTTCAGACAGCTTTTGAGGGCATGTTGGCATTCATTCGGGGATTCCTGCTGCGTCCTAAATGACACAAGTTCTCATTTTCCTGCCAATATCTCACTTTCACCTGACATCCAAACCGTTCGGGGTTAGAATATCCGGCTTTTCGGGAGCCCCTGGCGTCCGGGCAAGAGCGCATTTATATAGGTGTGTGCTCGAGTGTCTTCAAATTAGGAGAATAGACCTTGTCAGATAGCAATTTACTCAATGAAATCAGTAAGAGACGTACGTTTGCTATCATCTCCCACCCTGATGCCGCCCAGCCTTTCAACGCTTAAAATCACCTTTCATTGCACACCACAATCACATCTCTACGTACTGAATTTAAAGGCTTTTTGTCTTTTTCTCGTTTCTTTGCTTTTCAATGATGTTCAAGCGTAACCTCGGAAAGTGTGTACATGTGGGATTCAAATAAAGTAAGTTACTTTTAAATATAGTTGGTAACTTACAAATAAATATGGTAACTTAGCTCCGTATACTTTATGCGCAAATGTCGGAGGTACGGAGCTTGACCAGCTTATCCCTTGACTCTCGTTCACTGAAATGGGTTAAACAAGGTCGTGGAAAGGGGTCAGGAAAAGACTACCAACCATGGTTGACCGTCAGAGACCTACCTTCTGCCGGACGATCTCACCGCATCTGGGGATTCCAGACTCAACGAACCCACCATCTGTTGTCAGACCTAGAGCTGGCGGCTTTTTTCCTGTTTGACTGGAATCCATCTGTCACTGATATCCGGGAGCAATATCCTCTCCGACTAGAGGATACCATTGAACTTGCGGCGCAAGCGCGTATCCGTCATCCCGAAGTACGAGGACAAATTCAAGTTATGTCCACGGATTTTCTAGTGGACACCAATAAGCCTGAGCGTCCAAGAATGGCTATTCAGGTAAAAACCTCTTCAGATCTTTCAAATCCTAGAACTATTGAAAAACTGGAACTTGAACGGCGTTATTGGGCGTTGAAGGAAGTTCCATGGTATTTGCTGACAGAAAAACAAATTCCCAAAACCGTCACCAAGAATATTGCCTGGCTGTATCCAGCGCAATTGGTTCTGGATGGGATCGAAGATACTCTGAATATGGCTTCCCTTTATCTGAGCTGCTTTATAAATCATCCGGCTTTGCTGATTTCTCAGGTTGCAATGATGCTAGATCAAGCCTATTTGCTCTCTCCAGGCGAATCCCTCCAAAAGATACGTTCGTTGTTAGCCTTAAGGGTTTTCTTATTCGATATCCGAAAGCCTTGGTCAACGCTGACTGTAGGGGAGCTACAAGCATCTTCAGACATTGAATCATTGAGGAATTATTATGTTGCGAATCAATGATGTCGTGGTATTCGGGGAGGCTCGGTATCGTATTCTTGATGTCTCAGATATTCGATATACATGGATTAATATCGATTCTGACAAAGCTTTCCCTGAGCGGGTTTCTCTGGCAGAGGTGGAAGACTTCATCCTTTCTGAGACTTTAAAAAAAATTGATGATCCTTATTCTCATCTTGTAGCTCAGCTCCCGGAACACGGCTCAGTAGCACAGCAAATCCGGGACAAGCGTATGGCCATTATGGCGCCTTTAATACACCAACCGGATATCTATTATCGCAGCGGTCGAGGCGCACTGGTTCAGCAGATTGTTACTGAATCTGGAACGGCCAAAAAAACAATATATGCCTATCTTCGGCAATATTGGCAGCGAGGTTGCACACCGAACGCGCTTCTGCCGGATTACGATAAATCAGGTGGGCGAGGAAAGAAACGCACAGCTTCAGGAAAAAAATTAGGGCGTCCGAGAAGTATAGCGCCGGGTACCGGCGCCATTGTAGATACTGGAGTTGAACACATGTTTCGCATTGTGCTTGATCGCCACTATCTGACGGAGAAGAATCATTCTCTACCCTATGCTCATCGACGCCTCGAAGGCATGTTTGAAACGGCTCATCCCGATGTACCGAAAGAGAATTTCCCGACAGTTGCTCAACTACGCTATTTCTACGAACGGGAATATGTCCGGCCTGAACGTATCCGGCTGAGAGCCAATAAAATTGAATATCAAAAGGACATCAGACCGTTACAAGGAACAGCCACAACCGGGGTTCACGGTCCTGGTGCACGCTACGAGATCGACGCGACTATTGCCGATATCTATCTGCTTTCCGCTGACAGACAAAAGATTATTGGCCGACCAACCTTGTACGTGGTTGTCGACGTCTATAGCAGATTGATTGCTGGTTTCTATGTGGGACTTGAAAACCCCTCCTATGTGACGGCTATGTTGGCATTGGTGAACGCCATGATCGATAAATCTCAGATATGCCAGTCTTTCGGTTATGACATCGGGGCTGAGGATTGGCCGTCGATTGGACTGCCGGACGCCATTTTGGCTGATCGCGGTGAGCTGCTGGGTCATCAAATTGAATATCTGGTGCAGGCTTTTGGTGTTCGGATTGAAAATACACCACCGTATCGTGGGGATGCGAAGGGTATCGTTGAGCGGCATTTTCGTACGATTCAAGCGGACTTCAAACCGTTTGCACCAGGAGTGGTTGCTGGAACCACCATTAAAAAGCGGGGCGGGAAAGATTATCGGTTGGATGCAACACTTACATTGGAAGATTTCACTAAAATCATTATCGGCTCTATTCTGCATCGCAACCAGAGTTCGGTATTGGTCAAGTATGACCGCGATCCGGATATGCCGGATACACTCGCACCTGTACCGATGAATATCTGGCAATGGGGTATTCAAAATCGTAGCGGACGGTTGCGTAACACATCAGAGTCGGCGTTGAAGTTGGCATTGTTGCCTCGTCAAAAAGTAACGCTTTCCGATTACGGCATTCAATGCTTCGGTGTCTTTTATACCTGTAGGGAGCTGCTGGCCTCTGGCTGGCTGCATAGAACCGGGCAACAGCGACCTGGCCCCTTTATGGCTGCGTATGACCCCTCGGTAGCCGACATCATTTATGTCTTCCCAGATGCAACAAAAACAGATTACTGGGAGTGCTCGCTAACCGACCGCTCAAGGGAATTTAGGGGCCGGTCGATGTGGGAGTTATGGGACAGCCAGCAGCAACAACGAAAATCAACAGCGGCAGCTAAATTGAAAGAGAGGGAAAGCAAAAGATCGCTGGAAAATGTGATTCAGGAAACCATCCAAAACGCAGAAAAGCTACGTCCTTCCTACTTTGGTGAATCGAAAACAGAAACTTTGGCTGGCATCAATCAAAACCGATGGGAAGCCCGTGAGCAGGAACGTCAAAAACGTCGAGCGGATAACAAGCCTACTGAGCCGAAACCCAAAGCAGATGTCAGGTATTTGACTGATCAGCCTGAAGATGGGGCTTTCCCAGATTTTCTGGATGACCTGTTTGGAGATGATGAATGAGGCTACCCAAAGGCATGGTACAAGCAATTTATAATGATACTGGGATCAGTCAGTACCAAGGAAACCCGCTCATTGAAGCTTTGCCGCCGATCCTGGACCGGCGTCAGCTAAAGGGCGGGTTATCGGGTCAAATTACGTTTCGTCCAACCGACGTTTATCTTGATGGCCAGACCCGTATTCATGTCATATCTCAATTACTTGATAATTTTTTCCAGCCGCTATCTCGTCACATTGAGCTGGAGTCAAAATTATCGGTCATGCTTCGACAAGGGTATGTTGGCAGGAATCTGGCGACAGGCGAACTGAATGCCCACATCCAGAATGGTTATGAGCGTGTCATGCAGGGGGATTTGGCTGTTTTCCGGTTCGAGCATGTGGAATCCACCGCTAAGAGTCTGGCTTTCATCGGTTGTTCTGGTTCAGGCAAGACAAGCTCATTGAACCGTATTCTGGCAACCTATCCCCAGTTGATATATCACGAAACCTACAACTTCACTCAGATCGTTTTCCTTAAAATTGACTGCCCACATGACGCTTCCTTGAAAAGCCTGTGTCATAACTTCTTTCGGGAAATTGACGCCGTACTCGCCACGAATTACGTACGCCGCTACGTGGAAAAACGACATAGCGTGGAAACCTTGATTGCGGTAATGGCACACATTGCCAACACCCACGCAATTGGACTGTTAGTGATTGATGAAATCCAGCACTTGAGTGTTAAGAACTCAGGTGGTGCCGAGCGCATGCTCAATTTCTTTGTCACACTGGTTAATGAAATTTCGGTCCCGGTTGTCATGGTGGGGACACCAAAGGCCATATCTGTCTTTGAACTGGATTTGCGGTCCGCTCGTCGTGGTGCAGGTTTTGGTTCAATACTATGGGAGCCTTTAAGCAAACCCTCAGGCGAGCAGGAGGTCTCCCGTAGCGAGTGGGGAGCTTTCACTGGCCGTTTGTGGAAGTATCAATGGCTGACTAAAGCATCCTCTGAAGTGACAGATGAAATTAGAGATACTTGGTACGAACTTTCTCAAGGCATCATGGATGTCGTCATCAAATTGTTTGTTCTGTCACAGATCCGAGCTGTTGTCACAGGCATTGAGCGCATTACCCCAGCTTTGATGCGAAAGGTATATCAGGATGAGCTAAAACCTATCCATCCCATGATTGATGCGTTACGGTCGGGCGATGTAACAAAAATAGCGCGTTACTCAGATCTGACTATCCCCGACGTGGATAGAAAAATACTGGAACTTAGCCACCTGCTGCGTTCCAACCAGGAAAGCATTGATACCGCAGTCAAGTATGGGGGTAATGAACAAGCTGTTCGTTTGCACAATATGCTGGTTGATATGGGGTATGCCTCTGAGCTGCTTGAGCCTTTGATCAATAGAGCGTTTGAGGATCATCCGGGCCTTGTGATGAAGGATCTTATGCCGCTGATCCTCTCTTGGTATCAGAGTGCAGAGATAGAAAAGCCAGTGTCATCCAAACCCAAACTTAAGGCGGTGAAGAAAGCTGACTGGCATACCCTGGATTCAGAAGACTTGCGCTTCCTATTCTCGCAGTCCGCCAATGAGGAAACCTTTCAGGAATCACTTGGCCGCAACGGCCTGTTTTTTGATGCCCAGGACTGGGTTAATTCCTTTGGGTGATGGCTGTGCTGAATTTTCCTATCCCTTACACAGAGGAGTTGATGTATAGCACTGTGGCCAGAGCAGGTGTCCGGCAAGGGCTGACCAGCCCAAAGCAATTGTTGGATGAGGTCTTCGAATCTCGCAGTATTATCGCAACGATAGACTTACCTAACCATCTTGTAATGCTCTCTCGTTGGCTTCCTGAGGAGTTTAAACCTGATAAGTTGATCTATAGTCATAGCTTATTTCCGCTTTACGCACCTTTTGTACCAGAGGCTCGACGGCTTCAGTGCATGAATTGGTTATACCAGGGTACTCAGGGTGCCGCTCATCTGGCATTAGGGGTTGCCGCCTCTCGTATTAAATCCCCGCGTTTTGTCAGGTACTGTCCCGGTTGTATAGCCGCTCAACGTGAACAATATGGTGAGTATTTTTGGCTACGAGAATGGCAGGTTGCCGGGGTTGAATCGTGCCCTGAACACGGTGTGCTGATGGATACGCGGATTGCTCGCCCCCTGATTGAACGTCATCGCTTTATCGCTGCGGCACCTGAACACTGTCATATAACTAAGCAGCAAAAGGGAATGGGAGTTTCTGACTGGATAACCGCTCAGGTGCGGCAGTTGTTGGTTCGGCCTGCGCAAGCGTCACCCAGCTTTGAGCAATGGACGGAGTATTATCGCAGCCTTGCTTATCGACTGGGTTTTTACCGGGGAAAAGCACAAATTGATCACTCGGTGATAAAAAATAAGGTATTAAAGGTGTGGCCTGCCGCTTGGTTAATCCGAAACCGTCTGATGCCTCCCAGTTCCGATATTGATGACTCAGACTGTCTGAAAGCAATCTTCCGCAAGCATCGAAAAAGTTTCAATTATCTTCAGCATATTGTTGTTCATCAGGCATTGCTGGATAGCCGCTGGCAGATAGACGATGTACTTGATGAAGTTAGCCGGAAACCAACACGTAAAACGCCACAACAAGTTAAGGTGGTGATACAAAAGTCGAACAGTCAAACGCCAGATCAGGAAGCTTGGTTTGCATTGCTATCTTCCTGTCCCCCCAAACAAGCCAGAAAAACATCACCGGCCTTGTATGCCAGACTTTATCGAAGTCATCGCGACTGGCTGTTGGACATTAACGATCGTCATGCAGAAAACAAGGCAAAGGCGAACGCACCACGCGTCGATTGGGAAAAGCGGGATCGGGAATATCTGCAAGCGCTCCGACAACTGGCAACGTTTCTGAAGGCAAATCAACAAGGGCCCAGGCGCTCAAGAACCTACTACCTTAAGTTGCCTGGTAATCTCTCAACCCTTGAGAAAAATCTCCATCAAATGCAACGTACATCGGCATTTTTGGTGGCTAATTCGGAAAGCGTTCCCCAGTACCAGATCCGACGCTTGCAAAATGCCTACGACGATTTGCGGGCTCTCTTTGACTCGCCGCCAAGATGGCGATTGTTGCGAAACGCCGGATTGAGTGAAGAACGAATGATGGAACCTGCCAGGCAGTATTTGGAAAATTTAGTGGATACGGAACATGAAGTTCAAAGGTGTAGAAAATAACAGCGTTATCCGGGAGATTGGCTCTTTATTCCGCCGCCATGATGGTTCTGACTGGCACATTAATGTCAAATTGGCACCTGGCCAAAAGAAACAATATTTTGGTATCTCTCAAATTCCGGTTTTAGCAAGACGCAGGGTTGTCAATGCAAGCGAGCAACCGCGCCCTGCCGGATTCCAGTCCCGTGTTGTGATAGAAAATGCTCGGCATTGGCGTACTGAACCGATTGAAGCCTGTCCAATTCCGGCGGTAAACCGGCAGGATGATGGACAGCAATGGTGCTTTAACTTTGAATTTGGTGGAACGCAGTATTATCTTCCTCAGCTCGAATTGGCACGAGTACTGTTTTTTCACCATGCTTATATAACGCGTTTAGCCTTGATCCCCAACGGAGTCTCTCAGGAGTTTGATGTCCAGCGCTTAGATAAGTTGAGCAAAGCGCTCATCAATATTCTACCAATCTGCACGCTACCGCTGTACGTCAGAGGTGACTATGCGTTAAGACGTTTGTTAGCTTGGATCTTATTGGATGATGATGTGCGGCAATCTTTTGAAAGTATTGCCCGTTACCAACTTCAGAACGGTTATGACACAGACAAATACCGTCTATGGTGTTTCCAATTTGAACCACCGCCGCTCGCAGGTGCTGAGCTGACACTTCGAGGCCATTTCGATCAGGAGCGAAAAGTGTTTTTTGTATATGAAATTTATGGTGTTTCCAATCTAATTTGTGATTGTCCCGCTTACGTCGATTTTGTCGATCCCCGATTCGCTGAGAGGCGAACTGGTCAGGGGTGTGCTGTTCGACCCGGTTCACAATCCGGTCCGGAATTGGAAATTGATGACGAACAAGAGCCAGATTCTGATCACACGGAAATCCGGATTGAAACGCCAGCCGTCGCATTTGAGTTTGCTAATCCCATTCAGACAACTCGCGTTGGTAAGAGAAAAGGTCAGACGGGTCGTCTGGGTCAGGAAGAGGACTCGTCAGACTCTACAGAAAATACTGGCTTTGACGTAAGTACTGATGAGGCCAGTACTCAAGGCACATTACCTTCAGCAGATTATGATGGCCTGGAAGACAAGAGCGACGACACACATCTCTATACAGATAAATTTGCAGCCTTTAACGCTATGGTACGGCAATTGGTTAGTATGTCTGGTTGCCGCCATATCCACAGGGAGATCCGAAAGCTTCCCACTATAGATGGTTACTCCAAGCATTTGCTTGCTGATGGTAATCCACGCTGTCTTGCCTTTCATCTAATCAATAAAAGCGGTGAAGTCTACGCACTGCTCGAAGTCGATACATCAGATAATAAGAATCGCTTATCAACTTTGCTGCTGAAACAAGCACGCTCATATATGGGCTGGGATGAACATCTTAGTGAGCTTGAGATTCGACTACTGAAGCGATCGCTGGTTTGGCCAACACCATTTCTCAAACAGGTATTTGGAAGTGATTGCAAAAGAATTCCTCACCAAAAGACTAAGGACAAGTCATTGCTAGAACAGGAATCAGTCCAACGGTGGGCAGAGAGGGTTTATTTGGAAATCTTTTGAGATGAGATGTGAAATTAATCGTATTTCGAGTAAGTCGAGACTGTAGGCGATTTGTATATCTATGGTATTCTACAGGTTATACGCCCGAGCTTATTCGCAAAGTCCTCCCTTGGTGAGCTTGTCTTCTTTCACAACCATCCTGCGGATAGCTTTAGAAATTGAGATTAGTTTGAGAGATGGATTAGGTCCAAACTTCTACATATTGGAGGTGGACAGTGTTCGAATGTCGACAATTACTTTACTAATTGCGTCAAAAAACCTTTTTAAGCAGCGCAAGATCGTATACTGTCAAACTTTCCGCTCATTTGCGCCATGGTTTTCAGATTATTTCCAAAACGATTCACCGTAAACAGTGCTCTGTGCTTGTCCGCAATCAAATGTGGCAGTACGTTAGCGAGACTGCCACTTGCGCCAAGATCGATATATGTCGGTTGCGCGATTTCAGATTCGATCATGCGAATAGTCTGTGCAAACTGCACCGGCTCACGGGCAATTGACCAGAGTCGGATCGGATCGATTTCACTTAATGTCGATGTCGTTGCACATGAATAGTAGGGTCTTGATGCAGAACTGAACCTGAGCGTTTCAGCTAGTGCCAGAAAGTTTTGTTTGGTAGCGTCAATGAAAGTGGAATGGAATCCTCTTGAGACCGGAAGACGCTGAAATAGAATACGTTCAGTTTTAAGAAAATCTTCGCAATCATTTAAGTGATGTTCGCTGCCGGTCAAGATAAATTGAGTGTCGTGATTGACAGCGGCAAGCGTCAATCTACTGATCCTTGTCAGTAGTTGCTCTAACAGTTTCAGGGGGGCGAATATGGCCAGCATACCCGCGGGCGATGTCAGTTGCTGGAACAGTTCGCCCTGTTCAAATACCAGTTTCAATGCGCTTTCAAGATCTAGTATGTCGGTAGAGACAAGGCAATTGTATTCACCCAGACTGTATCCCAGATAATAATCCGCAGTAATGCCTCGTGCCTCCAGTGTTTTAGACATGGCGTAATTGAACGCGAAGCAGGCCGGATGAGTCGCTCTGGTTTCGTTAAAATCCTGGAACGGATTGTTCTGCTGGTAAACGATGTGAGCCAGAGAAAAACCCGCAAGGTCTGCAATGATTTCGTCACACTGATCGAACGCACGTTTAAATGCCTGATCGTCGGCGTAAAGTTCCTTGCCCATGTGGTAATAATGACTACCCTGTCCCGGATACATGAAAACAGTTGCCGGTGCGGATGTGTCACGGTTAACTTGGTGCTGCACAGTGCGATCTCCTTTGGGCAGCGTTTTAACGTGTTCAGTCCACATGCGCGTCAGTGTTTGTCCCGGGCCCACTTCGCGAATATATTCAACACTGTAGTCGGTAAACAGATTCGTCATGATATCCAGCCAGTACACGGATGACGATAGCTGAGTGACCAGCGTGTTCCTGATCTCTTCCGGCGCAGATGAATAGGATTGTGCAGTAATATTGGCCAGTACCGGTGTGCGCGGACTATGAAAACTAAATGCCTGTAAAAACTCGTCAAACTCGACAGCGGCCTGTTTCATCAGGCGTGAATGAAATGCGCCACTCACGCGAAGCGGAATGTACCGAGCGCCCGGTTTTTGTTCTACGTATTCGGCAAATGCCAGGATTTCCGTTTTATCGCCGCTGACCACGGTTTGCGTTGGCATATTGATGTTTGCAATATCGATGTTGTTTAGGCCTGATTGACGAATCAATGTTGCGATTTCATCGAGTGACAGTCCCAATACCGCCGCCATGCCACCCTTTGGTGCGCGAGACATAATCTCGCCGCGTTTACGCACCAGTTGAATACCGGTTTCAATATCGAAGCAACCCGCCGCGAACAATGCGTTATATTCACCCAGGCTGTGACCGGCGAAAAAATCAGCTGTTTTCACGCCGTCCTGTTGCAGTTTGAGAAAACTCAGCGCGTTAACAAAAAACAGTGCTGGCTGAGAATACTGCGTCAGGTTTAAATGATTTTCAGGGTCGTTGACACAAAGTTCCCTGATCGAATAGCCAAGGATGTCATCGGCCAGTTCGACCTGATGAGGAAACAGTTCGAACAGCTGTTCTCCCATACCTTTATGTTGCGAGCCCTGTCCCGGAAACAGCCAGGCGGTGCTTTGATGATCCATATCGTGTTATCTCAGTGATTTGATGACGGTTTCGATGTTGTCTGCACCGGATTCGTTGTACAGGGAAATAAACCTCGACCCGATGACCGCGATGTCTGTCTTGCCTTTAAGGAAATTGATGTGTTCGGGCTGTTGTACGCCAAAGCCAAGTGCGATGGGCAGATGCGTTGCATTGCGATAGCGTTGCAGCAGTGCAGCCAGCTCCTCATTAAAATGAGTGGCCTGTCCGGTTACACCTTTTCGGCCTACGCAATACACCAGTCCTGATGAAACCTTGCCCAGGAACTTCAGTCGCTCATTGTCGCAGCTGGGTGCAAAAATTAGAATGGGGTGCAGCTTATGCTGTTCGCAGCTAGAAAAATATTCCTCTGCTTCGATTTCTTCAGGCGGCAGATCGGGAACGATCAGGCCATCTGCACCGGCTTCCTTGAGCGAGCGAACAAAGTTGTTGATTCCCCGCATGAATACGATATTGAAATAAGTCATCGCAATAATGCAGGTGTCGGGATGCCTGCGCTTGACATCAGTAATGAACCCGAAACAGTCATTGATGGTGGTGCCGTTTTGTAGTGCGATATGGCTGGCTCTTGAAATGGTATGACCATCCGCCATGGGTTCGCTGAACGGCAGTTGCAGTTCGATAATTTCGGCTCCGCCAGCAATCATCTTTTCCACCACTTTGTATGTTTCTTCAAGCGAGGGGTAACCAATGACCCAGTGAGTCATCAGTGCAATGCCTCGCTCGTCAACGGCGCGGTCGATCATTTGTTGCAGATTAGTACTCATCGGCGCGTTCCTTTATAAATTGTTGCCATTTGCTGTCGCCAAATGCTTCGGCGATGGTAAAGATATCCTTGTCGCCACGGCCAGACTGATTAATGATCACGCTCTGCTGTGGTGACATATCAGGAATTTCCGCAAGGGCTGCGGCAAACGCGTGCGCCGATTCCAGTGCCGGCACGATGCCTTCATGGCGTATCACGGTTTCCATCGCGGCAAGCACTTGCTCGTCGGTTGCGGCGGTAAAGCGCACGCGTCTGGTTTCGGATAAATGTGCGAGAATCGGTGATACACCGACATAGTCGAGACCGGCTGCAATCGAATGGGTGTCCAGCATCTGGCCGTCATCATTCTGCAGGAAACAGCTTTTATAACCCTGTACCACGCCGGGTTTGCCCTGCACGGAACTGAGTCGCGCAGCATGCAGGTCGCTATCCAGTCCTTTGCCCCCCGCTTCAACGCCGACCAGTTCAACCTCCTGGTCATCCATGAAAGCGGAGAAAATTCCGAGTGCGTTCGATCCGCCGCCGACGCATGCATACACTTTGTCCGGTAATTGTCCGGTTGCTGTCATGATCTGCTGGCGCGCTTCCTTACCGATGACCGACTGGAACTCGGCCACCATTTCCGGGAACGGTGATGGACCGCAGGCTGTACCGAATACATAGTGAGTATCGTCGAAACTGTTTACCCAGTCCCTGAATGCATCGTTTACCGCATCTTTGAGCGTTCTGCTGCCTTCTTCTACAGCAATGACTTCAGCGCCCAGTTTTTCCATCCAGAACACATTGGGTCGTTGTCGGCGAACGTCTTTTGCACCCATATATATAGTGCACTCAAAACCGAATTTGGCTGCCATGGTGGCAGTGGCCAGGCCGTGCTGCCCCGCACCGGTTTCGGCGATCACCCGTTTCTTGCCCATTCGTTTGCACAGAAGTCCCTGTCCCAGCACGTTGTTCACTTTATGGGAACCGGTGTGGTTGAGGTCTTCCCGTTTGATATAAACCTGGGCGCCACCAAGATGGCGTGTGAGGTTGTCTGCAAATGTCAGCGGAGTGGGGCGAGAAGAATAATTGGTCAGAAGCGTTTCGAACTCCTGCCAGAATGTTGCATCCTGAGAAATGTCCCGATAGCTGTTGCGCAAACCTTTCAGGCATACGCGCAAAACTTCCGGTGTATACGAACCACCGAATTTCCCAAAGTAGCCTTTACCGTCGTTTTTCATTTTGATCATCGTTCCAAAATATGCTGTTTAAGAAAAGCATTGCTTGCGTGTTCGCATTCCAATGCGTAGCGCTGCTATTTTACATACTACGGCGCATTATCGCGAACTGCAAGGCTCATAAGTTCATCGCTTAAACAGCAGAAAGGACATACTGACAGCGCTTTGTATTCTTTCTCAAAAGTCCCTGCGTCGATGCTGTCCGCTGTCAAAACCGGACAGTATACCCCCGGCTGCCGGACAGGGTGGGGGGCAGCCTGTCCAGCCGGGGATAAATGCCATTGCCTTCGGTTTACAGGTAGCCCAGGCCGATGAAGAGTTCCCGGTTGGTATCGGTGATTTCACGTCGACCGTGCATGACGCGCGTATTGTCGATCATGACCACATCACCGTCCTGCCACTGGACTTCCTTGGTGACCGCTTCAGTCACCACCCGAATTTCTTCCAGTATCTCATCGCTGATCGCCTGGTCGTTGTCAAAAGTGATCAGGGGCTTTTCATAGTTGTAAGACGGGCCCATGATGCTATTGGCAAACGCCCATTGTTTGCTGACCAGTGACTTGCGGGCGCCGGGCGCATCCAGGCTGTAGAAGATACTCATATCATCCTGCAGTTCGATTTTCTGGTTGGGTACACGATGCCTGAATGCCTCGAAATGTTCCATGGTGACTTCGTCGGCGCTATTGAGTCCCTCGGTTTCAAAAGCGACGTATTCTTTCCAGTGCGGCTCGGAAATGTTTCGCGAAATTCGCAACTGGTGGTCACGGAACAGGCTGCGCGTATCATCTGAAAGAAAACGCCATACCACCTGGCCATCGCACAGTGTGGTTTGTGATCCGTTGGATGCCGCTTTTCGGCAGTAGAAAAACACCAGGTCCGGCGGGAAAGGTGTGTTGGAGTTTTCGGTGTGCAAACCAACCGGGGCGGTGCCGGCATCGACTTTCTGCACATTGCTTTCAAAGAAAGTTCGGGCCGGGTCCAGTGTCACCTTGCTGCACATTTTTCCTACAAATTCCGAGAAACTGCCAAGGTCGACATCAAAGCCGCGAAGTAGTAGTGCGCCGGATTTTTCCAGGCTATTGAAAGCCTGATCTTTTTGCACGTCTGTAATCGGCTGTCCCTGCTCACCGATCATGATGGTTGCATTTCCTGTTTCAATGTCTTTAATCTGGATTCCCATGATAATGTCCTGTTAAGGGTTAGATTTGAGTCATGTAGATGGTTTAGTTTCCGGTGAAAACATGTCCCAGAGACTGCCAAAGCTGTTGCCTCTGCGGTCTACCCGTGATGGTGAAATATTCGCTGCCCTGCTGTGCATCGAGAAGATGAAATTCGAAAACGCGAGCGTATTCCGGTAATTGATCTTCAGCGAGTTCAGTGAGATCGGAGATCAGTTGACTGTCGTCAACTACATCGGCGGAAGGAATAATAAAAGCCACCAGGTGTTCAAGTGAGTCACCGAATACGGCGATATTGTGAACCCCCGCGTTTTGTCTGTATGTCGCCTCAACCCACTCCGGCGCAACATTCCTGCCTGCCGAGCTGATAATTAAATTTCGTTTTCGACCGCGTATATATAGAAAACCATCGGCGTCAAATTCAGCGATATCGCCTGTTTTCAACCAGCCATCGTCAGTGAGAGAAAGAGCCGATGAATCGCTGCCTTCGTAGCCATCGAACAGGGTTGGCGTTTTTACCAGTAGCTCACCGTCATCAGCAATTTTCATTTCAACCTGTGGAGCCGGCATGCCCGCACTGCCAAATCTAAAACGATCCGGTTTGTTCCATGACACCACAGCGGTCGCTTCGCTAAGGCCGTAGCCTTCATAAGCGTTAATGCCTTTCTCTGCCAGGGCATCTAATGTCGATTTTGAGATCGGTGCGCCACCGCAGGTCAGGAACGGCAGACTGGGACCGCCGAATATCTCATTGCTTAATGCGTCGCGAGCGATACCGCTGGCAAGCAGTGTATCCGCGCGGTTGTTTATCGATTCGACGATCGCTGGCGGCACCGAGTTTGACCAGGCTGATGCCTTTCTGCTTGAACAGTTCCTGGACATAGCTGCCTATGGTGATCAGTACGTAGCGGTAACCGTTCTGGTAGGCAATTTCAGGAATGTCGTTGAACAGCAAAACCGAAGCGTTGGTATCGATTGCAGAAAACGAACCGACTTCAGCAATCAGCTTTCGATCGACGACTTCATTTTGCGCTTCGCCAATGAGGGCTTCACAAGGTGCATCCAGATAGCGTTCTGAAAATAATGCAGCGGACTCGCCACCGGTTAAACTGAAGCAGGCCAGCAAGCGATCGTTTTTTTCCACGGCGATGAAACTGTTTGCTTTAACGCTCAGCTCCGCGCCGTATTTTTCCCGATAGCTGTTTTTAACCAGGTCGATCGCCTGCTGGAACCGATGATCATCCCGGTCCAGTTCAATGAGTCTGTATCCTGCACCGCTTGCCGTATGGGACTGATCCGGGTGAGGTTCAAATATTTCCCGCACTCCGGTCACAGCGGTGTTGATACTGGAAAGTTTGCCGGACAGGTGGCTCAGTGACTTCTTCGGTGAACTGTCGATAACTGACAACAGGTCTCCGGACAGAGCGGCATGATCGAATGCGCTCCAGAAATTAGTGGGATGGAACAGGCTCTGTTCCCAGTACTGAAGAGCATCCTGTTCAAAAGACGGTTGCGTCTCTGCTGATGGTATAAAACCGCAGTGCTGATTTTTGGGCAGGGTTCCTAATGCCGGAAAACTGATGCCCGGATTTCGCAACAACGGGCTGTTGATGGCGAGGCTTGAGCGCAGATACCGATGAAAAATCCGGCGTTCGTTTAATAGCAACTCGAGCTGTGAAAGTTCACGACTGCTACCCTGCACAACAAGCCGTTCGGGATGTTCCTGAGCGGAGATCATCACATCCATGTGATGCGCATCGATTAATGATTGCACAATATTATGCGATGCATGGATTACCATGCGGTTTACATTCAGCCGCGTTGCGGCGGCAAGCAGGCGTCCGTGATACTGGGCAAGGAGTACAGCCTGGCGGGCATCGATGGCGCCCGCAATATAAGCAGCGGCGACTTCGCCAATATCGCGACCGATGCAATAGTTAATCGAAAAGCCACGTTCCTGCAGTTCGGCTGCAAGGCCGGCATGTACCATCAGATTGATGGCTGGAATCTGTTCCGGCCGTGTCGATACGAGAACGCTGTGTGCGATTGCATCGCTGCGATCAGTGATGTCGATGTTCAGTTCGGGTGCAATGCTGGCAAACAGCTGGGCAAGTGCGCTCCATTCCCGGCGAAAATATTCGCCGGAAATGGTTTGCGGTAAGCGCGTTCCTGCCCAGTGGTAGCCGATACCATTCAATACCAGTATGTGCCTGTTGTTACCGTGTTGTGTTGCGAGTTTAGAATTCAACACGGCAGTGGTACCAGCGCCCGTAGTGGTGTTTGACGATCTCACAACTCGAGACCGGCAAACACTTTTCTGGCTGCTTCAACAAGCATTGCAGTATGTCGGGGTTCCATTAATACATTAGTCTTGAAAGTAATAACCCTAGACATTTCAGCAATGGAGTTGCTGATCAGTTGCAGCGGCTTTTCGGGTTCCGGTATGCCTGCAAGTGTCCATGGGTTCAGGCCAGTGGTTGGGCCAACATGTTTGCTGATGCAATGCCAGGTGGAACCAATACCCATGAGGCCAGACTCGGCAGGGTCCATGCCTGACTCGCGAATCATTTCAACGGTGCCGCGCGACTCGCCGCCGCCAAAAGAATGCGCCATCGAAGTAATTTGGATTAATGGATGGAACTTTGCTCAGTCTATTGAAGCAATCGGCCAAGTTCTGGGTATTCAACCCGGACAAGTACCAACTCGGGTAATACCGAGTAACGCTGTTGACTGGAAGACTAAAAAGCAGGAAGAGGACAAAGCAATTATCCATCGCTTGAATCAAACCTGGGGAGAAACGTTATCCCTTACAGATACTCGTGCGCAACCTGTTTGGAACTACTTGCATCGTCGTGGCATTGTTACGCGGCTTCGTCCTGAATGGGATTCGGTGCTGAGGTTTCATCCAAACTTGCCTTACCATGATGAAGATGGTCTGTTTATCGATAGCTACCCAGCGCTGCTAGGTAAAATCGTTACGCAGCAAGGGCGTTCGGCCACGTTTCATCGGATCTACCTAAGTGAAGATGGATTCAAAGCGCCGGTTGAAAAGCCTAAAAAGATGATGCCGATACCAAGTGACAGAACAATCACAGGTGGTGCCATTCCTATAGGTGAGCCTGGTGAGGTACTAGGTGTGTCTGAAGGCATCGAAACAGCTTTAGCGGTTACCAGAGCTACGGGGCAAACATGTTGGTCGGTTGTGAATGCAACCCTACTGGCTAGGTTTGAACCACCAAGTAATGTGAAAATGCTGTACATCTGGGCAGACCACGATCTCTCTGAGAGCGGCCTGAATGCAGCGAATGAACTCAAGAAAAAAGCCTGGCAGAAAGGCATTCTGACGCAAGTGTTGATCCCCCCGATACCAACGTCACTTGGCGTGAAAAGTTGGGATTGGAATGATGTGCTGAATGTTTACGGTGCCATAGGCTTTCCGAAAGTTCATATCTGATCCAAGGGGCTTCGGCCCCTTTTTTTGCGCCTTGCATATTTGAAAAAACATGGAGAATGAAAAATAGATAACCAATAGGAGAACAAACATGATGGTATTAACCCTGTTAACAAAGCAGATTGATGGTGAGTTTACGGTTTACTGGAAGACCGGCCTTCGAAGAGGTGGTGAGCTAAAGGTCGATTTAGGTGAGCAATACGACAAGCTAACTGAGCAGCAAAAGCCAATTGCAGCTGAGCTTTATGCTATTCATCACCTACTGTCAGTGAAAGAGGTGATGGGGAGTAACCGAAGCGGTAATGGGCTTCAAATCCGGGTCAGTAAAGGAGCTATCAAAAAGTTACAGAAACAACGCTCAACTCAGCATTCACTTTACAGCCTGACTAGGTTTTTGCTCACTCGATACCAAGAAGCACAGTTCTCGGTAGAGAAGCGGGACGATTGGCTCTCACATTCCTTCGAAGAATACAGCGTCGATAATGCTACAGTGAGAGAAATCGATGAGGTCATCAACGTTCCGAACATTGGACCCGTCGTGGTGACTCGTCACGCGCTTGAAAGATTCATGGAACGGCTTTCAGACGGCGTACCTAAGCATCCTTGGAAGGCTTTGTGCTCAAAGCTGCTATGTTCGGGGCTAACTAAAGCCCAGTTACCAGAAAGCGTCGCCATCCAAAAATCAAAAAAATATGCACAAGAGGCTGAGTTCTGGCAGCATGTGGGGAGCAAGATATACTTTGTTATGATTCCTGGTGGCTCAATTAAAACGTTGGTGACGGTTTTCAAAGTTAAGTGAAAATAATGTGGTATTAGCCAATCCTCAATATTTATTCTGTCTCAGAAGTGGAAGCTTGTTGTAAACCTGGTTGAATATATCTTGTTATTTTTTATATCAAAAAACATGACGCTTTGGGTAAGTCAACAGGCTCAAGAATTTATTGCTGAGGAAGGGAAATCATCAAATTTAGTGAATTAAAATGGACCGATTAAGAATTAACAGGCTAACAATAATCAATACTATGCTGGCGCAATATACAACTTTTGTTTTATGTGAAAAGCACCTATTAATAATGGAAAATATTAAAAATGACTAAAGATATGGACGACTTCTTAGATTTCATACGTAATGAGTTGGGTGAGGGAACCTGGGTTCCGCTTTACAAAAACCTAAATAAAGACGATAAATCTGAGGATGGTTCGCTATACTCTTGCTTAGTTTCACCAGAAAATACCCAAAAAGCAATGGAAGGCTATGGGTGGGATTTACTCCCTGGCAGTGGAGGCCCGTCAATAGTATGGAGTGGGGAGGATAATATCAGTTATGCTCCAAATGGCTCCGAATATCTACCGCTTGTTATCTATAGAGATTTTCATGGCACAAGAAAGCCTTACAGAGAAATATTACAAGAATTAGTATTATACCTCGAGCTCTACCATGACAGGGATAATCATAAATATGTTGTTGATGATGCCAATGGAACTGAAATTCAGGTTGTTAGGTATACAGATGATGAAATCCTTATAAGAAAATCATTTTTGAAAGCATTTATGTCTGCTAGACAAATGAACCTGCTTTTGTTTTTTGAAAATTCGCGCCACAAAGCTACAAGTACTCGGTTGCCGGATGAGTATGTGAATGATCCTTTCGTTTCTTACACTCGGTTTTGGGATAGTTCGTACGTAGAGGGCTATAGCACTTTCACTAGAGTGCTAGGAAAAAAGCTTTTCAATTGCTCACCAAGAAAAGAAGAGTACTACAGCCCATTTAAAGTAGAGAAGAGCTATGAATCCTTCATTATCGAAGGTGATGCTCATGATCATCATCTCCATTCATGTGATCCGTCTTTGCTAGCCGACTATTTCGGGAAAAATAGAGGTGCGCCTCATTACTTAACTCCGGTTTACTTCGATAAAGCGGTTCTTCAAAAGTATTTTGGGTCTTCATCAGAGTATGAAGTACAAGATAGCGTAATCCATAAGCATGGATATTGGAGGTTGCGCTTTGACAATAATTCGTCAGGACATGTTTGTGTTTTTTTAGGTGATCTTGGCCGAGATATACCTCATTCCGAGCAGATTTACTGGAAAAGCTTTAATCTTGCTCCAGAGGGACGAGCTATGAGTAATACATATTTTAAAAGAAGTATGCTCGGAGCCTTTGCTGATGCGGAAAGCCCAGATTTGGTTTTCAAGTCATATTTTGAAAGGTTTCAGAAGTATTGGTTAAAGGATAAAGGCTGGCCACTTTTTTTGCCGCTCGCCGAAGCTGATGCACACTGCTTAAAAACGCTACATTCCCTAACCAAAAATGAACAGTCAGAATTTGATGCACAGATACTATCATTGGTAAAAGTTACAATTGATTCTATTAATGTTAAAGATCTTAAAAAGCATGTTTCCATTGAAGAAAATGGTTCTATTAAGTTACTTGCAGAGTTTCTAAATGGTGGTGGTGTGAAATTTGACGTCGCAACCTTCTTAGGAGGGTTACAGGGCGTTCGATCGACAGGTGTAGCACATAGACGTGGTTCAAAGTATGAGAAAACGATTGCACGTCTTGGTATAAAAGACGACGAGCTGATTAAAGCGTTCGATAGCATTCTTGAACAAATGACAGACTTGTTAATTGATGTTGAGAAAGCCTTTCTAGCACAGGGGGGGGATGGTGAAAAACTCACATAATAAGGCTCTGCTGACGTTCAAATTTTCTGCTGCGTTCCAAATTTGCCGCAGAGTGGCATTTACGTCCCGAGTCAGCTTTCTTTACGCTTCACCCAGCTAGTCAGAAACACACACGATTCATTCATCTATCTGGCTAATCGCCCTGACGGGGATCTTTAGCATGTTAGCTCTATGAAATCTTCTGGAGCTGACAATGAGAACGCCTTTGTTACCTTGGTTCATCCTATGGTTGACCATCCCAATCATTATTTTCTTTCTATTCATCTTGCCCGCCCATGCCAGTGATGGGCCATTCTATCAGCGTGGTCAGGAAGGCTGGTTTTGGTATCAGGTCATTCCTGAGCCAGCGGAGCCTAAAGAGCTTTTAAATCAGGAATTTGGTTCCGTTGAGTCCAGTCAGGACGAGCTAAAGCCCTTCAGTGCCGCATGGTTCCGAGAGCATATGCAGTCGTTCATGGACAAGGCAATTGATGAGCCAACGAATGAGAATGTCAGAGCCTATCTTTATCTACAGCGCGTCATGATGGATAAGGGCTCACTATTTGCTGATGTTAGTCAGCAAGTGGTCATGGGCGATCCAGTTTTGGATGAAATCAGTCGCAGACCATTGGCTACCTATGCTGCCAATCGGATGGATCGAGAAGCAGGCGCTCAACGAGATATTGCTTTAAGTGAAGTAGCAAAACGGGCTGGCTTATTCTTCTTCTATCGTTCTGATTGCCCTTACTGCCATGCTCAAGCGCCTATCATCGAATCTTTGGCTTTGAACTATGGTTTCGAGGTTTTTGCTATTGCAGTCGATGGCTTGCCTTTACCTGGTGGAGAGTTTCCTCATTACAAAGTCGATTCAGGACAAGCCCAATCCTTGTCCGTTACGACTGTCCCTGCCGTGTTCTTAGTTGATCCGCCTAATGTCATCACTCCGATTGGCCAAGGCGCAATGAGCCTTGATGAGCTCAATAATCGAATCATTCTTGCAGCCCATCAAGCCGGTTGGATTGACGATCAAACTTACTATGCCACCAGACCTGTTCAACCCGGCGTGTCACTCGCGATGTCAGCCCAAGAGCTTAACGAGAAGATATTGCAGGACCCTGAGTTCCTTGTTCGCTATCTGCGTGCACAAGGAGGGTTATAACGATGAAAAAAGTATTTCAAGTATCTCTAATCGCCTGTGCGATTGGTTTTTCGTCTATGAGCCAAGCAAGTTTGCAACAGGAGATGAACCAGTTGTTTGGTTCAATGACCAACAGCACTGCGCCTGGTGTATTCGAGAGTCAACGACGTGGCGTTATATCTGGAGGAAGCGTTGTTGTCCGTAACAGGATCATGAACGAGAACCTCGTTTCTATGGTGCCACCGTCATTCCAAGCCGGTTGTGGCGGCATTGATATGTTCGCTGGAAGTTTGTCATTTGTTAATGCAGATCAGTTTGTTCAATTACTTCGCTCTGTAGCGGCAAATGCCAAGGGGTACGCATTCCAATTGGCGCTCAGTGCTATGTGTGAGAAATGCTCCCAGCACATGGAGACACTGCAAAAGAAAATCCAGCAGTTGAACGAGTATTTTGGCAATTCCTGTCAAATGGCTCAGGGAGTCGTGAACGATACCCTGGCTGCTTTTGGTAAAAAGGGGCAAACAGAAGCCAGCATGTTGAGCTCACTTAAAGGGGCTGGAGACGTTTTTACCAGTTGGAGTGAGTCCAATGGTAAGAACCCATATGAGAACGCTTCGAGTGTCGCGGCATCGGATGTGAACAAAACGATTAAAGGTAACTTGGTTTGGCGAGCACTGAAACGTCACTCGGCATCAAGCTGGTTTGCATCGGGGGATGACCGTTTTCTTGAAGCGGTTATGTCCGTGACGGGCTCGATCATCGTTGGTGATTTAGCGAATGCCGCTGATGGCCAAGGTAAAGCCCCAAAACTGACCAGACTGAATGGCAATAAAGTGACTATTGAGCATCTAATTCATGGCGGTAACGTCGCTATGTACCGATGTGACACAGTGACACAAGACGGCTGTCTAAATCCGACAATCACTAACGTGACCCTAACCGGGTTATCAACTCAGGTCGAAAATTTACTTCTTGGTACAGGTTCTAGTAACGGCATTATTTTTAAGTTTGCTCGAAATACAGGGGCTGCTAGCACCACCGAAAAGGCTTTTATGACCTCGGCTCCTGCGAGCATTGGCGGCATGATTCGAACACTTTCTGCATTAAATGAAGGAGCTGCTAGGTCGTTTGCTTCAAGAGCTGCGCCATTTATTGCTGTTGAGATGGCCCGAGCATTGGTTGAAGACATGCTCAATGCTGCTAGAAGCACCTCTGGTGTGGAAGATCATGCCTATGCGAAGTTGTTAACTGAAGACCTTGAACGTGCACGTCGCCAAATCAATGAGGAATACGCCGCGTTACAGCGAAGATACGGTTCAGAGCAAGAATTGCTGGCGCATTTTAATCAGGTGATTCAGACCATTCGCAAGCAGCGTTATTACACAGTTAAATCTACGGCACTGGGGGAATAGGTCATGTGGGAGATCTATTCCATCGGGGATTCGGCATTTTTAGAGCAGGTCTTGAACGCTGTCTCGATGATCACTGGTACAGGCGATTTTACTTCAATGGTTCGGATTGGCTTGCTCATTGGGGTATTGATGGTCTCTGTCCAGGCCTTAATGCAAGGCGGTCGTGGGATTAACTTTCAACACGTTTTAGTCTCATGGCTAGTCTTTGCAACCATGTTTGGACCCAGTACCCGAGTGAGCATTGAGGATGCGTACACGGGACAAGTTCGAGTGGTTGATAATGTGCCCATCGGTGTTGCTGCCGCAGGTAGTACGATTTCGACTGTTGGCTTTCAAATCACGCGATTGTTTGAAACGGCGTTCTCAACTCCCGCCATGACGGAATACGGCTTTGCATCCAGTTTACAGTCACTGATTAAAGTGAGAAAACAGGTGATGGATCGCTCTGGGTTGGGTGATGCAAATCGTGTCGGCGGTTCGGACATAGAGCAATCGTGGTTTAACTACATCAAAGAGTGCACCTTGATTGGTATCGACATCGGCCAAAAGAACCTCGATCAGGTGCTGAGTGATCCTAACCCGATGACTGCGATTAGGTTTGATTCGCGCATTTATGGCACGCGAATCATGCTCAGTGGTAGCAGTAGCGATCTGGACTGCACCGATGCCTATAGCCAACTGAAACTCATGACAGAATCAACCTTCATTCCGAGGCTTAAACAGGTTCTGTCAGCCTCATTGGGAACTTCGTCAGCAACGGACACTGATGACGTAATCCGAAATGCACTGAATAACCTTGGTTTGGCTTCGGTTAACACCCAAGAGTACATGACCGCGTCGGTGCTTTTGCCTATTTATGAGCAAAGCGTGACGGGCAAGTATATGGATGATCAAGCTTTCACCGCAGCCGTTATGGTTAACCAAGCGATTGAGCAGCGCAATACACAATGGGCGGCGGAGCAGACGCTGTTCCAAAGTATTGTTCGTCCGATGATGACGTTTTTTGAGGGCTTCATTTACGCCATCACCCCATTGATGGCCTTTGTGATAGCCCTTGGCCAAATCGGGATGCGAATGGCCGGGAAGTACTTGTTAATCCTGCTTTGGATTCAACTTTGGATGCCTGTCATGGCCATCATTAACCTGTATATTCATTTAACCGTTGCAGGGAAAATGTCGGCACTTGATGCTTTTGCAGGTACGGAAGTGCCATCTTTTGCCGGGATGATGCAGATGGATTCAGTGCTGCAAACTTGGATAGCTACTGGCGGAATGTTGGCGTCGAGTGTTCCAGCGATTTCGCTCATGCTCGTGTATGGCTCAGCAATAACCGCTACCCACTTGGCTGGGCGTCTTCAAAACGGTGATGCCATTGATGAAAAACTGGCAAGTCCAGATGTCGCGAAAAATGCCCCGGTAATGCAATCACAGTCAATGTTCCAAAATTCAGCCCTTACGGGTTCTGCTATGACCGGCGCGTCAAACCTACTAAGTAGTTTCTCTGTCGGAAACGCAGTGGGTTCAATGGTCGGCTCTGCAAAAGAATCCATGACTCAGGCAACCCAAGCCTTTAGTCGTCAGGTTGGGAATACCATGAGTCGAACTTTTGGTGAAAAGCTAAGTTACGACAACCTGTCATCGGTTGGACGTCAGATCGGCTCATCTAACTCCGCATCTAGCGCCGTTGTTAATCAGGTTACTGATGACCTGCAAACTCGGTATGGTTTTGGAGACGATAAAAAAGATGCTGTACGTGGCTTGGTATCGGGCGTGCTATCGGGAGGCCTAAGGGTCGGTGGCGATGGAACTATTACTAATCCCGGTGAGAAAGAAGTTGCTGATAAGGGTTTTCTTGGAAGGCTTCTTGGTACTGGCGGCAATGATTCTCCACAGGGCAACTTGCCAGGAGTCGATAAGCCAGACTCATCTCGTGTACCAAAACTATCAAGGGTACGAGCAGGGCTGGATTTAGGTGGTAACTTTAGTGGCCAAGTTGAGTCGTCAGAAGGCAGTTCTCGATCTACGACCGCAAATACGCTCACAGGGGAGATGCAAAGCTTGGCATCGAGTGATTCACGACGCGCTGAGTATCGCGATGCGATGGTTAAGGACCTTTCAGATTCAAGACGTTCTGGTGTTGAGATGTCCTTGTCTAACCAAGACTATCAGTCACTTCAGAGTTCAGCACAAGACGTTGTCACGGCATCAAATCGCTTTAGTGAGCTTGATCAGGCCAGCTACAGTCTATCAGGACAAAGAAATACTGATGGTGCGACGTTAACCCGATTAGCGGCGGACAATCCTGAAGTCATGGATTATTTAGGTCGCTATATAAACCAGCATGTTGAAGCAGGTAACCGTTTACGTGAAAACCTTCCAATGTATCAGCGCTTGCTACCTGATGATAATCAGGCGTATGTAGCGGCAGCTATGGAGTCTTTAACCTATAGCAACTCTTCAACGCCCGCTGAACGCGACAATGATTATCAAGCTGCAATGACGGTTATGGCCATGGCTACCGGAGCCGATTTACGATCAATTCAGCCGCGCTCAAATGAAGGCTTGTCATCAACTGCACCTACTTTTGGTGGTACTCAAAGCCAAGTTGAATCGGGTGTATTGGGCGGCTACGAGGATGCAGCAACAGTTCAAACTCAGTTCAACGCAGCTCAATCGGCTTACCAAACCAATCTGTCTGGTATAGATGGACAGTTGAATGCGCATCAGCAGCAAGCCCAGCAGGCCGTAGCTTCTGACACAAGTACCTATCAATCTGGACTAAACAGTGAAGCTGGATCTCAGTGGCGATCTCGCATTATGGCTGATGATAGCGGAGTCTCGGGTGCTGAAATGTTCTTCAACAGCGCCAGTGCTATTGGTGATTTCAGTGGCAAGCATACTGATGCAGCACTGCATACCTTGAATCACTTTGGCGAAGACTATGAGAGTTACAAAGAACAAGCGCTTGAAGATCCTGGCTCACGAGGTTTCTTGCACAATGCAACGGTGGCCAGCAAATCAACCTGGGATGGCTTAAAAGCCGCCGTTGATGCCGGAACCTCTTTGGAAAATCCATTGACGGCGTTTAATGATGCATACAGTGGATCGAGTTCGCAGTATGCCTCCGAAGTAAACTGGGGCACTAAGTCTGAAGCCATGTTGGCTGGGGCATTCGGTGCGGCAGTTAACAATCGATATGGTGAGTTCTTAGAACAGTATGCCGATGATTTTAAACAGGAAGCATACAGCGAAGGGCAGAGAATGGGATTGACCCCGATTCAAAGTCAAGTGTTCGCTCAAGCTTTCAATGAAGGTTTGGCGGGGCGCGTTTTCAACTCTGAAGACTCATCGAGTTGGTCGCCTGAAATGCTTGGCCTAAGGGAACAAATGCTAAATGAGTATCGTCAAAAGGATGAGAGTGGCGCTTACATCCCCGACACTGTGTCCGAAGAAGATAAAGAATTTGTGGATAAGCAGATAGCGGTGATCTCAAATGCATCCCTTGCGGGAGATTATGCTCAGAACAACTTGATCGATATTAGGGCCTATAACCAGGCATCAGGAAGGAACTAAAAACAGAAGGTAGCCAGCTTGTGGTGGGCTGGCTATTTTTTTGGCTTTTTGGGATACCTAGGATAAAAGCCATCAAAAAACGAATGGAGCTTATACCAATACCATTTTTTTTCAATGCTCAAAGTTCTACCCGAATCTTTAACTTGGCTGCTCAAGAATCTAATTCCAGTACAAATAGCTAAGAAAAAGAGTCCCAAACCAACAATTGTCCAACTCGCTTGCCAATATGCGATTACTAAAAACATAGTGGTGATGGCTATAAGGCCGATGGGGTTACAGGTCGCTTTGAACCCCAAGTAGCTGAAAAAAACGATGGTGCAAATCAGAAATGGCAAAGCCGCTAACTTGGCAGATGCTGTTAATATTTCTGAGGGAAAAAAATGAGCCGCAGCCAAAGTCGCCAGAAAAAGCCCCAGTGATATAACCCAGCAGCGTGCTGGTAAAGATTTAAGTAAGTTTGTCATCTTAGTTGTACTCTCAAAGTGCACGGGCGGTGCACAATCAAATCATGCATCAGCATGTTAGTTCTCAAAAAGTGCTCTAGTGGTTTGCTCGGCCATAATCTCGCACACAGGACATTTAAGCTGAATGCGCTGTTGAGATACCGTCAAATACAGACTGCCGCATCGACACCGGTGTAAGGATGCCAGCTGTGATCTTAAATCACGAGCTAGAACCCAACCTTCATTAATGGTTAGTTTTTTCCAGGGGATCTCAGCTGGAAGCTCTGCTTCTTCTCTTGCAACCAAGTACGCATCGTAAGCCTTCATCAAAGCATCAATATTTAATTGTTTGTAGACATTATCACCACCAATATTGACATAAAGCGCCATCAGCAGGGAGCCTTCAACTAAGGCTCTTCTGCTTTTAACAATGGCATCAGATTCTGGCAATTGACCAGGACAAGGTGACTTTCCAGTCACTTCTTTGTGCAGCCTTCTGATAATGTGGATTGGCAAACCAGTATCGAGCGCGATAATGGTTGTTCGAAATCCGTACTTAATAAGCAGCGAGGCTCGGGTAAACAGCTCACTTTTGGACAGGTTATCAATCATGCATCCCCCTTGTTGTTTAGGGTTGATAATAAATAAGCGATTCTTGGGATACCTGTGCCTTTGCTCTTCACCATCTCAATCAGTTGGCTTTGGTTACCCCGTGGTTGAAACAGCATGAATGATGAGGTCGCCACTCGTTGCAGGTCATCAACACCGGCATTAATCAGTGCATCCACCACGTCGCGTGTAAGACCAAAGCGCAAGACCGCCTCTTGCGGATCAATTCGCGCTAATTCTCGTGCTGCGTGTAGGTACGCCAAATTTAATTGATAGAAGTCTTGTTGATTGGTTGTCATTGACGGACCTCCAGTTCATGTAAAAGATTGCGATAGATAGAAAGTACTCTTTGCCCATACCAGCGTGCACGCTCTTCGTTCCAACTGTGATAGCGGCCTATGCCAAGCTCTAAATCGTTTGGTGAAGACTTGATTGCTTCGGCCAAAATACTGGAGCCGACGGCAAGGTTGGTGATGGGGTCTAGCAGTTCCGTCGCTGTGCTCACCCGATGCCCATGCCAATGCAGATTGATTTGCATTAGGCCAATATCGAGCTGGTATTTTTCACTCTCTTGAAGTGCCTGGTTTAACAGTTGCTCAGCTTCTGTCTTAGATTTGGCGTAGGTTGCATTTGAACCATTGCGAATTGCGTATGGCCATGGACTGGTCATGTTAAGACCACGATGTGAGGCCGACTCAGCCAAGGCAACGGCGTAGAGCATGACTGGATCAATACCAACGCTTTGTGCTGCTTTTTCCCACTGATAGCCCGGAAACGCATAGACTGAAGTGCTTGCGGACATGGCTATCACTAGGGCAATGGTTTTTGCTTTAATCGTTTTCATTTTTGTCCTCTAATTCATTTCCGCGAAGCACCTGAATGGCTTTCGGGCTTATTCTTTTCAAAGGCACTGCGCTAAAGTCAGCGATGCCTCTCGTATAAACTTGTGCCGCTTTTGACCAGTCGCCCACGGCAACAGGCGCTTGCATATCAAATCCTTTTTGCTGGTTCTGATGGTCTGCAATACCCTGTAATAGCCTTGGGTATTCACCCACTTCGTCCAGTAACAAGTAAGCCTGGTAGCGTGTTAAAAACTCTTTTTGCTTAAAGGGGTATTCCCTGTCATCTACCTTGCAGAGTTCAACCCATCCCCCCATGTCTGAAATCACGCGGTGTATAAGTGCATCGTCAAACATCACGGATGTCCAAGCGCCAACCTGACGAACAGCCTTGTCAACTTTGTTCCAAGCAACCATGGCTCTTGAACCCGAGTTGCCATCGATATGCTTGATGACGTCAGCGGGCTTTGGAAAAAATTGCCCAGTATCCGGTGATTGAATATGCCGAGTCAGACCGATTCGCACTTCTTCAATGCTATAAGCACGAAGGGCTTCAAATGCGATGGATAGCAATTGCGGTGATACGCTTTTGCCATACATGGCCCAAGCTGCTCCCCAAACATCAGCAAACTCGCGTTTATCAACCTCCTGCACTTGAACGAACCTCCCGAATACCTGGTCCGGCCCAGCTTTCAGCAATGCGGCGATTGCTTTCTTCAATATTCAATTGGTGATTGCTGACCTTTAGGCTCGTCGATGATTGCTGTACTTCATCAATGCGAACGTACTCGTCTTCCCATTGCCGGTTTAAAAGCCAGTTATGTGGCATAGGGGTCTTAGTCCGATCTTGATACTGCAATCGGTTGTCTCGTTGCTCTTTCCAGCGTGTTAGGACTTCCAAGGCGAGTTCATGATCTTCATTGAGGCCCATGCGCAGCCATTCTTCTTTGGCTTTTGCTTTTTTTTCTTTGCGTATTTGTACATCCCAGAAGTCTTCAAACTGTATGTGGTCAACAGTTTTAACTGTTGGTTTATTGCTTCTCTCAGAGTCATCCGACCGTTGAGAGTCCCTTACCGGGTTGCCATCAGGCATAAACAATGATGAAAATTCTTCTGGAAGCCGAGCTTGAAAAGCGGCAAGAGATTTCAAAAGCGATGCAATACCAACGAAGTCGGCAGGTACATCTTTAAGCAACCGAAAGGCTGCCTTACCTTGGTTTGGGTTTTCGATTGGGTTGTGCTTCAGAAAGCTTCGAATCAAAGTCCAACCAGATTCCTCGCAACGAATCAGGAACTGATCTTGTTCTAACTCACTTAACGCCTTGGCAACCTGTTGCTCATCCCAGTTCAAGTCAGAAGCAACGTAACCAATCGGCAGTCGAAAGCAGCCAAGCAAATTACAATGCGGGCATGTAAGCAAATACAGTCCTAGCAACTTCGCTGAATCACTCCAGGACAAAACATTTTGCTTTAGCCAAAAGCGGGTATAGACCTTGCCATAATCACGCATGGAAGTACTCGCTTTTGTGTTTACGTAAAATGCTGACCATTACTTGCCCTTAATCCTACTGGTTACTGGCTTTCAGCTCGCTTTGGCCTTCGGGATAGATGTCCGGTCTTAACTGAGATCGGGTTACCTGTCCTTGCGTAGCTTGTTCGATGGGTAAAACGAATTCAGCGGGAACACGCCCTGATTTATTCAACCAAAACCAGACGTTTTGCTGTTTTGAGTTGATGGCTCGTGCTAATGCTGATTGCCCGCCGACCAAGTCAATGGCACGGCGGAGATGTTTTTGTGTCGTGTTGAACACTTCCATACCGTCTCCTGTTACAATAATAACTGTTACAAGATTGAATGTAACAGTATAAACTGTAGATAAGTCAACAGTTAAAATTGTTGAAAGGCTACAGTTTTATTTGTAGAATACGGGCTTATGAAAACTTTATCCGAACGACTAAACCATGCCTTGCAGCTTACTGGGGTGACTCAGTCTGAGTTGGCTCGTCGCATTGGTATCAAACAGCAGTCGATCAGCCAGATTTGCTCTGGTAAATCGGCTAGGTCTCGTTACACCATGCAGATCGCGGAGGCGCTTCGCGTGAATGCTCATTGGCTCGCCACAGGTGATGGCGAGATTGGCTTGGGGGTCGGTAATGTAGAAGTAGGGCCTGACATTAAAGGGAGTATTCCTCTTATTAATTGGGTTCAGGCTGGGGATTGGACTGAAATAGCGGAGGGATTTGCCTTTGAAGATGCAGAGGAGTGGCGTGAAGTCACTGGGAAAGCACATGAAGGTTGTTTCGCGCTTCGCGTAAAAGGCGACAGTATGGAAAATCCAAGCGGAAAAAAATCCATACCTGAGGGAGCAGTGATCGTTGTTGATCCTGAGTTACCTTACTCATCAGGTTCATTGGTTGTTGCGCGTTTGGATGATTCGAAAGAAGCAACCTTTAAGCAGTTGGTTATTGATGGTGAACAGAAGTACCTAAAACCTTTGAACCCGCAATACCCTGCAATACCGATCAACGGCAACTGCACCATCATTGGTGTAGTACGACAAGCTATCATCGATTTTTGGTAGCGAAGGAATTTGTGGTTTAGCCACAGTTGTTCATGAGCTGAAGAAGCAACGATTGCAAACAGCTACAACTGAGCATTGGCGCACGCTGAGAGTAAATGGTAACCGATTAGATAACCATTGATTGTTTATAAAGTCAAGATCAGCGAAAATAGCGGCCAATTACGATTAACACGACGGATTTGACAAGCGAAGAACTGAAAAGAGAGTACTTCCAAAAGTGTGTACAAATCCGTGTACAAACTAAAAGAATTTATACATGGCAAACCAAGATTTTCTTAATGAAATCAATAAGCGAAGGACCTTTGCTATCATCTCCCACCCTGATGCCGGTAAAACCACACTGACCGAAAAGCTGTTGCTGTTCGGGGGTGCGATCCAGCTTGCCGGAACCGTCAAGGGGCGCAAAGCCGCGCGCCACGCGACATCAGACTGGATGGAGCTCGAGAAACAGCGTGGTATCTCGGTGACCTCGTCGGTGATGCAGTTCGACTATAACGATCGGGTCGTGAACCTGCTCGATACCCCAGGACACGCTGACTTCTCCGAGGATACATACCGTACCCTGACAGCAGTTGACTCGGCGCTGATGGTGATTGACGTTGCCAAGGGTGTCGAGGAACGTACGATTAAATTGATGGAGGTGTGTCGCATGCGCGATACGCCGATACTCACATTCGTCAACAAGCTCGACCGTGAGGGACGCGATGCGATCGATATCATGGACGAAATCGAGGATGTATTGAAAATGCCTTGTTCGCCGTTGACATGGCCGATTGGCATGGGCAAGCGATTTAAAGGGGTGTTTGATCTCCGTAGTGATACCACGCATCTTTATAATCCGAATCACGGTGGCAAGATTGCGACCGGTGAAATGATCGGGGGGCTGGACAATCCACGCCTCGATGAAGTCATCGGAGATATGGCTGACGAGCTCCGCGAGGAGGTTGAGCTTGTACGTGGTGCAACCCGCGAGTTTGATATTGAAAGCTACCTCCAGGGTGAGCTGACACCTGTCTTTTTCGGCTCTGCAATCAATAACTTCGGTGTACAGGAGCTACTCGATGCGTTCGTTGAATATGCACCTGCACCGCTTGCTCGCCACGCAGGCCAGAGAGACGTCAAACCGGAAGAGGAGGGTTTCAGTGGCTTTGTCTTCAAGATACAGGCGAACATGGATCCTTCACACCGTGACCGTATTGCCTTTATGCGCGTCTGCTCTGGCAATTACAGCAAAGGCATGAAGATGAAGCAGGTGCGCATTGGCAAAACAGTGCAGATCAGCAACGCGATCACCTTCCAGGCCGATAGCCGCAAGCAGGTTGAAGAGGCCTGGCCAGGCGATATCATTGGTTTGCATAATCATGGCACCATCCAGATTGGCGATACATTTACATCGGGTGAGGAGCTCAAGTACGAGGGCATTCCCTATTTTGCACCGGAACTCTTCCGTCGTGTCGTCCTCAAGGATCCGCTCAAGATGAAGCAGCTCCACAAGGGCGTTCTGCAGCTGTGCGAGGAGGGTGCGACCCAGGTTTTCCGTCCACTGAAGAATAATGACCTTATCCTGGGCGCAGTTGGAGTGCTGCAGTTTGATGTCGCCGTACACCGTCTCAAGGGTGAATATGGAGTTGAGGCAATAGTAGAGGCAATTGGCGTTCAGACGACGCGCTGGGTCAGCTGTGACGATGAAAAGATGCTCGAACAGTTCAAAATCAAGAACCATGACAACCTGGCCGAGGATGGTGACGGGCAGCTGGTCTACCTGGCTCCAACACGTGTGAATCTCACGCTTGCACAAGAGCGCTGGCCTGAGGTGACCTTCTCAACATCAAGAGAATTATAATAAAAAACAAATAGATAAAGAAAACAGTTAATTCATATTATTCTTTAAATTCAGCACATAAAAAAAGGCGCGGTAAGATACCGCGCCAAAAACCACCATAAGAAGGATGGAGGAATATACGCTAATTTAAAGGAGGGGGATTAGCGTATGCAGATATACTAATATAGGTGCTTTCGAAAAGTCAAGTGAATATTGCGATGCAACAAAACATACATGCCAGAGATGCCGGTTCTCGTCGCGGGCAGTTGGTATTTGAGCGTGGTTCGGTAGAAACTCCCGCGTTTATGCCGGTTGGTACCTATGGCACAGTCAAGGCGATGACACCGGAAGAGTTGCGTTCAGTCGGTGCCGAAATGATTCTTGGCAATACCTTTCACCTCTGGCTTCGCCCAGGTACAGAAATAGTCCGTTTACATGGGGATCTGCACGATTTTATGCATTGGGATGGACCGATATTGACGGATTCAGGTGGATTCCAGGTCTACTCACTCGGTGCCATGCGCAAGATTACCGAAGAGGGTGTCCATTTTCGTTCTCCGATTGATGGAGACAAGGTCTTCATGGGTCCGGAAGAGTCGATGCAAATCCAGCGTGAACTGGGCTCAGATGTGGTCATGATATTCGATGAATGTACGCCATATCCGGCAACCCACAAGGTGGCAGAAGAGTCGATGGAGTTATCGTTGCGATGGGCTAAACGCAGTAAAGAGGCGCATGGTGACAACCCCTCTGCACTGTTTGGAATTGTTCAGGGTGGAATCTACGAGGATTTGCGACAGCGTTCGCTTGAAGGCCTGATGGAGATCGGTTTCGACGGCTATGCAGTAGGTGGGCTCTCGGTTGGCGAACCGCCTGAGGATCGCTGGCGCATACTCGATTTTCTCTCTGACAAGCTGCCAACTGACAAGCCACGCTACCTGATGGGTGTCGGTACGCCTGAAGACCTGGTCGAGGCGGTACAGCGTGGTATCGACATGTTTGACTGTGTCATGCCGACCCGCAATGCGCGCAATGGCGACCTCTTTACCCACACAGGCAAGGTACGCATCAAGAATGCAAAATATGCAAAGGATACCGGGCCACTTGATTCTGATTGCGATTGCTATACCTGCCAGAACTACAGCCGCGCCTATTTGCGTCACTTGCATCGTTGCAATGAAATACTCGGTGCGAGGCTGAATACAATTCACAACCTGGCTTACTACCAGTCACTCATGCATGGTATCAGAAGCGCAATTGAAGAGCAGCGTCTCGCCAGTTTCGTGGATGACTTTTATGCAATGAAGAGAACCGGGTAACGCAAGCCAATGGAAAGTATCCTTGTCGTTCTTGGCATCATCTTTCCGGTCTTCGCGGTTGCTGTCAGCGGCTATCTGTATGCACGTTTCCGACGCGGCGGCACTGATCTTTCAGTCACCAACAGGGTTAACCTGGAGATATTCACCCCGGCACTGATTTTCTCGGTGATGTCCGATGCCGAATTTGATCTGCTCAGCTACACCAGCCTGACGGCAGCCGGAGTTGTAGTGATTCTTATCACGGGCGTGATCGCTGTAGCGGCAGCAAAAGTGATGAAGACAGACGTCAAAACACTCGTACCGCCGCTGATGTTCAACAACTCTGGCAACATGGGATTGCCACTGGCAGTGTTTGCATTTGGAGAGGAGGGGCTGGCCGCTGCGACCGTACTCTTTATTGTCGAAAACTTCATGCATTTTACTTTCGGCAGCTGGATACTGGCGGCGCATTTTCATATCAAACCGCTGATTCGCCTGCCGATGTTCTGGGGCGCTTTTCTCGGCATCGTCGTCAATCTTGCAGGTATCAAGCTGGTTGAGCCACTTGGGGATGCAATCAGTATGCTTGGACAGATCTCGATACCGCTGCTGCTGTTCTCACTCGGTGCACGCGTGGCACAGACGCACGTTACCCACTTTCGTCTCGCAATAGCGGCAAATGTGCTTAATGTCAGTGCCACCCTGCTTGTCGGTCTTTTGTTAATTTCACTGTTTTCACTCGAGGGAATGCAGGCAGCGCAATTCATCCTCTTTTGTGCCTTGCCGCCGGCGGTTCTCAATTTCATGCTTGCAGAGCAATATGGGCAGGAACCGGATAAGGTTGCATCGATCGTGTTACTGGGAAATGTCTCCAGTATTCTCGTGATACCCGTGGTGCTCTATTTTATTCTGTAGGAATTGTTACAAATTTGAAAAAACAGGCTTGACATGGAGGCCGGAAACCGTACAATTTGCGGCCTCAACGCGGGAATAGCTCAGCTGGTAGAGCACAACCTTGCCAAGGTTGGGGTCGCGAGTTCGAATCTCGTTTCCCGCTCCAAACAAATCAAGCACTTATGAGAAATCGTAGGTGCTTTTTTATTGCATATGTGAAAAAGGGGTGATGATGAAAACACGATTTCACAAGTCCACCCAGACTTAGGAGTTCGGGGTGCGCAATACCCGCAATACAGCGTCTTACCCAGTACCTTGAATGCACCGATCGGTTGAGGTGGCAGTCGGAAGAGCTCATTCAATCAAGGGGCACTTCGGCGCGCCTTTTTCATATCGGAACAGGCCGCTGACCATACCGCTCCTTTATCATTCCAATTGCTTCACCCACAATCAGCGATGCCTGACGTTCACTGAGGTTAAAGCCTTTTTTCAGCAGTTTGATTGGTTTCTCGACTGAGTCATTCATCGATGCATTAACAAAAGCCACCCAGAGCGCAGCGTTGTTCTGCTTCAAAATCCCTTGCTTGAACATGTCATAGCCGACCTGGAAGTTAATCACTAGTGGCGCCAGGTATAGATTCGTTTTCCTGTCGCCTAATTTGAAGGGTAGTCCCTTGGAATGCCATTCGTTGATTGTGACGCGGGACACATCGAGCAGATCGGCAATCTGCCGCTGGGTTGCCCAGTTATCATTGTCCAGAATCGCCAGGGCTGTGTCCTCACGCCCTTGAAACATCGTACTAGCCATATACCACCTTGTCGTTGTAAGCCCCCTATAGGGCTTAGAAACTGGATAGTCACGGTGCTGCGAATTACCCGTAAACTAATGGCCTAGCCAGTACCTTTTGCCCTGAAGGGCTGCCAGTCATGCTAGGTAGATCATGAGGCATCATGCGAGTAGTTTAATGCCGTCCATAATTGTAGAACAATTATAGTACGTTTTGTGAGTGTGGGTAGCGTCGTAAATGTCCTCTTTCGGCCAAAAGCGGACATTCGTGTTTAAAACCGTAATACTCAGAAACCTGTATCTCGTAAGTGATTATCGATTAATTTCTTTCGACGGAGGTTCAGGCATAGGGTGCGCTTTTAGTGGTGCTGGCGAGGCAGGTGTCGAGTCACTTGGCGTTGGTGCTATCTTCATCGGCTCGTCAGGTAATGTAGGCCTAGATCCACCGGTCATTGTTACCACCGCCGTACAATCTTCAAGCTTGCCGAGGGCAGTTGTCCCATCCGGTCGTGTATTGCGGCAGCTCGTACCGTTCATCCCGCCACATCGTTCCGGATCGCCACTAGGAGCAGCAAACGTCTTATCTCTAATCATCGGCGGACGTCCCTCGCGCCGAACTGCACACTTGCACTCGCAGTTAATTTGACTCAAAACACCTTCACGTGGCTTCGCATTAGCTTCTGATAGCCAAGCTAGGTTTGCAATAAATACACAGGTGCCCCCTATAACAAAGCGCGGATTCAACTCACTAGTGCAACGGATGGGTTAATCCCGAAAAATACTTGATTGGGCGTTTTAATGCCAAGACATTTTCGGGGACGATTGTTCA